>JBEEPJ010000049.1:0-11889 GCA_041191165.1 Bacteroidota bacterium | reverse complement strand
TGGGGCCGTCGTTGTTTACTTGGCCGGCCTTGGTGGAGGAGGTGGATGCCTGCGCCCGGGAGGCTGCCCGGGCCTGGGGGGAGGCGTGGGAGCGGCGTTTGCCGCCGGCCTTTGCGTATCGGCGGCTCGACCGATCCACGCACTACCACTGGCCGGACGGCAGGCGCTGGGTGGCCTGGGCAGACCCGGCCCGCCGCCGCGAGGGACTGGCGCCCGACGAGGTGAAGGCGCTGGAGGGGTATTTGGAGGACAGTGCGCGGGTCTTCGAGGCCACCCGGGGGGTCTTCCTCGAGCACAGCATCCACGAGTGGGGTCGGAACAGCGGGGGGAGGCTGCGGGCTGTGCTGCCTGCCTGGCGGCGTATTCCGTGGTTGGGTACCCTGCACCAGCTCAACGCACGCCGGCTGCGCGGGGCCCACTGGGTTCAGTTGTTTGACCGCTACGCCACTTACAACGGATCGGATCCCTACCGCGCACCGGCCATGATGCAGGTGATCCCGCACCTCGAATACGGCATGGGCACCTTCTATCCGGAGGGCGGCATGTACAGCATCACCCGGCACCTGCACGCCCTGGGCGAAGCGCTGGGGGTCGAGTACCACTTCGACACGGCCGCCGAACGGATTCTCCACGACGGATTGGGGGTAAGCGGCGTGCGGGATGTACGGGGTCGGGTCCACTCGGCTCAAGTGGTCGTCTCGGGCGCGGACCTGCATCCGACCTACCGCAAGTTGCTGCCGGATCTCAGGGCCCCGGAGCGCATTTTGTCCCAACCGCGCTCCACCAGCGGCGTCATCTTCTACTGGAAAATGGCGGCTACTTTTCCGGAGCTGCACCTGCACAACATCTTCTTCTCGGACGATTACGCCCGCGAGTTCGCTGAAATTCAGCAGGATGGGATGCCCGTCAGTGACGCGACCGTCTACGTGAACATCACCTCCAAGCTCACGCCGGAAGATGCGCCGGAGGGGTGTGAGAACTGGTTTGTCCTGATCAATGTGGCCGCCCGGGAAACGCCGTTGGATGCTGCATCTGTAGGCCAAATCCGCAGCCAAACGCTCCGCCGCATCGAGCAATCGCTCCGCGCCGCGAACGCCATGCCCTCCCCCCTGCCGCTGGAATCGCTCATCGCCGGGGAGGAAGTGCTCACCCCGCAGGAAATCGAACGGCGCACGAGATCTTGGCAAGGCGCGCTGTATGGTGCGGCGTCCAACAGCCCCCTGTCCGCTTTCTTGCGGCACCGCAACCGCTCGACGGACCTTCAGGGCCTCTATTTCTGCGGGGGCAGTGTGCATCCCGGCGGGGGGATTCCCCTGTGCCTGCTCAGTGCCCGCATCACAGCCGAGCTTGTCGCGGAGGGCCAGCGTGCCGACCACCGCCGTGACCGCAACGCCCTCGGCGTCATCGGCATCCTGCACGCCGTGGGCATCCTCGGCATCGCCTCAGGATTCGCGCCGTTCTTGCTCCGCTTCACCCCGCTGACCTTGCTCATCGCAGGCGGTCTGGCCCTCCGCAGCCAGTGGCGCAACGCCCACCTCGGCTGGCTAGCGGTCGCCGCCGGGGGCTTCGTGGCCGAGGTCATCGGCGTCCAAACCGGCTGGCTCTTCGGCGACTACGCCTACGGCACAGGGCTGGGACCGCGGTTTTTGGGCGTGCCCTGGCTCCTCGGCTGGCTCTGGCTCATCATGCTCCTCGGCACCCACGCCCTGACCGAGGCCCTCCTCGAACGCACCGGCCTCCCCCGTCTCGCCGCCAACCGCTGGGTCCGGGCCGCCGGCGTCGCCACGACCATGACCGCCCTCGATTTCCTGCTCGAACCCGTCGCCGTCCGCGCCGGCTGGTGGACCTGGGCCGGCGACCTCATCCCCGCCCAGAACTACCTGAGCTGGTGGGGCGTCTCCTTCCTGCTCTCAGCCCTGTGCATGCCGCAGCCCGCCACCCGCCCTTCGAGAAAGGTGGCCATCGGGCTTATGATCACCTTTGCGCTGTTTTTTTTGACCTTAATTTGCTTGTCATGGACACCTTGATCGCCGTGGCCGCCGTGCTGGCCACCTTTGTCGTGATGGAAGGGGTGGCTTGGGCCGCCCATAAGTATCTCATGCACGGATGGATGTGGTATTTCCACGAAGACCACCACGTCCACCAACCTGGATTTTTCGAAAAGAACGATGCCTTCTTCCTCATCTTCGCCGTACCCAGTGCCCTGTGCATCATGACGGGCCTGATGGCGGGAGGGGACGTCAGGGTCTGGATAGGCGCGGGAATTGCGCTGTATGGTTTGGCCTACTTTCTGGTCCATGATGTGTTCATCCACCAGCGTTTTCCCTGGTTCAAGCGCACGGAAAACGCATACTTCATGGCCATCCGCAAAGCCCACAAGGTGCATCACAAGCACCTCGGGCCTGAAGACGGCGAGTGCTTCGGGATGCTGTACGTCCCCCCCAAGTACCTTCGCGAGGCGCGCAAATCCCTGAAAGCCAAGCGGTCAACTCCAGCGGCATGAAGGGACTTTACCTATTGGTGGACCTCACCGTGCTGGCCGGTCCCCTGGCGCTGAGCTTCGACAAGAAGGTGCACTTTTACCGCTACTGGCGGTCCTTCTGGCCTGCGAATCTGTTTGTGGCCTTGCTCTTCGTGCTGTGGGACATTTACTTCACGCAGCAGGGCATCTGGGGGTTCAATCCAGATTACCTCATCGGTGTGACGCTGGGGGGGCTGCCCCTGGAGGAGTACCTCTTTTTCATCGTGGTGCCCTACGCCAGCGTCTTCACCTACGCCACCCTGAAGGCCTACCTCATCCCGCTGAATCCCCTGAGATGGGGGCATTTTTCGCTCTCCTTTGCCGCTTTTATGACCTGTGTGGGGCTGGGACTGGCCCATTCCGGGGCTTGGTATATCACCACATCTGCCTGGCTCACCGCTGCAGGATTGCTTTACGTGATGGCGGCTAGACAGTTGTGGATGAGCTGGTTTTGGTTGACTTACTTGGTCTTGATTGTGCCCTTCGTGGTGAGCAACGGGGTCCTGACCGGGATCCGGTTTTGGGAGTATCCATTGCTCCATCAAGATGCCAGCATCATTGTAGACCAAATCGTCTGGTACAACCCCGACCACAACACCGGCTGGCGGATTTTCTCGATGCCTGCGGACGATTTGGTCTATGGGTTCTTGCTGCTGGGCCTGAACGTGGGCATTTTCGAGGCCTTGGAGCGCAGGCGCCACGGCTCCCACTACCGCTCGTACGGGGGTTAAAGTTCATCCCCTGCGCGGATGCTCCTGCGGCGGATCAGTCCTGCGCCGGCCCGGTTCGACCCACCAGCCGGGTGCGCACCGCATGGTGATCACTCAGTCGAGCCCCCACTTTCTCGAAGCGAACCGCTTCGAGCGCCGGACTGTGCATGATGAAGTCGATGCGCAGCGAAGGGAGGTCCCCGATATAGGTCCCGCCCAATCCACTTCCGTGGGTGGCAAAGGCATCGACCACATACCGCCGGAACTTGGACATGGCGTAGGAAACGGGCGTGTCATTGAAGTCCCCACAGACGATGACGGGATGGGGACTCGCCTGGATAAACTCCGCCAACTGCTCCGCCTGGAGCGCCCTTTTTTCCCAAGCCATCCGCAACCGCCGCCAGAGCTTCGCCCGCTCCCCGGCATCCGGGCCTCGGCGCACGGCCTCGTAATCCTGCCGATCGAGCCGAATGGAGCTCAGGTGCGCATTGATCACCCGAATGGTGTCCTCCCCCACCCGGAGATCTGTGGCCAAAGCGGCGTTGTCCCGGTCGTTTTCGAACCGAATGTGCACGGTGCCCACCACAGGGTACCGACTCAAGGTCACCAGTCCCATGCGCTGATCCGGGGATTTCGAAGCGTCCCACTCGGTGTGCGCGTGGGGCAGTCCGGTGCGTTCCTTCAGTTGGGCCAGCGTGAGATACGCTTTTTTGCCTTCCTCCAGAAAGCACTCCTGGATGCACAGGATGTGGGGTTGGGCCTCTTGGAGGGTGGTGAGGATTTCATCCCGGATTTGGGCTCCGCCCAACCAACCAAAACGATCAAACTGGCGCACATTCCAGCTCATCACTTCCAGGGAATCTTTCAAGGGGGCATCCAGCGCCGTATGACCTCCTTGCGTGGCATCCGATTCGCTGCCACTCCCCCCCCAGGTGAGCCTGACGTGTGACCAGGTGATGATGCAAACCACCAACGGCACGACCAGCCCCGCAAACCTCCCCTGAATCAGCCGCCACATCATGCCCAGCAGCAGCAGCAGCAACGCCCATGGATAGACCAGTCCGAAGGGGGCGAGGTACGGAAAATCCACAGGACTCACCCGCGTGGCTACTTCCGCGGCCATCACCCCCACTTGCCCCGGAACCAGAAGCAAGCCACTTCCCCACCCCAACCAACCCATGGGTTTGTGGGCCACCTTAGACCGTGCGGCTCCTTTCGCCATTCAGCGCTTGTTGGATTGGCGAAACAAAAACTCCTTCTCCGCAGCGGACAAGCGATCGTAACCGTGTCGCGCGATTTTGTCCAGTATGGCGTCCAACTGCGCCTCTTGCTCTCGCTTTTCCAGGTTGAACTCCTCATCCGACTTCGCGCGCTGGGGCTTCTGGGAACGGCGCCATCCCATTCGGCTGCGCCCTGTCCCCACAGCACTTCCTCCCACCACCCGCATCTTGCCGCCCGGTAACCAACCAAAAATCACATCCAACACCCGCTCCAATCCCCGGGTGATGTCCCTGCCTGACTGCCATTGACGCGCCCAGAAGAAGCCGAAGGCCGCACCGCCGAGGTGGGCCAGATTCCCCCCTGCATTGTCTCCATCGCCCAAGGCGAAGTAATCCAGCAACACGTACAACAAGGCGAGGTACTTCAGCGCCACCGGTCCTAACAAGACGATTGCGACCTTGCGATCCGGCACTTCCGTAGCCACCGCCACGAAAACTGCCATCACCGCGGCACTGGCCCCCAAGGCGTAGTCGCCCGTGCGCAATCCGGGAAAGGCATTGAGCATGACCGCATAGAACAGCCAGCCCACCCAACCGCCGGCCAGAAATACGGCCAACATTCTCCGCGTGCCCAACTCCTGGATGAACATGCGCCCGGTCCACCACAACATGAGCATGTTAAACACCAGGTGCCAAACATCTGAGTGCAAAAAAACATGCGTAAAGACCGACCAGGGCTGGGACCGAAGGATTTCCCATTTCCAGGAAGTGGCCATCCAACGCTCGGCCTCGGTCGGCCCCATTCCGAGCCTTCCCAGGAGTTGAAGGGTCTTCACCCCGGCAAAAACCAAGACATGGAAGAAAATCAACCGGGTCAGCAGATCCCCTTGGCTCCAAATCCGTCGTACTTCTCTCCTGATCATTTTCGAGGGAAATCAATAGAACGTGCCCCGGTCGCGCTGCCAAGAGCGAAGCAACAAAAATCCGAAGAGCATGCCGCCGAGGTGGGCGAAGTGGGCGATTTGGCTTCCCAAACCCGCCTGCAAACCCAGCACCAGTTCCAGCAGGCCGTAGAAAAGCACGAAATACTTCGCCTTGATGGGAATGGGCGGAAACAGCAGGAAGAGCTGGGTATTGGGGAACAACATCCCGAAGGCCAGCAAGACCCCGAATACCGCACCGGACGCCCCCACCACCCGACCGAACAGGTTTTCCGTGTAGCGGTAGGCCATCTGTTCCGACCAGCCGGGTTCGACGATTTGCTCCCAACTGGGAAAAAAGGTGCCGTACTGCAAGTACACCTCCCATCCCACGACCAATTCGTGCAGGAAGAACCCGCCCAACCCGCTGACGATGTAGTACTTCAAGAATCGTTGTCCGCCCCAAACCCGCTCCAATTGACTCCCAAACATGTAGAGGGCGTACATGTTGAAGAAAATATGGGTCAGCCCGCCATGCATAAACATGTGCGTGATGATCTGCCAAGGGCGGAAGAAAGGCGAACCCGGGTACGTTCCGGCCAGCATGGGAATGGCCACTTCCTCCCCGACGACCATCGTTCCCAAATAGAACAGCACATTGAGGATGATGAGCTGCTTGACGACCTGTGGGGTGTTGTTGAACATTTACTGAAACCGATCCTGGATATCGGCTGCCTCAAAGGTAACAAGGACTGGCCGTCCGAAGGGGTCCAATGCCGGGACGGAGCAGCCGAACAACCGGTCCAACAAGTCCGTCATCTCTGCACTGGCCAGTCTGCGCCCCGGCCGATAAGCCCCCGCACGGGCCCAACGCGCCGCCACCCATTCCGCCCGAGAGACCCGGGCTTCATCAGCGCCATGGGGGTCGAGGGCGGCCTCGAGCAACTCCCGGGGCTGGGCTTCTCCCTCTGCTGGGACCCCAGTCACCCGTGCGCCCTGCTCTGTCAACTCCACTTCCAGTCCCAATCGATGCAACCAAGCCCCATTTTCAGCCAGCCAAGCGCGATCCGCCGGTCCCAACTCCACTTCCTCCGGAAACAACAGGCGCTGAATGACCGGCGCAGTCGCGGCATCCTCCAGCTGGTGAACGAAACGCTCATACAGCACCCGCGCATGGGCCCGCGGGATGTCGATAAGCACCAGAGCCGAACGAATGGAGGTGACGATGTAACGCTGCCGGAATTGGAACATGGGGCGCACGTCTTCCCCGACCTGGGCCTCGGGAACCAGCGGCTCCGCCGCCGCTGGCGAGGTGTTTTCCGGCCAGCGCATCCAATCCCAACCGGCTGCTACCGCACTCCGCTTGGCAGGTTGGTATCCTCCACCCGAAGCGGAATACCCACCCCGGGAAGACGCAGGGGAAAAGGGATTGTATGTGGGGTCCACTGCGATGCGCGGCTCCTCGGGCAGGGCATCTGTGGGCCGCAGGGTCGGAATCTGGAACGACGACTCCTGATCGAAGTCGAGCGAAGGCGCGACATGGAACCGCCCGAGGGCCCGTCGCACGGCGGGCAGCAGCAACTGGTAGATGGTGCGCTCCTCATCGAACTTCACTTCCACCTTTGTGGGGTGGATGTTCACATCGACCCGGGCGGGATCGATGTCGAGAAAAAGGACATAAAACGGGTGGTGTCCCGCGGGAAGCACGCCCTCGTAAGCTTCGAGAATCGCCCGGTGAATCCCCGGGTGCTTGATAAACCGTTGGTTCACGAACAAGAATTGCTCCCCCCTCACCTTGCGGGCATGGGCGGGTTTGCCCACAAAACCCACCATCTCCACCACATCCGTCCGCTCATCCACCGGGACCAGGCGCTCATCGTACTTGGACCCGAAGACCCCCACCACGCGCTGCCGCAGACTGCCCGGCTTGAGGTGGAAAAGTTCCGTGCCCTGGGAGAAGAGTTTGAAGGCAATCTCCGGGTGCGCCAGGGCTACCCGCTGAAATTCATCGATGACATGGCGCAACTCCACCGCATCTCCCTTGAGGAACTGCCGGCGTGCGGGCACATTGTAGAACAAATTCTTCACCGAGATGACCGTCCCCACGGGAGCGGCACAAGGCTCATGGGCCACGCACCGCGATCCCTCCACCCCCACGCGGGTCCCCATCTCATCCGCCTGGCGACGGGTGCGCAGCTCCACTTGGGCAATGGAGGCGATGGAAGCCAGGGCCTCCCCTCGAAATCCCTTCGTCACCAGCTGAAACAGGTCATCCACCTGGCGCAATTTGGAGGTGGCGTGGCGGTCGAAGCTCCGCAATGCATCTGCGAAAGACATTCCGCTCCCGTTGTCGAGCACCTGAATGAGGGTTCTGCCCGCATCCTCCACACGCACTTCAATGCGCTCGGCACCGGCATCGACGGCGTTCTCCATCAACTCCTTCACCGCGGAGGCGGGACGCTGAATGACCTCTCCTGCGGCGATTTGATTGGCCACATGGTCCGGGAGTTGCACGATGCAATCTCCGTTCTTGGGAGCGGCGAGGCCCTCAGAAACCGGATTCACCTGCATTCCGCAATCCATTCAAGAGGGTGTCCCAATCCTTGTGCTCCGCCCATTTCCAACCCCGGTAAACCAGGTAGGCGCAGACCACAATCCACATCCCCACCCGCAAGGTGTAGAGCCGCGCGCCGCGTTGCACGGCGAGCCTGCGCTCCGCCCGCGAGCCGGGCTCCGGACGTTCGCCCCGACCGCGGCGGAACCGAATCGCTTCAGGAGCCGCCGCTTCCCCGGGGATATCCCCCCGCACCTCCTTTTCGATGCGGGCTTTGCGGGCCTCCCACTCCGGACGGGCGTCCGAGAGGTGCCGGGAACGGAACTGGAACTTCCGGGGTTCCGTCCGGACATTGCGGATGATGCTCTTCAACTTGGGCGCTTCCATGGGAGCGAATTTAGTTCACGCCCACGACCCCTGCGCCCAAACCTCATCGGCACTTTTTGCCCCGGGATAAAAAGAGAGGATGCGCTCCATGACCCGCTCCACCGTGGCATCGGGGCAGGAGGCTCCGCTGGTCAACAGCACCGTCGGGACATGATCTGAGTCCGCCGAGGCCCAGGGCGTGGGCGAGACCTCAAGCTGTCCGGAATGCAGATTGAAGTGCTGAATTTCAGCTGCATTTAATATGGCCTTCTCGTTGGAAATAAAGAAGGTAGGAGCTATCGGTTCAATCAACTCCACCAGATGAGAAGTGTTCGAACTGTTGTACCCCCCCACCACCACAGCCCAGTCGGGGGTGGCATGGGCCAGTGCCCCTTCGGTCGCCTGCTGGTTGTCGAGGGTGGCGTAACACAAAGTGTCTCGGGTATTGGCGAAGTCCTTGCCGGCGGGCTCCGACTGGGCCCAGTGGTCCAGGGCGCGGCGGATGCGATCGCTAATGGCCACCGTCTCCGTGGCGAGCATGGTGGTTTGGTTTACCACCCCCACCCGCTGCAGATGAAGCTCAGGCTGGAATCCCGGGCTGGTCCGGTCGGGAAAGTCCTCGAAAAAACGGCTCCAGGGCTGGCGGCCTTCGAGGTACGCACAAAGCCGCTCGGCCTCGGCCATGTCGCGGATGACCAAGGCCGGAGCCGACGCCGACGCGTGGCTGAAAGTGGCCCGGGTTTCCTCGTGCTCCGGCTTGCCGTGGATGATGACTGTGTGTGCGGATTCGCCCAACTTGGCCGAGCGCTTCCACACCTTCTCCACGAAGGGACAGGTGGTGTCGTAGCGCGCGAGGTCCACGCCCCGGGCCGTCAGGTCGCGCTCCAGTTCCAGCGTGGTCCCGAAGGCCGGAACCACGACGACATCGTCAGGCTGCAGCACCGACAACGGGGTGATCTCGGCGCCGGAAGTGCTGAAGAGAAATCGGACGCCCCGGCTCTCGAGGTCGGCGTTGACCTCGGGGTTGTGGATCATTTGGCTTAACAGAAAAACCCGCTTGTCCGGATTTTCCTCCAGCGCGCGGTAGATAATTTCAATGGCATTTTCCACGCCATAGCAAAAGCCAAAGTGGCGCGCCAACACAAACCGGATGGGGCCAAAATCCAGGACCGTGGGCCGGAAGTCTTTCTTCATCCCATCTGCCTGCTTCCTTGCGAGCTTGATGCGGGAGATGAGGGGACTGCGGTAAAACTGCGGGATTTCGAAGGTGCGCATGACGCGAAGTTAGGGCGCGCAAAGGCCGGAACGAAACCCCTGGGGCCACAGCCGCGTAGAAGGGGGCATGACGCAGAACTTCCTCCGAATGGCCGCCCTGATGGTATTGGGGCTGACAGCTGCCGTGACCTCAGTGGTACATGCCCAGCTCCACGTTCGCATGCAAGTGGAAAGCAAGGTCGCCGACCCGCGATCGACCGAGGTTCACCTGTACCAAGGGAATGACCTCATCCGCACCCTGACCCCCAACCGCCACGGCAAGCTGGACATGGAGTTGGCGCTCGAACACATCTACTCCATCGAGCTGGTGCAGGACGGAGCCTTGACCAAGCGGTTGAGCTTCGACACCCGGACCGAGCACGTGCGGGAGGATTGGGCAAAAATCCGGGTGCTGCGCCAGGACAAACCCCTGCGCACCACCCCCGCCTATGAATGCTTCGTCACGATGATTCCGGTTCCGATGAACTTGCAGTCGATGGAAGACGATTTGGCCTTCCCGGTGGCGGTGCTGACCTGGCATCCCGACGGATCTTTCGGTCCGCTGCGCAACTACACCCGCGTCTCCGGTCTCATCTGGGAACGCACGAACGAGGCCGCGACCCGCGCCGCGATTCAGCGCTGAAGCTCCTCTCCCCGATCGAATTTCCTCCGCGCCGCCCGGAATGCCTTGCGCAGTTCCGGGCTGTGCCATTTTCCACAACTCCGGCTGGCCCGGCGCACTTCGCGCACCACGCGCCGGGGCTCCACCGGCTCCCCGCGCACCTCCCGCGCGTAGAGCGCCTGCGCGAGCAAGTAGATGTGGGTCGGGTCCGCGGCGAGGAATTCCCAGTCCGCGCGGTCGATTCGAACCGTGACGTCGGACGAGCGCGCGATCCAGCTCAAGACGAGCGCGTCGACGGCGTCCACCACGTCGCGGCATCCGGAGGTGGGCGAGCCCAAGCGCCAGGCGATGGCGGATTGGACCCACGCGGAGTCCGGTTGGAGGTTGACAGGCCAAACCGGCACTTCCCCGCACCGACATGCCCAGCCCTGCACGGGCGCGAGGGCCAGCCCGGCCAGCAGCCCCCCCGTGCACAGCGCCCCCATGGCGCGCTGTCGAATCCAAGCCCCCATCATCGACCTCATCCGAGCCGGCGGGTTTCCTCCACAAACTGGATGCCCAGGGCCTCGAGGCGCGGCAGCAGCCGCTCGTGGTACACCGGGGCCATGGGCGCCTCCACCCCGACGCGCCCGAAGCCCTCCCCCTCCAGCATGATTTCCGCGGCGAGGGCGATGGGCAGGCCCACCGTATCGCTCATCGCCGTGAACCGCGCGTCGCGGCCCTCGAGCACCAGCGAGCTCTGACGTTCCCAGCGGCTGCCCTCCCACTCGAACTCCACCCGATGCCACTGCACCACGAGGTCCCGGTCGGTGGGCCCGAGTTTCCAACGCTCCTCCAGCAGCCGCTGCAGCACCGAAGCCGGCGAACCCTTGAAGACCGCCGGCCCGGTGCGCTCGTCGAACAATCCGAGCCAATCCAGCAATTCCAGTGCCCCGGGGGTTGCCCCGGTGTACTCCGCTACGGCCTGCCGCAAATTCGCCTCTGCGCCTGCACCCGGCACGAAAGTCCGCAGCCACTCCGACCACGAGATCCCTTCCGCCCACTCGAGCTGGACGTCATCACGGACGCACCCCAGCTGCACCAGGGCGTCCCATCCGGCGCAAAAACCCGGGCCGCGGAGGGTGCCGCGGATGAGGGTTTGGACTGCATCCAAACCGTATAAGTACTTGTAGGAGAGCGAATCGCGATTGGGATACCCCTCGTACAACCGACCCTGCACCTCCACCTGGCGCGGCTGCTGGAACACCCGGTGCGGCGGCACCAACCGCGCGCGCCCCCCTTCCTGAAACACCGCCGCCCCCCCCTGCCCGGCCAGCACCACGTTGCGCGGATTCCAGCTGAACTTATAGTGCCACGGGTTGTCGTCGCAATCCGGCGCGATGAGCCCGCCGCAATACGATTCGAAGGACCGAATGACCCCGCCAGCGCTTCGAATCTCGTCCAGCATCTTGATCGCGCACAGGTGATCTAACCCCGGATCGAGGCCCATTTCGTTCAAAATCAATACGCCAGCACGCTCCGCCTCTCGGTCCAGGGCCGCCATCTCCGGGGAGATGTAGCTCGGCGTTATCATGGGCACGCGGGCCGCAATGGCCACGGCCGCCACCTCGGCATGCAGCGTTGCGGGCAGCATGGAAATGACCAAGTCCGCTGCGGCAATCCGCAAATCTCGCCCCGCTGGATCGTTTGGATGGATGGCAAAGGACTCCCCGTGCGGGTGAT
>JBEEPJ010000048.1:0-12053 GCA_041191165.1 Bacteroidota bacterium | reverse complement strand
GGGCCAGCAAATGGGACAATGTCAACGCATTGTATCGACGCGAGGCGCTGGAGGAAATCCCATTCCCAGACGTACTTTTTGGAGAGGATGTGGGCTGGGCGCATCAGGCGCTACTCAAGGGGAAAAACCTTGCCTACGGATTTCAGCATCCCCTCTGGCACTATCACCAACAAGACCAGAAATTCATTTGGGATCGAACGTGGGCCGCGGGCTTGTTGTGGGACCGCGAGTGGGGCAAGGAAGGTCAACAGGACTGGACAGCCCTTCTCGACGCCCAAGCGGGTCGCTCCCGCTCCAGAGAGAAGCAGAAGCTCATCTTACGGAATTTGACTTTCAAAGCACTCTTGCGCTTGCCCTACTGGATCGGGTTCAATTTGAGGTTGAAGCGTCAGCGCAAAAGGGCACTGCGCGCATTCCTGGCAGGGAGAGATGGGTTGTGGACCCGGGAGCAGCGCCAATTCCAGGACCAGCAAAAGGTGGTTCCCCAGGCGCCACTCCCATCCAAATAGCGAAACAATTGGACCCGATTCCCGTATTTCGCGGGGTTAACGAATTGAAATGGGAATCATCTATCGGATGCTCTGGAACGGAGCGCAGGCGCTGCGAATGGTGGGGGAGGGACAGCGAATTATACGAGATGCAAACGCAAAGAAGCCGTCTCGAACGGAAATCATCAACACGTTGATATCGGAACGGGGTTATGTGTCATACCTCGAGATAGGGGTTCGAAATCCAGACGACAACTTCAACCGAATCGCATGTGCCCGCAAAGCCTCAGTCGATCCCGGGCTGGAGTTTCGCGCGAATCCTGTGGACTTCGTCATGACCAGCGATGCATTCTTCGCCCATTGGGCGGCAGAACACCCTGGAAGCACTTTTGATGTCATCTTCATCGATGGCCTGCACCGGGCAGAACAATGCTGGCGGGACATCGAAAATGCCCTCGGTATACTATCCCCCGGAGGGGTGGTGGTCGTTCATGATGTCCTCCCCCCGGCACACCGCTTCGCGCGGGAGGACTTCAACCGCGATCTATTGGCGGATACTTTATGGAACGGAACCACCTGGAAGGCCTTCCACAGGTACCAATGGGAAGGACAGTGGGAAGCCCGCATCGTGGACACCGATTGGGGGGTGGGCCTTATCGATAGCAGACAGCCGCACCTTCCGGAAACTCATGGGAATCCTTTTTATGAATGGGACGCATTTGAGCGCTTTGTGGCCCAATCCGGCCGGGTGGTTTCTTGGGATTCGGCTCGGGTTTGGCTGGGATTTCGCACCAATTGACGCCTAACTTCGCCCCATGCGTCCAGTCGTCTCCCTCGTGATTTGCACCTACAACCGTGCTGAGCTATTGCATCACTGCCTGCTCGCCTGTGCAGCTCTCCGGGGAAAAGAGGGAGATTTCGAAGTAGTGGTCATCGACAACAAATGCACCGATCGCACCCAGGAAGTGGTGGCATCCCATGTGGGGCGCGTGCAGGGGTTGCGCGTGGTGCGGGAGGAAAAACAAGGTCTTAGCCACGCCCGCAATCGGGGCATCGAAGAGGCCCAGAGCGATTGGATTTATTTCATTGACGACGACGCCAAGGTGGCGCCGGATTTCATCGAACGTGCGCTGGCCTGTATCGAGGAGGTGAAGCCCTTGGTTTTTGGAGGAACATTTGCCCCATGGTATCACTATGGCCAACCCCGCTGGTTCAAGGACCATTACGCTTCCAGCGACCTGCGCTACCCCGTGCGGAGGGTATTGCCCAAGGGGAGGTTCTTGACGGGGTGCAATTTCTGTGTGCATCGGTCTGTTTTCGAGCGATTTGGCACGTTTGACCCCAACTTGGGCATGCGGGGCAACTTGGTCGGATACGGAGAGGAAACCGAGTTGCAGCGGGAAATCCAGGCCGCGGGGATGGCCATCTGGTTTGAACCGGCGCTGAAGATGGACCATGTGGTGAACGCTGAACGCCTCAACGTCTCCTGGCAGATCGCCTCGGGATGGGCGCTGGGGCGCGACCGAGTCCGCTCGGGCAAAGTCCCACGCAACCCCGGTTATCTCACGGCGGTACTCATAACGGGTCTTGCGCTGACCGTTGTGAGTGCTTCGGTCAACGGACTCAAGTTGTTGGCCCAGCGGGATTATTACAAGGAAAACTGGTGGATCGACACCTTTCGCAAGGCGGCCAAGCGGGCGGCCATTCTCTACACGGCCAGTTTGGAATGAAACCCAGGGGATCCCTGTTTCGTTGATTCCTTTGAATCCTCCATTCCCACAATGAACCCCCTGATTAGCGTCATTTTGCCCGTGCACAATGGGGAAGCGTTTCTTTCCGAAGCGATTCAGAGTGTTTTAGGCCAAACCTTTACCGATTTTGAACTCATCGTCATCAACGATGGGTCGACGGATGGGAGCGCCGAGCTTTTGGAGCAAATCCGAGACGTACGCCTCCGGTTGTTGTCGAGCGAACGCAATCAGGGACTGGTGCATGCTTTGAATTGGGGGGTCGCCGAGGCCCGGGGTTCTTGGATTGCGCGAATGGATGCGGATGACATTTGTTCGCCGGATCGGTTTGCCCGCCAGTTGGCCTATCTCAAAAAGCATCCTGGCATCGATGTGCTGGGCACAGGAGCCCGAGAAATGGATGCCACCGGACGGGTGGTCAGGCCCCTGAAGCGCCCTGAATACCATGATTTTATCGCCTGTGAAATGCTGTTCCGTTGCGTCATGATTCACCCGACGGTCATGGGGCGAGCGGAGGTTTTCAAGAAAATCCCTTACAGAACAGGGCCTGCGGAGGACTACAGACTTTGGATTGAGATGCTCGAGCAAGGGGTGAGATTTTCCAACTTGACGGCGCCTTTGCTTCATTATCGGCGGCACGATTCAAATGAAACCACGGCTCACGCTGACAATCATCTCACATCGATGCAAGTTGCCCAGCGGGACTATCTTGGTCGTCTTCTCCAAATGAACGTCAGCAACGAGGATTTCAAACTCCACAAGATGCTGTTTGCTGCCCCGGGAGAATTGCCGCAGGGACAGGTGAATTGGAACGGGTTAAGAACCTGGGTTATGGGCTTGTTGGAGGCAAACGAACGCACAAATGCCCTGAATTCAAGGGCATGGAAGGCAACACTTTTTGTGGCTTGGTGCTCCCTGGCGAAGAAGATGGGTTCCTTGGAATGGGGAGCGCTGCCGGGATTTTACCCATCAGATTATCAATCACTTGCTTACATGAAGCATTACCTTTTGCCCCAATGATTCGAAAATGGCTATGTTTCTTGGGGTTGCCCATGGGCGAGTATTGGACCTTCCTCACAGGGGTGAACCGGGTCAGCGGTTAACTTTGGGGCATGATCCGGATTCAAAATGTCTCGAAGCGGTTTGGGGAGCAGTGGGCGTTGAAAGGGGTGAACCTCGAGGTGCCGACAGGGCAGGTATTGGGGTTGTTGGGGCCCAATGGCGCCGGGAAGTCGACCCTGATGCGACTGATCACGGGGTACCTGCCGCCGAGCGAGGGGAGCGTGGAGGTGTGCGGTTTTTCGGTAGAAACCCATCCCGAGGAGACGCGCAAGCGCGTGGGCTACCTGCCCGAGCACAATCCGCTGCACACCGAGATGTACGTGCGGGAATACCTCGCCTTCGTGGCGGGGATGCACCGGGTGCCCCATGCGGCAGCAGCCGTGGAGCGGGTGGTGGAGGCTGTGGGGTTGACCCCTGAAGCCCATAAAGAAATCGGACAGCTGTCGAAAGGATATCGGCAGCGGGTGGGTTTGGCACAAGCCCTGCTGCATGAACCGGAAGTGCTCATCCTCGACGAGCCTACGTCCGGTCTGGATCCGCATCAACTCGTGGAAATCAGGCAGTTGATTCGCAATGTGGGGCAGCGGCGGACGGTGATTCTCAGCACGCACATCATGCAGGAGGTCGAGGCGATGTGCGACCGGGTGGTGTTCATCCGCCGGGGCGAGTTGGTGTCGGAAGGGGTGACGGCGGAGCTGGCGGCCCAGCCGGGCGGCCTGGAGGCGGCGTTCAAAGCGGCGACGGCTTGAGTGGGAGCGGGGGGGGCGACGGGCTCGTGCTGCGGTCCACGGGGTCGTGGTATGACGTGGAGGTGGAGCCGGGCCAGGTGGTGGCATGCCGCACCGCGGGCAAACTGCGGCTCGCGGGGGATCGGTCCACGAACCCGGTGGCGGTAGGGGACCGGGTGCGCTGGAGCCCGGAGGGCGAGGAGCAGGGCGTCATCACGGCCATCCTCCCCCGGCGCAACGCCATCGTTCGGCGGTCGGTGAACCTGTCCCGGGCGACCCACGTGGTGGCCGCGAACCTCGACCACGCTTGGCTCGTGCTCTCCTGCACCCTGCCGGAGACCGCCACGGGCTTCGTCGATCGCTTCCTGGTGGCCGCCCACGCCTTCGGGGTGCCGGTGACCCTCCTTTTCAACAAGGCGGACGAGTTGATGGAAGAGGAGGACCGGGAGCGCCTGGCCTACCTGCAGGACGTCTACGCCACCGCCGGTTATGCCACCCGGCTGCTGTCCGCGCGCACCGGGGAAGGCGTCGAGGACTGGGCGCGGGAGTTGGTCGGCGGCGTCCACCTCGTCTCGGGGGCCTCGGGCGTGGGCAAGAGCACCCTCATCAGCCGCCTCTTGCCTGGCGTGGAGCTCAAGACCGGCGCCCTCTCCGACGCGCACAGCAAGGGCCGCCACACCACCACCTTCGCGGAGATGTTCCCCCTGCCCGGCGGGGGGTATATCATTGACACGCCGGGCATTAAGGGCTTCGGGCTAGTCCAAATCCAGCGCGAATCCCTCCACCATCACTTCCCGGAGATGTTCGCGCTGCTCCCCCAATGCAAGTTCCACAACTGCACCCACCGCCACGAGCCGCAGTGCGCCGTGCGCGAGGGGGTGGAGACGGGCGACGTGGCCCAAGAACGCTACGCAAACTACATCGACCTCTTCGACCACTTCGAGGACGACGGCTGGCGGAAGTAAGGCAAGGAGGTTGAACATTGCATGCCGGGCGCTTTTTTCCGAGGCCAAATTCGAACACCTCGAACGCCCCACCGTGCCGCAGGAGCGGGAGATGGCCCGGTGGACTGGGAGGGGCCGATGGGGGTTGGGGCTGCGGGGCTGCAAAAATCCGAATGGCTCAACCCTACGGCCGAGGTGCCCGATACCATCGGATCGATGACGGCCCTGAAAACGCTATTGCAAGACGGCAACGCGCTCATGGCCTTCCCCGTGGTGGTCTGCCAGGCGCCGACCCTGCAAAAGTTGCACCTCAAGGGCAACGGCATCGCCGACATTCCCCCCGGACTGCAAGGTGAAGCGGGACTGAGCGCTTCTCCCTTCTCTATTCTCCCTTCTCCCCGGCCCGCGGGAGGGGGTCAGACCCGTGAGACCCAGAGGCCCTGGACGAGGAGGGTGGGGGAGTTGTAGCGGAGGGGGGCGCCGGTGTGCCGATCGATGACGGAGAGCCCCTGGGCGCGGAGCAGGCCGTCCCCGGCGGCGCAGTCCCACTCCATGTAAGGACCTGTGCGGCTGTGGAGATCGGCGCGGCCGGCGGCGATGTGGCAGAACTTTTGGGCGCCGCTCATCCGGGTCACCACGAAGTCGTCGGGCGCCGACGGCAGCAGATGGGGCGGGAGGAGTTCCTCGAGGGAGGCCCGTTCGGTGCTGCTCGCCAGGAGGCGATACGGCCGGGCAGGGGGGAGGGGTCGGAGGGGGATTCCGGAGGCGCTGGGGGCGGGGTGGAGGGAATGGGTTTGGCCTCCAAAAACCGGCGAACCCGAGTACACGACTCCCTCGAGCGGATCCGCCACCACCCCGATGATGGGCCCATCCGGACCGCAGAGCGCGATGTTCACCGCAAAGCCGCTCCGCTGCTGCAGGAACGACGCCGTGCCATCGAGCGGATCCACGAGCCAGTAGTACGGCCACAGCTTGCGCACCGCGTACGGCGGCAACTCGCCCTCCTCGCTGATGACCGGGATGCCCGACGGCGCGAGCGCGACCTCAATGGCCCGATGCGACGCCATGTCGGCGGCGGAAACCGGCGTGCCGTCGCGCTTGGCGCGGATGACCAGCTCGTCGTCCGGCCGGTCCATGTGCGCCAGCAGCACCCTCGCACCCTGCCGCGCGGCGTTCAAGGCCAAACCCAGCATCCCCAACATATCCATGCCCCCAAGGTAAGGACTTCCCTCCCTACCTTCGCGGCGACGCAGGGGTGCCTCCGGAAGACCGGCAGGGCTGAGATCATACCCTTCGAACCTGACCGGGTCATGCCGGTAGGGGAGCGAAATCGCAGCCGGCGTGTGCCGGGGCGGCCCATGCGCAACTCGGAAAAACGCATGGAAAAATTTCGCAACACTTTCGGGAGGGGGGGACGGTTCGCCGCAGTGCGGTGGGGCCTGATGGGGATGTCGCTGCGGGTCGCCGTGGGCGTGTGGGCCCAGGCGCCGGCGGACGTGGCGGGGGCCGTACCGGGAGACACCCTCTCCCCGCGGTTCCTGCTGGGCGCCGCGGAGGTCCACGGTACGGTGACGGCGGACGCCCGCGCCCCGTTCGCGGCGACGACCCTGGCCCCGGCGGCCTTGCGGGCCCTCGACGCTGGGGTGGACCTGCCCTATCTCCTGCGCTTCACGCCGTCGATGGTGGTGACCTCCGACGCCGGCACCGGCATCGGCTACACCGGCATGCGCATCCGGGGCTCCGATGCCACCCGCATCAACGTGACCCTCAACGGCGTGCCCATCAACGACGCGGAGTCCCACCAGGTTTACTGGGTCAACATGCCGGACGTGGGCAGCAGCCTCGACGGCCTGCAGATCCAGCGGGGCGCCGGGACCAGCACGAATGGCCCGGGGGCCTTCGGGGCGACGGTGGCCCTATCGACCCTGGGCATGGCGGGCGAGCCGGGCGGGCGCGCCGTCCTCGGGGGCGGGGCCTTCGGCACCCTGCGCACCACCCTGCAATGGTCCAGCGGCCGGCTCGGCGACGGTTGGGCCATGGAAGGCCGGGCCACCCGGGTGCAGAGCGCCGGCTATGTCGACCGGGCGAGCAGCGCGTTGGGGAGTGTGCACTGGGCCTTGGGCAAGTTCTGGAAAAATGGCCGCCTCGTGTACACCTTGCTCGACGGCCATGAGCGCACCTACCAGGCGTGGTACGGCGTGCCGCGCATCGCCCTCACCGGGGATGCGGAGGCCATTACCGCCTGGGCGCAAGGCAGCTACGAGTATGGCTACGGCAGCGACACCGAGCGCATCGCCGACCTGATCGCCCGCGGCCCACGCCACAACTATTACCGCTACGCAAACGAGGTGGACGACTACGCCCAAACCCACCACCAACTCCTGTTCCGGCAGCTTTTCGGCGGCTGGGAGACGTCGCTCACGGCGAACTGGACCCGGGGCGGGGGGTTCTACGAGCAGTTCCGGGCCGGGGACGACCTCGACCGGTACGGCTTCGCGACGCCGGAGGCCACGGGCGACGTGGTGCGCCGGCGGTGGCTGCGCAACGACCTGTGGGGCGTGCACGGCTTTGCCGAGCGCACCTTCGCGGAGGGCTCGGTGGGGGTGGGCGGCAGCGCTTTCCGGTACGTGGGCGACCACTTTGGAGAAGTGGTTTGGGCGTTGCCGAGCGGGCCGTTGGAGGCGGGCGACGGGGTGGCGCCGGGCGACCGCTACTACGAAGGCCAGGGGGTGAAGGACGATATAAACGCCTTTGCGCGTGTGCTTTACCAGCCGGGTCAGGGGCGGATTCGGGTGCATGGGGAAGGCCAAATCCGGCAAGTCACCTACCGCGCCGACGGCCGGGACAACGACCTGCGGGTGGTGGATGTCGATGACGATTTGGTCTTCTTCAATCCCAAACTCGGAGCGGACTGGCTCTTCGGGGCTTCCGAACGGGGGCGGGTCTTCGCCTCGCTCGCGGTGGCGAACCGGGAACCGTCGCGAACGGACTACCTCGACGGTCCCGGGGGCGCCCAGACCCGGCCCGAGCGGCTCCGGGATGTGGAGCTTGGGGTGCAGTGGACCCTCGGGCCCGGCAACGCCCCCCGCGGCCGGGTCGAGGCCGTGCTCTACCACATGCACTACCGCGATCAACTGGTGCTCACCGGCGAGCTCAACGACGTCGGCAACCCCATCCGCACGAACGTCCCCGAGAGCTACCGCCGGGGCCTCGAACTGAGCGCGGTCCTGCGGCTCGACCCCGCCGGCCGCCTCACCTGGTCCCCCCAGCTCGCCGGGTCCCAAAACCGGATCCCCCTGTTCGAGGAGGTGCTTTACGACTACGGCACGCCCTCCGGATTCGAGGCGGTTCGCATCCCACACGCCGACCGCGACATCGCCTTCTCCCCCCGCCTCGTGGCCTCCTCTTCCCTCCTGTGGAACCTCCACACGAACCGCTCGACGGGCAGCCGCTGGGAAGCCGAGTGGCTCTGGCGCCGCGTCGGCCGCCAGTTCCTCGACAACACCGCCTCCCCCGACCGCGCCCTCGACGCCTACACCGTCCACGACCTGCGCCTTCGCCGCACCCAGTCCAGCCGGTCCGGGGAGTCCCTCGCCCACTTCTCCGTCTTCGTCAACAACCTCGCGAACCGCCTCTACAGCACCAACGGCTGGACCTACAGCTACCAGCTCGGCGGGGCCTCCACCCGCGTGGATGAGGTCTACCTCTTCCCGCAGGCCGGGCGGCACGTGATGTGTTCGGTCGAGCTGGTTTTCTGAGGTCCGCGGGGGGTCGGCGGGAGGTCCGCAGGAGTCCGCGGGGGTCAGCGGGTGATTTCGTCCAGCCACTGGGCCACCTGACGGGTGAGCACCTGGTGGGAGTAGGGGGCGGCTGCCACACGGGCCGCCTCCGCGCCGGCTTCCGCGGCCGTCCCAGCCGCGGCCGTCCCAGCCGCCGCCGTCCCGGCCTCCGCGGCCCCCGCCTCAGCCACTGTCCCGGCCGCCCCGGCCGCCCCGGCCATCGCCCGGTCCCAGCACCGCCCGAGATACCCGGCGATGCCGTCCACGTCCTCGTACCCGAAGCACCCATTCTCCCCCCCGCGGCAGACCAAATCCTTCGCATCCCCCACCTCCGGCCCCAGGTACAAGATGGGCTTCCCCGCGCGGAGCAGCTCGAACAACTTGCCCGGAATTCGCCCGCCCGCGTTCTCCGCGCGGTTGATGGGGAGCAGCAGGACATTTGCGCGCCCGAGTTCGGCGAGGATTTGGGCCCGGGGGAGCATGCCCAGGAAACGGGTTTGGCCTGACAAACCGGCCTGCTCAATCGCCTCCCGCACCGAGACATCCACCTCGCCCGCCAGCCGAATCTCGAGGGCCGCAGCCCAGGCGGGATCGGCGGCCACCTTCGCGCCCAGCGCCCGAATCATGCCCACCGGATGGCGGTCGCTGCCCAGCAGGCCCCCGTGGAACACGATGAACCGACCGGGCACCTGCTCGGGGCGGTAGTCCGCAAAATCCGCCTCATCGAAGCCGTAGTAAAACACCTGGACATCCCGCGCGCCGATGGACTCCAAGTCCCGGGCCCACGTGGGGCTGGCGATGGAGATGCGGGAGGCGCAGGCGAAGACCTCCTGCTCGAGCGCCCGGTGGATGCGGTCGGCGCGGCGGCCGATGCGCATGGCGCCGTAGTAATCCACCTGGGTCCAGGGGTCCTGAAAATCCGCCAGCCACGGGATGCCCAGACGCTGCGCACAGCGGAGTCCGATGACCGTATTCGAATGCGGCGGGCCATCGGTGAAGATGGCGTCCACCGGATTCTCCTGCAGGTATTTTATCAAAAACTTCACCGACGGCGCAATCCAGAGCGCGCGGGCGTCGGGGATGAAGAAGTTGCCCCGGATCCAAATGCCCAGGCGGTCGCGCCAGCCTTGCTTTTTGTCGCTGTTGGCGGTGATGTTGAGCAGGGGCTGGGTGGGTTTTCGGCCGCTGAACCGCTTGAAGGCCTGCGAAGGTTCCCACGCCGGCACCCGCAGGACCTCCAAGCCCTCGGGAATGTCGCGGAAGTTGGTGGCATCTTCGTAAGGGTAGCGGGCGTCGAGCGCGGTAAATACGACGGGCTCCCAGCCGTTTTCACGCAGGTATTTCACCAGTTTGAGACACCGCAGCACCGTCACCCCGCCGGAGGGGGGCCAGTGGTAGGTAATGACCAGAACCCGCTTCATTTCAATGCTTTGCAGTATTTTTTTACGGCTGAGGCAGCCAGGCCAAATCCCCCGGCGCATCCTCAATCGCCGATCCCACCACCACCACATCGGCCCCGGCCGCCCACGCGGCGCGGATGGCCTCGGCGTTCCGCAGTCCGCCCCCCACGACCAGCGGCACGCTCGTCTGCTCCCGCACAGCGGCAATGGTCTCCACCGGCACGGGCGAGCCGGCGCCCGACCCCGCATCGAGGTACAGCAACTGCAACCCCAGCATCTCCCCGGCCACGGCGGTCGCCACGGCGATGCCGGGCTTCGCCGACGGGATGGGCAGGGTCCCGCTGATGTAGGCTGCCGTGGTCAAGGGCCCATCGCCGATGAGCAGGTATCCCGTGGGCACCACCGGCATCCCCAACCTCCGGATGTGCAGGGCGGAGGCCACGTGCCGTCCGATGAGCAGGTCGGGGTTTCGCCCGGAGATGAGGGACAGGAAAAGCACCTGGTCCGCCCCGGCCACCACCTGTTCAGGCGAGCCGGGAAAGAGGGTCAGCGGGCCGGAAAAATGGGCGCGAACGCCCGCGATGACGTCGTCCACCTGCCGATGCGTCAACAGCGATCCGCCCAGGAAAACATCGGTGACGGGGGATGCCTCAATCCGGCGCATCAAGGCCTCGAGCCCCCCTCCCATCGGGACATCGTCCGGGTCCAACAACGCAGCCAACCGCTTCCGGCCCGCTTGCCGATCTGCATACAATTCCCGGATCCAATGGCAATTCATTGTTGAAATATACGTTCCACCACGGCTTTCATCACATCGGGCCGTTGCAGGTTGTGTCCGGCGGGAACCCGATGGAAGTGAACGTGCCCTACTCCCTTCAGCCGCTGGGCCAGCCGCCGGCCGTTCCCCGGCGGAATCACCCGGTCATGCTGCCCGAAGCAAAGGTCCACGGGCGCAGGATGTGCGCGCATCACCCGGGCAACGGCCCCCAGCGAGGGCCAGCAGTTGCGGTGCACGCGCCATCCTTTCCAAACCATCCTCCGCATCTCGGGGCTGGCGAGGTGGAAGTGCGCAAACCCATGCAAGTGTTTCGTCAACAGGCCCCACCGGTGCCAGCGGTCCAAGGTCCGCAACATCCGCTCCGCCCGCCGGTCGATGGCCCGCCACGCCCAACGACCCACTTGCGTGTGCACCGTCACGGTATAAAACGGCGACTTGCGCAGCCCGTCCGGGGCCAAGAGCACCACCCGCCCCCAGGCCTCGGGCGCCGCGACGAGCGCCGCCAAGGCCACCCGCCCGCCGATGGAGTAGCCGAGCAGGTCCATGGGACCGGCCGCTGCGCCTTCAGCGTCGGCGATTTGGCGTGCAATGATTGCCCACAATTCCGGCGCGATGGCCCGCTCCCCGCCCCATTCCCGCCCCTGCGCCCCCGGACCCACATCCCGGCTGCCCCCATGCTCCGGCAGATGAATCGAGATCACCTTCCTTTCCTCCCCCCACACCTCCCCCCACGGCAACATGTCCTCGAGCGGCCGCGCGAAGCCGTGAAAGCACACCAGCGCCCTTCTTCCTTCTCCCTTCCCGTCTCCGCCTTCCCCATTCTCATTTCTCCCTTCTCCCCCGCAGGCATACTCGATGCGCCAGCCCTCCACCTCGACCCACTTGCGCTCCGCCCGTTCCCGGCCCGTTTCGAGAAATTCCATGCCGCAAATTTTGTGGATAATCCGTGAAAAACGACAAGGAATGAACAGCGCCCCAAGTCCATCCTCAGCGTACTTTTGTTCCCCGGAAGTCCCGTCACCCCCGAACTGCGCACCCGGTGCGCGGTGCCGGGTAAAAAAAAAATGCCCAAGGACACAAGCATCCGGTCTGTGCTGCTCATCGGCAGCGGCCCCATCGTCATAGG
>JBEEPJ010000047.1:0-12336 GCA_041191165.1 Bacteroidota bacterium | reverse complement strand
CCTCCAGCGCCTGCTCCCGATCTCCATCTTCCGCCGATTCCGGCCCCAAATCCTCGGCGCCAGACTCCTCCTCCCAGCGGTCGTCGACTTCCTCCAGCGCCGGGTTTGCCTCCAGCTCCTGCTTGATGCGCGCCTCGAGTTCCATGGTGGGAACCTGGAGCAGCTTCATCAACTGAATCTGCTGGGGCGAGAGCTTTTGAAGTAGCTTCTGCTGGAGGGACTGCTTGAGCATGGGTTAGAATTCGGCGTTCTGAGGCGTCCTCGGGAACGGAATGACATCCCGGATGTTCGACATCCCGGTGACGTACATCACGAGCCGCTCAAATCCCAGCCCAAACCCCGCGTGCATGGCCGTCCCAAACCGCCGGGTCTCCAAGTACCACCACAAGTGCTCGGCGGGGATGTTGAAGGCGGCGCATTTGGCCTCCAGCCGATCCAAACGCTCCTCCCGCTGGCTGCCTCCGATGATTTCGCCGATGCCCGGAACCAGCACATCCATCGCGGCGACCGTCTTCCCGTCGTCGTTCGCGCGCATGTAAAAGGCCTTGATTTCCGCGGGATAATCCGTGAGAATCACCGGCCCGTGGAAGTGCTGTTCGACCAGCCAACGCTCGTGTTCGCTCTGCAAATCGACCCCCCATTCCACCGGATACTTGAACTTCTTTTTCTGGTAGTGCTTGGACGCACGCAGGAGGTCGATGGCCTCGGTGTAGGTGACCGATTGAAACGGCGTATCCACCACATCCTGAAGGCGTTGGCGAAGCGGCTGTGCATGACGCTGGTCCTGCGGAAGCGATTTTTCCGCCTCGATTTCGCGGTTTTCCAGGAAGGCCAAATCCTCCGCACACCCCTCCAAGGCCGCCGCCAACACGTATTTCAAGCAGTCCTCCGCCAGGCGCATGTTGTCCCGCAAATCCGCAAAGGCGACTTCCGGCTCGATCATCCAGAACTCGGCGAGGTGCCGCGAGGTATTCGAGTTCTCCGCCCGGAAGGTGGGCCCGAAGGTGTACACCTGGCCCAGGGCCATGGCGCCGAGCTCGGCCTCCAGCTGGCCGCTCACCGTCAGGTTCGCCTGTTTCCCGAAGAAGTCCTGCGACTCATCCACGCTGCCGTCGTCGCGTCGGGGCATGTTCTGCAGGTCCAGGGTGGTCACCCGGAACATCTCCCCCGCCCCCTCGGCGTCGGAACCCGTGATGATGGGGGTGTGCAGCTGGAAGAATCCGCGCTCGGTGAAGAAGCGGTGGATGGCGAAGTTCAGGGCATGGCGCACCCGGAACACCGCGCTGAACGTGCTCGTCCGGAAGCGCAGGTGGGCCTTCTCGCGCAGAAACTCCAGCGAGTGCTTCTTCATCTGGATGGGATAGCGCTCCGGATCCGCGTCCCCGAGGATTTCCAACTCCTCGACCCGCAGTTCGGTGAGCTGGCCGCTGCCCTGCGACCGCTCCAGCGTGCCGAGCGCGCGGAGGGCCGTGCCCGTGGTCAGGCGCTTCCGCTCGGACTCGGGCGTCGCCTCCCGGTCGATGACCAGCTGCAGGTTCCCGAGGCAGCTCCCGTCATTGAGCGCGATGAACGTCTCGTTGCGAAAGGTGCGGACCCAGCCCGCCACTTGCACCCGCTCCCCGATGCGCGATTCGTCGCGCAGATGAATGATTCTTTCCCGTTGCATTAACCTTGCGTAAGCCAAATTCAGCCCCCCAACCCTCCGGCGGGGAATCCGTTTGCAAATTAACGACCTGCCGCGCTCAACGCCCGGCCGTCGCGTCCAATTTTCCGTCCCGCATTCGGACCACCCGCTGGGCGTGGGCCGCGATGTCCTCCTCGTGGGTCACCACGATGATGGAGTTGCCGGCCTCGTGAATCTCCCGGAACAGCGCCATGATCTCCAGCGAGGTGGCCGTATCGAGGTTTCCCGTGGGCTCGTCCGCCAAGATCAGCGCCGGCCGGTTGACCAAGGCCCGGGCGACCGCCACGCGCTGGCGCTGTCCCCCGCTGAGCTCATTGGGCCGGTGATGCGACCGGTTTCCCAGCCCCACCTGCTCGAGCACCTCGAGCGCCCGCGCCTCCCGCACCTGCCGGCTCACCCCCGCGTAGATCAGCGGCAGCGCGACATTTTCGAGCGCCGTGTACCGCGGGAGCAGGTTGAACGTCTGGAAGACGAAGCCGATGTCTTTGTTGCGGATCTCGGCCAGTGCATTCTCGTCCAATCCCGCGACATTGCGGCCATTGAGGACGTAACTCCCCGCCGTCGGTGAATCGAGGCAACCCAGGATGTTCATCAGGGTGCTTTTCCCCGAACCCGAGGGACCCATCAGGGCCACGTAGGCGTTGCGCTCGATGTCCAAATCCAAACCGTCCAACGCGTGCACCACTTGGCTGCCGATTTGGTAGGTCTTGCGCAACCCCCTCACCGAGATGAGCGTCTTCTCCATGTCCCCAAAGGTATTCCATTCGCGGCAGGGCGGAATTCATGGAACGGCATCGAATTCTGTCGATTGTTCAGGGATGTTGTAAGTTTGGGTGCAGAACGCTAATTCGTTGTAGATGTTTAGATTTCCATGGATGCGGCTGGGTTTGGCCTGCACGGCGCTCACTATTAGCCATTTCGCGACTGCCCAATTGGTGGTGGACCCCAGCCTGACCGCGCAACAGGTGGTCACGGAAATCCTCGTGGGAGAAGGGGTTCAGGTCTCGAACATCACCTTCAGCGGCGACCTCGACCAAATCGGAAGCTTTGACGCCGCCAACTCCAACATCCTGATCCCCAACGGCCTGATCATGGCTTCGGGCACCTGCAACCTCGCCGTGGGCCCGAACAACAGCGGTAGCCTGACGCTCGGCGGGGGCAACTTCGGCGTCAGCGACCCCGACCTCAATGCGCTGAGCACGTTCACCACCAACGACGCCGCCGTCCTCGAGTTCGATTTCATTCCCACCGGGGACTCCATTCGCTTCAACTATTCCTTCGGCTCGGAGGAGTACAACGAGTATGTCTGCGGCACGGTGAATGACGCCTTCGGGTTCTTCCTGAGCGGCCCCGGCATCAACGGCCCGTACTCCAACAACGCCATCAACCTCGCCATCATCCCCGGGACCAATGGCGTACCGGTGACCATCAATTCCGTCAACAACGGCAATGTCGGATCCAATGGCTCCGCTCCCAACTGCAACCAAGTCGACCCCAACTGGACCCAGAACACGGAGTTCTACGTCGACAACGCCACCAACACCGCCCCCACCGCCACCCAACTCGACGGCTTCACCGTGGTCCTGACCGCGGAGGCCCAGGTGCAGTGCGGCGAGACGTACCACATCAAAATCGCCATCGCCGACGCCGGCGATTCCGCCTTCGACAGCGCCGTCTTCATCGAAGGGGGGTCTTTCTCTTCCAACGCCTTCGACATTGTCGCCTCGGCCTCAATCAGCGGCAACCAGGTCTTCCTCGGGGACACCACCGTCGTGGAAAGCTGCAACGACGCCGTGTTCACCATCGTCCGGCCCAATGCCACCCTCGAAGAGACCCTCGAATTGACCATCACTGGGACCGCCATCAATGGCACCGATTACGAGTTCATCGACGCGAACGTCGTGCTGGGTGTAGGCGTCACTTCCTACGATGTGCCCCTGAACGTCATCGCGGACGGCATCACCGAAGGCCCCGAGACCGTGACCATCTCTTACGAGTACATCAACCTCTGCGGCGACACGGTGTTCCGGTCGGCTACGCTGGTGATTCTCGATCCCGATCCGGTGACCCTGGAATACGATACGCCGGTGGGCATCTGCAACGGTCAGGCCGTGCTGGGGGTGGAGGCGGTGAGCGGGTTTGGTCCGTTCACCTACCAATGGACAGGCGGCCAGACGCCTACGCAGCCTACGAATACCGTCAATACGACCACCGCAGGCCAGCTGACCGTCGTGGTCACGGACGTCTGTGGCAACACCGCTGAGGCGACCATCGGTTTCATTCCGCCGCCTCCGCTGTCTGTGGATGTAGACCAAACCACTTCCCCCTTCTGCCCGGGCGACCCGGTCTCCCTCTCCGCGGTCATCCTCACCGGCGCCGGACCCTACACCTACGCCTGGAGTTTCGGGGGCAACCAGTCCACCGCCACCACCTCTCCCCAAGCCAGCACGACCATCACCCTGAACGTCACGGACGGCTGCGGCCAAACCGCCAACTCCAACCACTTCATCGAGGTGCCGGAGTACCCGGCCATCCTCGTGCTCGATGAGGAGGCGTGCCTCGGCGTTCAAGCGGCAGTGGACATCGAAGGAGGAACCGGCAGCTTCTCGTTCTTCACCTGGCAATATGTTTTCAACGGCATCGACCCCGAGCCGGTGGATTCCAACTGGGTGGAACTGACGGCTTCCCTCGATACCCTGGCGGCGTTCTACGGCGACGGCGGGGTGTACGAGGGGGGCATGAACGAGGGCATCCTCTTCGTGACCGCCATCGACCAATGCGGGGAGGAGGCCTCCTTCACCCTCATCCTGGAGGCATGCAACACCCTCATTCCCAATGTCTTTTCACCCAACAACGACGGAAAGAACGACTTCTTCCGCATCGAAGGCATCGAGGGCTTCCCCGGTTCTGTCCTGCTGGTCTACAACCGCTGGGGCAACCTCATCTTCCAGGACCTCAACTATGGCGGAGGCTGGGACGGCCGCATCGGAGGCAATCCCATCTCCGATGGAACCTATTATTATGTCCTTCAGCGCTCGGACGGCGAGGACTTTCACGGGGCGGTGACGGTGGTGCGATAAGTCCGCCGCCGCCGACCTCTTGCGGCGAAGGGATCGGAAGGATCCCCGGGAGGGAGCAAAAAAAAGAGCGGACCTTGCGGTTCGCTCTTTTTTGTGGGCGATGCTGGGCTCGAACCAGCGACCCCCTGCTTGTAAGGCAGGTGCTCTGAACCAGCTGAGCTAATCGCCCGAAAAGCCTTTGTTGCTGGCGGACCGCAAAGGTAATAGATGATTGCCTCCAATCCACACTAATTTCGCGCCGTGCTGAAAATTTTTTTGGAC
Source organism: Bacteroidota bacterium (assembly GCA_041191165.1). Classification (GTDB taxonomy): domain Bacteria; phylum Bacteroidota; class Bacteroidia; order Flavobacteriales_D; family Sanyastnellaceae; genus CAMCYM01. Next base: position 7,311 of record JBEEPJ010000047.1, on the reverse strand, counting down.
CGATTGGGTTTGGCCTGGCAATGGCGCTCAAAATCAACAAGCTGGCGAAGCATGCACTCGCCTTTCCTCTTCGGATTGGGGCAGGCATGGCACCGGACGCGCAGGCCTTGGAGGGAGGAACACCGCCCGGAGGTGGAACGTTTGAGGGCCCGCTGGCAGCGGGAGGACCAAACCCTCACCTACACGGACCAAGGTGCCGGGGAAATCGGCCAAGGGCCTAAGGTCCAGCACGTGATCCGGGTGAGGGATCGGCTCCGGAAGTCCACGGCTTCGGCGCAGCAGGCCCGCGAGCTGGCGGCGCTGGCCCGGTGGATCGGAGCTGAACGCGTGGTGGAGCTGGGCACCAACCTCGGTTTGACGACGGCCTATCTGGCGGGCGACGGGAGGCGGGTATGGACGGTGGAGGGGGGGGAGGCGCTTGCGAACTGGGCACGGGGTGGATGGGAGGAACTGGGCCTCGCGGGGTCGATAGCGGGGGTCAGGGGGACGTTCGAGTCGGTGGTGCCCGGAGCGGCGGCGGGGGTGGCGACTGAACCGGAGGGCGAGGGGTGGGATCTGGTGTATATCGACGGGGACCACCGCGGCGCGGCGCTCCGGCGTTGGGTGGAGGTCGCTGCTCCCGCGCTGCGGGCGAACCGGGGCGGAGACCGGCCCTCGGTCATCGTGTGCGACGACATTCGATGGAACCGGGAAATGTGGGCGGCCTGGTCGGAGCTGGCGAGGTCGGGACGGTGGGACTTCGTGGTGGACCGCGGAGCGTACGGCGTGCTGGTTAGGCATCCCGGGGCGCACCAGGGGCCCGTGCACGTCGCCCTGCGCATCGGATGACCGCGGCGCAATCACGGAAACGGGCGCGTTATTCCGGCGTAACTTTCGGACGTGAAAGTGAAACGGAGCACCCTCATCGTCCTGTTGGGGACGTATGTGTTGATCCAGTTTGCCTGGTGGGCTTCGCTGTTGGTGCGCTTGCGCTCGGATTTGCACCAGGTGGCGCCAGGCCGGGATCCGGCGGAGCTGGAACGCTGGAAGACCATGATCATCGGAGAGGGCAGCGTGTTCTTCGCCCTGCTGGTGGTGGGCCTCTGGGCACTGTGGCGCTCCGCCCGCGAGGAGCAGCGACAGCGGCAGCGGGAGCGCAACTTCACGCTGGCGGTGACCCATGAGCTCAAGACCCCGTTGGCGGCGATTCGGCTGGCGACGGAGACCCTGCAGCAAGGGGGCTTGAGTGTAGGCGAAACCCAGGACCTCCTCGAGGAGACGCGCCGGGCCAGTTTCCGGTTGGAGCGGCGCATCGACGACATCTTGCAGAGCGCCCGGGTGGGCGAGCCGTTGGCGAAGTCGCCCATGGACCCGGAGGAAACCCTCGAATCGGCGATCCGGGCGTTGCTCGTGGGCCCCTATGCGGGCCGGCAAGTGTCCTTCGTGCCGGCAGAGGTTCCGATGCGGACCGTGGAAGGGGATGCGCGGGGGTTGGGTTTGGCCTGGAGCAATTTGATTGAAAACGCCCTGAAATACACCCGAGCCGGTGACCGTGTGGAGGTGACTCTGACGGTGGAACGCGACCACTACACCGTGACCATCGACGACGCCGGACCGGGAATTGCCCGCAGCGAGCGTCGACGTGTCCTGCAGCCTTTCGTGCGGCTCGGAGACGAAAACACCCGAACGGCCGACGGAACCGGCCTCGGGCTCTACCTGGCCGACACCATGGTGCGCATGCACCGCGGCCGCCTGATCATCGAAGACAGCCCCCTCGGGGGAACCCGCATCATCACCCGCATACCCATTGCCCCATGAACACAGCACCTGGCCGCGTAGCCCTGATCATCCTCGATGGTTGGGGCATAGGAGCGAAGGACGCCAACGATGCCGTTCACGCGGCGAACACGCCGTTTTTCGACACGCTTATGCATTCCGTCCCCCACGCGACGCTTCGCACAGATGGCATGCACGTGGGATTGCCCAACGACCAGATGGGCAACAGCGAAGTAGGCCACATGAACATCGGCGCGGGGCGGGTGGTGTATCAGGATTTGGCCCGCATCGACCGGGCGATTGAGCAGGGAACGCTCGGCGCAGAGCCCGTGCTGCAGGCCACGTGGGCAGCGGCACGCGTGCCCGGGCGCAGGCTGCATTTCATGGGGCTGGTCTCGCGGGGCGGGGTGCACTCGCAACAGGCCCACCTCCACGCCCTGTGCACCCTGGCGAAGGAGGCGGGGTTGACCGACTTTCTCCTGCACGCCTTCACCGATGGCCGGGACACGGCGCCGCACACCGCCCGTGGCTACCTCGCGGACCTCGAGACCCACCTGCAGGTCACAGGCGGCCACATCGCGAGCGTGCACGGCCGATACTACGCCATGGACCGCGATAAGCGCTGGGAGCGCATCGCCCGCAGCTACCGGACCCTGGTATCGGGCGAAGGGGAAGTTTTTCCGAGCGCCGATGCCGGCATCGAGGCCGCCTACGCCGCGGGCGTCACCGACGAGTTCATCGTCCCCTTCCGCATCGACGGGGTGGACGGCGCCATCCGGCCGGGAGACGTTGTGCTGTGCTTCAATTTCCGGACCGACCGGTGCCGCGAGATCACGCAAGCCCTGACCCAGACCGCTTTCCCGGAGCACGGAATGCAGCCGTTGGACCTGCATTATGTAACCCTGACGAACTACGACGACACCTTCCGCGGCGTGCAGGTCATCTACGACAAGCCGCATCTTACGGCTACGTTGGGCGAGGTTTTGGCAGCCCATGGGCGAAGCCAAATCCGCATCGCAGAAACCGAGAAGTACCCCCACGTCACGTTTTTCTTCAACGGCGGCCGGGAGGAACCCTTTCCAGGCGAGCGGCGCATCATGGCCCACAGCCCCAAGGTGGCCACTTACGACCTGCAACCCGAGATGTCGGCTTGGGAACTCGTCGAGAAGATCACGCCCGAGCTGGAAGGAGCCACTGCGGACTTCATCTGCCTCAACTTCGCCAATCCGGATATGGTGGGGCACACCGGCGTCTTCGATGCGGTGGTACAAGCGGTGGAAGCGACCGATCGCTGCCTGGAAGCCGTCGTGGAGGCCGGGCGCAAGGGGGATTACCGCTTCATCATCATAGCTGATCATGGGAATGCGGATTTGGCGCGGAATGCGGACGGCTCGCCGCACACGGCCCACACCACCAATCCGGTGCCCGTTTTCGTCATCGCCCCCGGGGTCTCCCACCTGCGGGACGGAATTCTCGCCGATGTGGCCCCCACCGTGCTCGCGCTGATGGGGGTCTCCCAACCCGCCGAGATGACCGGCCAGTGCCTGTTCGCGGGCTGAGCCGCTCCCCCTTTCGACCCGTTCAATCCAGCACCTCGGCCACCACGAAGATGCTGCCCGTGACCCAGATGAGGTCGTGTGGCCCCGCCTCCGCTCGGGCGCAATCCAAGGCGGCTGACACGGAACCAAAAGGTCGACCTTCGAATCCGCAGGCTCGCGCCCTGCGCTCCAACTCCTCCGCTCCCATCGCCCGCGGAATCGATGCTGCACACCAGTAAAACAGCGCCTCACTCGGCAGCAAGGGCAACACCTCTTCCACGGACTTGTCACTGACGGTCCCGAAGACCACATGCAGTTGCCCTCCCGTTTTGGCCACCAAATCCCGCACCGCCCCCACCGTTCGGGACAATCCGTCGATGTTGTGGGCACAATCCACCAACACCCGCGCACCGCTCGCTGTGGGCGGTAAAAAAGTCCATCGGCCCCGCTGGCCGGTCAACACTTTGTAATCCCGGAGCCCCCGCTCCACGGCCTCAGCGGGCACCTTCCAGCCCGGCAAATCATCGAGCACTTCCAACACCTTTCTCGCCGTCGCCCGGTTCTCGGCTGCATAAGGCGCCTCTCCTTCCCACATGGCTTCAGGCGCTGCATAATGGACCTCGCTGCCCGTCCGCAGCGACTGCTCCAACATGATCGATTGCGCTTCTGGCCGCATTTTTCCCAACACCACCGGCACCCCTTCTTTGAAAATTCCCGCCTTCTCTCGGGCGATGCTCCACACATCCGGCCCCAGGAAAGCCTGATGATCCAGCCCTACATTGGTCACCGCCGTGATCAGTGGCCGCGGGAGGATGTTGGTGGAATCCAGCCTCCCCCCCATTCCCGTCTCCACCACAGCGATGTCCACCACCTCCGCTCGAAACACATGCAAGGCAAAAGCCCAAGTCAATTCAAAAAACGACGGCTTCCCCCAGACCTCCCGGTACTGGTCTACGAAGGCCACCACTTGCTCCTCGGCCACGGGCACCCCGTTGATGCGAATCCGCTCGCGAAAGTCCAACAGGTGGGGCGAAGTAAATAGACCGGCTTTGTACCCCGCCTCTTGCAAGACCGCTGCGACTTGGTGGCACACCGAGCCTTTTCCATTGGTGCCGGCCACATGAATGGCCGCCAGCCCCACCTCCGGATTCCCGCACATCGCGAGCACCCGCTGCGTTCCCTCCAATCCCACCTTATAGGCCGCGGCCCCCTCCCGCTGAAACATGGGGAGCTGCCCGAAAAGCACCTCCACCGCTTCCGCGTAGGTCATTTGAGCTCGAACCGGATGACGATGTATCCGCTCCGGACCGGCAGGGTGGTGCTCTTGGTGAAGCGGGCGGTCTTGGCGGCCCTCCGGGCCAAATCAATGCTCCGCGCATCCGCCAAGCTCGAACCCTTGGGATCGTACTCCGGGATGCCGATGACATTCCCCTGCTTGTCCACGCGAATGTTCATCCGAATCAGACCCGCCTTCGTGGGCTTCTCATCCAACTGCGGCTTGCCGATCATGTCTCCTCCCTGCAATCCCCAATCCGAGTTCCCATCCGACCCCGTCTTGAAGGGCTCTCCATTCTCCAGCCCTTCATTCCCTGTCCCGGTCTGGCCCGATCCCTGTGACCCCCCGCCCCCTGAGTTCAGCGAGCTCAAACGGCTGCTCAGGGAAGAGGACACCTGAGAACCGGATTGCTGGCCTTGTTGATTGGGATTGGCGGCTTGTTGTTGGGAAGGATTTGAAATCGCGCTCTGGGCCTGGGTGACCACCTGCGACGAAGCATTCTGCATGGAAGCTGAGGTGGCTTGCTGCGGCTGCATGGCTTCATTCACGGTCTCGGAGGGAACATCCGATTCCGTGTCCCCACTGGCGGTGAGACTATTGCCCAAATCCGCCATGCCCACCGCAACATATTGGTCACCTGCAGGCGGGTCCATCAGCGTGTAAGCGGTCAAGAAATAACACAGTAAGGTGACCCCGAGGAACAGAATCCCCGCCATGGCCCCCGCTTTTTGCTTGACCCGCCTCTCCTCTGCAGCACGCTCGGTGGCGTTCATGGCACGTCCGTTTTGGGGGCAGCACCGAGCATCACCTTCCAGTTGTTTGCCTTCGCCATGCCGATCAATTCCACCGTGGATCCCGTGGGCACCGATGCATCAACCTGGAGGTAAACCACATCGTCGGTAGAACCCTCCATGCGCATTTGGATCAGTCGCTCCAAATCCTCCTTGGCCACCGGCCCACCGTTGAGGTGATACGAACCGTCGGCCATGATGCTCACGGTCAACCTCGGGGTCACGGAGGTGGTGCCTTTCGATTGCGGCAACTCCACATTGACTCCGTTGGAGGCAAGCGTGGATAGGATGACGAAAAAAATCAGCAACAGAAAGACGAGGTCAGTCATCGAAGACATATTGCCTTCGACCTGAATTTTGTTGCGCTGTCCGAAGCTCATTTTGCAGGTTCTTCCAAGATGTCGATGAACTCAATGGTGGTGGCCTCCATCTTGTTGATGACCTTGCTCACCTTGCTCACCAGGTGGTTGTAGGCCATGTAAGCGATGATGCCCACGATGAGCCCCACGATGGTGGTGATCATGGCCTGCTTGGTTCCACCGGAAATATCTTCCACCCGAACGGTGCCCGCCTGTTCCATTTGCAGGAACACGTTCACCATCCCGATTACAGTCCCGAGGAATCCCAGCATCGGCGCAGCTCCCGCCACGGTAGCCAGAACCCCTAGATTCTTCTCCAAGCTGTAAATCTCCAACTTACCGATGTTCTCAATCGCCACACTGATGTCCTTCAAGTCCTTTCCAATGCGGCTGATGCCCTTGTCCAACATGCGCGCCATGGGCGTATTGGACGTAGCGCACAAGTTGCGGGCGGAAGCGAAGTTTCCACTCGAAACGTAGTCCTTGATCTTGTTCATGAAATCCGGCGCGACCTTCTCCGCGTTGCGGATGGCCATCAACCGTTCGAAGAAGACATACAGAGCGACCACCGACATGACGGCAAGCGGCAACATGATGTACCATCCCCCTTCGATCAACAAATCCAAAACACTCACATCCACCGCATTTACGGCCTCTGCCACAGGCGTTGGCGTTTGTGCGATGTCTGCGTTTTCAGTGGGCTCAGTGCCCGTGGTCAAGGATTGCAACAGCAAGGAAGTCAACATGGGATGTAGGGTTTCGCGAATTGAACGTGGAAGTTCTCGCAATTATTGGGCCAAATCCCCACATTCCCGCCATCTTTTCGACCAGCAGAGGTTCACAACCCTGCCCCCACTGGGATTCAGCCGAACATCAGCCAGTAGCTCAGCGCCCCCACCAAATAGCTCAGGACTGCAAGTCCCGAAATGCGGCGCACGTACCACATGAAGTCGATCTTCTCCAGACCCATCACCGCCACACCTGCTGCCGATCCGATGATAAGCATTGAGCCACCCGTGCCTGCACAAAAAGCCAAGAATTGCCAGAAGGGACCGTCTTTCACGAAAGCCGCATCCCAAGCAGACAATGCCCCCCCTTCCGCCACCACTTCATACATCCCCATCGACGCGGCCACCAAGGGCACGTTGTCCACCACCGCACTGAGGAAACCGATGGTGAGATTGATGAGATAGATGTCCTTGAGACTGGCCTGGAGCCATTCCGCCGCATTCAACAAAAGCCCCACCTCCTGAAGCGCCGCAACCGCCAGCAGGATCCCCAAGAAAAACAGCACCGATGCGGTGTCAATTTTCCGAAGGATGGTCAGGACCGAAAGCGCGCTTTTTTCTTCGTGCTTCTTGTTGCGGTGCATCCACTCCGTAACCACCCAAATGACTCCCAAACTCAGCATCATCCCCATGAACGGCGGAAGATGCGTCACCGTCTTGAAGACGGGGACGAAGAGCAATCCTCCAATCCCCAAGGCAAAGATCAAGTTGCGTTCGGCCGCCGTGGTGGGCTCATGGCCCTTTTCCGTGGATACCGTGGGGCGGCTCACTTCCCCCTTCATCCGAAAAGTCAGAAAAGCGAGG
>JBEEPJ010000046.1:0-12375 GCA_041191165.1 Bacteroidota bacterium | reverse complement strand
CAAGGGAAAGGTGGTGCGCATCAAGTATGTCACCCAGATTCCATCCCAAACCCCTTCTTTCGCGTTCTATTGCAATCTTCCGCAGTATGTGAAAGAGCCCTATCAGCGTTATTTGGAGAATCATCTGCGCAAACAGTATGATTTTTCCGGAGCGACGTTGCGGCTCTTTTTCCGGAAAAAGTGATTCCAGTCGGAGCGCGGAGAAAGCTGCAGTAGTAGTTTGCTGTTATGGAAGGATGGCCACGGGTTTTGGGTTTATTCCGGGGGGGCAAGTCCAGAATGACTCTGGCATTGGTGCTTGCATTCTGGGTTTCAAATGTTGTGGGCCAAATCATGTTGGGCGGGAAACTGGAATTTGCTCCTGCCCGCACGGAGGGCTGGGTGGGAACGCACTCCTTTGCGTGGGGACGCATGGACAACCGATTCATTTTCATTGGAGGAAGGTGTGATGGTTTGCATGCCCGGCAACCCTTCAGGTCTTTCCCAGGGGAGAATCAGCTGCCGGGGGTGACGGTTTGGGATATGGAAACGGGGGACGTTACCTGGAGGCCTTGGGAGGGCCTAGCGGATTCCATCTCGGCGCAGTTGCAGGGCAGCAATGCGGCGTTCCAGCAAGTGGGAGCGCATTTGCTGTTTGCGGGGGGGTATAGTTACGCTGCGCATCTGGATGAACACTTGACCCATCCGCGATTGTTGGTGCTGGATTTGGGGGCGATGTTGGATGCGTTGGATGCGGGGCTTCCGCTGCCGGGTCCCGTGGCCATGGACTCGGATGCACGGTGGGCGGTGACCGGGGGAAGAATGGGCTGGGTGGGATCTGGGGCGCATCGCAGCTGGGTTTTGGTGGGAGGACACCGGTTCGATGGTCGTTACAATCCCATCGGACGACCCACCTACACGCAGACGTATACCGAGGAGGTGCAGCCCTTTTTGTGGGACTTGGAAAATGGGGTGCGATGGTTGCCGGCCTGGCGAGATGGGGTTCATCTGCACCGGCGGGACTTCAATTGGTTGCAGCAGGTTTTGCCCGGAGGCGATTGGGGAGGGTGGATTTCGGCGGGTGTTTTTCAGCACGATGTGGATTTGCCTTTCAGCCACCCCGTGGATATAGGACCTGAAGGGTATAGGGCACTGACGAATCAAAAACAGCAGCTCAATCAATACCACACGGCTTGTGTTTCGCTTTTCTCGGCAAAAGATTCGGTGCAGCATGCGCTGTTTTTTGGGGGAATGTCCCTGCTGACCCAAGTGGAAGGGGAATGGAGGCTGGACACCGATGTGCCCTTCAATGATCACCTCGGATGGATGCAACGTAAGGTGGGAGGAGAAGGCGGAGCATGGAAGGAGTATCTGCGGTCCGAGCGGACACCCTTCCTGGGCGGCGCGGCGGCGGAGTTTTTGCTCCACCCCGATGTGCCCAGCCACGCGCCGGGCATTGTGGAATGGGATGCGGTCCGGGATGGCGAAGCGGACGCAGTCTTGCTGGGGTACGTCGTGGGCGGAATTCAAAGCGCATGGGGGAATCCCTTCGCCTACAACATGACCGAGGATACAGAAGCGAGCGGCGGGATTTGGGAGGTTTGGTGGCACAGGGATGGGGGGGTGGAAGTGGCTGAATACATCAAGTCCTCTGCCCCACCGGGCACATGGCGATGGGAATGGGAAGATGAGCGGCGGACGAAGTTGTATTTGTATTTGACTTTGGAGGAGCCTTCCACCTTTCGGTACCACCTCACGGATGCAGGAGGAAATCGGTTTCAATGGGGCACTTGGGAACCATTGGGAGCGGGAGAGCATTGGTTGGAGATTGATGTGGAATCGGGACCACCGGGCGATTGGAACCTCACCGGGGTACTGTGGGACACGCATTTTAACACTTTGTGCATCGAGCGACAACCCCCTTACGATTGAAATCGCCTACTTTCGTGGAGATGAAGCTTTTGCGCGTGGTGTGGGCGGTGTTGGGATTGTGGGCGGCTCTGTTGAGTTTGGCCCACGATGCGCTGCCGCACAGCCATAGCACGGATTCAGCGAGTGCACCGCATCATTTCCATCCTTGGGGGGAAGCTGACCCTTGCGAATCCGACCACGGCCACGAGGATTGGAAATGGCTTTGCGATTGGTTGGATCATCATGCGTCAGATATCCCCAACGATGACCACCATGTGGGGATTTGGAAGTGGTCGGGATCCTTGTGTGGCGGAGATGGAGCTGTGGAGGATGGGGATATCCTGTGGAGGCAAGTGGCCTATATGGCAGAGCAGGAACGGCCGGATGATGAGGGGTCGGCGAATGAGGTTAGATTACTGAATGCAGAGGCCCTGAAAAAGCCGGGGTACTTTGCTGCGCGCGCATTGCGCGGTCCACCTGTGGGTTGAAACGGAACTGAACGGGCTTGCCCGTAGGCGTTTTCCCGCTCGCTCAGAGCGGGGTGTTTCAATCCAATTTACTTTCATGTTACAGAATCGAGGGAGGACCCCCCAGATGCCATTTGCGTCTTGGGTCACCGGTTGTTTGTTTCTGGCTTCTTTTTCGCTCCAGGGCCAAGATGCCCGCCCCGCATCCGGGAACGGTGGGGATTTGGATCAGTACATCGACTACGTGCTGGATCATCATCCTGTGCTGCAGGCGCAAGGGCGCGAGGTGGATCGGACGGAGGCGGAATTCCGCAGCGCGACCCGGTGGGATCCGCTCACGGCGAAGGGCTACTACTTGCCCTTCTCGGATGTGGGCGACCGCTACCATGAGTGGGAGGTTTCGCAGGCGGGACTGATGCCTGGAGCCATTCGTGCTCGCTCGCGGTATGGGGCAGCTGTCCTATCCGGGGTGGAGGCGGATGTGCGCGTATTTCGGCAGGAGTTTGCAGGCCAAACCTGGAACCAAGCCATCGACGCTTGGTACTGGCAGTCCCACGCTGCGCTCCTGCGCCAGCGCCTAGAAGGCACCGAAAAATGGGCCGAGTGGTATCGCCTGCGGGCCGAGGCCGGGCTGGAGACGCAGGCGGTGGCGCAGGCTGCGGCGCTGCAGCGGGCGCAGCATGCGGCGCAGCTGGCGCGGGCCGAGGGCACGTGGGAGATGCTGATGGCCGAGCTGCGTGCGCGGGCGGGAGGTCCTTTTCTCGAATGGGAGCGCGTGGAGTTGCCCGCGCGATGCTGGGAGAACGGCCCGCGCCCGCTGGGCGACAGCACGGCGACTTGGGCGCGCCTCGATGCCCGGTGGGCGGCCGCGGAGCGCGCGGTCGAAGTCGCCGAGCGGGAACGACAGTGGGAGCAGGTAGGGGCGAGGCCCCAGTGGGAGGTCGGGTGGAACCAGCAAGGCGTGCCGGGCGCCATGTACCGTGGGGCCATGGCCGGGGTGGTGGTCCCTCTCGCGGGCCGAAACGCCGGAGTAGCCCAAGCCCACATCGCCCACCTCCAGGCCCAGGAGCGCGAGAAGGGGGTGCAACAGGAGTTGCAGGCGGCCGTGGCCCGGGAGTGGGAGGCGTATGGGAAGTGGATGGAGGTGCGGGCGGGTTTGGCCTATCAGCTGGAAAATGACGCGACGGAGGAGCAAATGGTCCAATCGCTGCAGGCGGGGGGCGTGGCTTTTCCGGTGTTTTGGGCGGCGCTCGAATCGCGGCGCCAACTCGAGGATACTTTGTTAGAACTCGATGCGGAGCTCCTGAAGTTGCAGGGCCGCATCCTCAATCACCGATTTCAATGATGGGAGTCATTCATATGGATTTGCGCGCGGCTGCGGGAGTGCTGGCCGGGCTGTTTTATGTGGGATTATCGGGTTGTGGAACGGAGACGGTGGATGGGGAGCATGCCCATGGCCACGAGGAGCGTCCGCGCATGGGCTTAACGGCTTGGGCCGGTGTGCATGAATTTTTCGTGGATTATGCCGTGCCTGCCGCCGATGAGGAGGTGCAATTCGCGGTGCATGTGGCGCGATTGAATCCCCACTTGCCGGAAGATTCCACGGCGCTGTCCGCGCTTAAGGTGGAGCTGCTTGGGGCGGAGGGCACGCGCACTGCCGTGGAGGGGGCGCCCGTGCAGGACGGAATCTGGATGGGGTCTTGGAAGGCACCTCGGGCGGGGGCTTGGCGGTTGTTCGTCACTTGGCAGGGCCAGGAGGTGGACTGCGGAATGGTTCAGGTGGAGGCTTCAGCAGAGGCGGCTTTTCACGTGGCTGTGCCGGAGGCGGAGATTGCGCTGTCCAAGGAGGCCGCATGGTCCATGCCCTTTGCGTTGGGGGTGGCGGGCGGAGATACGGTGTTTGCGGGGCTGAAGCTCGCGGGCACCTGGCGGGAGGCGCCACAGCGCGAGGTGTCTCTGGTGGCGCCCATTTCGGGTACGGTTCAATGGGCTGAAGTTCAGCTCATTCCAGGCATGGAAGTGGACAAGGGGAGTACGCTATTTCGCATGCGCCCGCAGGCGTCGGACGCGGCAGGGGTCTATGCCCAGTGGACGCAAGCTTCCGAGGAGTATGCTGCCGCGGATGCGGCATTCCGGCGCATAGAGGGACTGGCCCAGCAGGGGACGGCGACGGCCCAAGAGCGGGACGAGGCGCGGTTGCGGCGCAATCTCGCCCAGCAGGCCTTGACGCGTCTGGAGCCTTACCGGCCCAATGACCGCGGGGTGGCCGTCAATGCCCCCAGCGCGGGGCGGGTCAAGGCCTTGCTCGTCCCGTCGGGGGCGTGGGTGGCAGCGGGGAGTGCGCTGGCTTCGCTTTCCGGGGGCACGGCGGGAATGCTGGAGGTGGCAGTGCCCGCCGCGACGCTTTCGGGATTGAAGTCAGGGGCAGGCGCTCGGGTGCAAGATGGAAAAGGGGGCTGGCATGAAGCCCGATTGATTTCGGTAGGGGTGGAGGCGCGGCAGGGTTTGGTGCCCACCTTCTGGGAGGTAGATGGGTGGACGGGAGCCATCGGCACGTTCAGCGAGGTACAGCTCAAGTTGGAGGCCGAGGCCGTGCCTTGTGCAGTTCCGACCACCGCCTTGTTGGAGCAATATGGCACCTTCCAGGTGGTCGTGGCGGAAGGGGGGGAGCAGTATGCCATGCGGACGGTGGAAGTGGGGCGGAAGTCGGCGGGCAAGGCGGAAATCCTCAGGGGGATCGATGCCGGTGAGCGCATCGTCACCCAAGGGGGATACGCGGTGCGAATGGTGTCTATGGCGGGATCTACACCGGCCCACGGCCACAGCCATTGACGCCATGCTCAACCGAATATTGTACCTCTCCTTGCACAACCGCTGGGCGGTTTTGCTCGGAACTGCCGTGTTATTGCTGGTGGGTTGGGGGGTCTTGCGGACGATGCAAATCGATGTTTTTCCCGACCTCAATGCCCCCACGGTCACGGTGATGACGGAGGCGCATGGGCTCGGAGCCATCGAGGTGGAGCAGCGCGTGACCTACCCCATCGAGACGTCGTTGAATGGGGCGCCTTCGGTGCGGCGGATTCGGTCCTCCTCTGCGGGGGGCATTTCGATTGTTTGGATTGAATTCGATTGGGGTATCGATCCCTATCTCGCCCGGCAATTGGTCAACGAGCGCCTGCTCCACGCCCGGAGCCTGCTGCCAGAGGGGGTGGGAGAGCCGACCATGGCCCCCATTTCCTCCATGATGGGCGAAATCATGTTGCTCACCCTGCAGGCGGACTCGTTGGATGCCCGCGAGATGCGGTCGCTGGCGGATTGGGAAATTCGACCCCGCATCATGGGGCTGGGCGGTGTGGCGAACGTGGCGGTGCTGGGTGGGGAGGTGGGGCAGTTGCAGGTGGCGGTGGATCCGCTCAGATTGGGGCAGGCGAAGTTGAGCCTCGATCAGGTGGTGCAGGCGGTGGAGGCGGCTGGCGGTGGAGCAGGAGGGGGCGTGGTGGAGGACTTTGGGAACCGGTATCTGATTCAGGCCCAGGGAAGGATTCGCGAGGCGGAGGCCCTGGAGAGCGCCTTGATTCCCGGAACCGGCTGGCGGATTCGGGATGTGGCTGAGGTGAAATGGGGCGCTTCGGACCCCATCGGCATCGGTTCGAGCAATGCCGTGCCGGCGGTGGTGATGACCATCTCCAAGCAGCCCGATGTGAACACCCTGGAACTGACGGAGCGATTGGATGCGGCGGTGGCGGACATCCAACGGACCCTGCCGGAAGGGGTGAAATTGCGCTCGGATGTTTTCCGGCAGTCGGATTTCATTGAAGTTTCCATCTCGAACCTGCAGAAGACCCTGCTCGAGGGTGCCTTTTTTGTGGTGTTGGTGTTGATGGTTTTTTTGATGAACCTGAGGACTACTGTGATTTCGCTGCTGGCCATTCCCGTTTCGTTGGTGGCGAGTGTGTTGGTTTTGAATGGTTTGGGCTATGGAATCAATACCATGAGTCTGGGGGGGATGGCCATTGCCATCGGTGCGCTGGTGGATGACGCCATCATCGATGTGGAGAATGTGTATCGCCGGCTGAGGCAAAATCGCGCGCTCCCGGCGGGCGATCGCCTGCCGGTGCTGGATGTCGTGCGGGAGGCGTCGCTGGAGATTCGCAGTTCGATTGTGGTGGCGACGTTGATCATCCTGGTGTCTTTCGTGCCGCTGTTCTTCCTCGGCGGCATGGAGGGGCGGTTGCTGAAGCCGCTGGGCATCGCTTTCATGACTTCGGTGCTGGCGTCGCTGGCGGTGGCCATGACCCTCACGCCCGTGCTGTGCGCGATGTTGTTGGACGGGTCGGATGCCGGGCACGCGGAGGGCACGCGGCTGGAGCGGTGGCTGGCGCGGGCGTATGGGCGGACCTTGGAACCGGTGTTGCGGCGGCCGCGCCTGACGCTGGGGGTGGCGGGATTGTTGCTCGCGGGGAGCGCCTGGTGGGCCACGGGGCTGGGGCGGGCCTTCTTGCCCGAGTTCAACGAGGGGTCGTTGGTGATCAGCTTGGTGGGCCCGCCGGGCATGTCGATCGCCGAGAGTGAACGGGTGGGCCGGCAGGCGGAGCGGATCTTGCTCGACATGCCCGAGATCGATGTGGTGACCCGGCGAACCGGCCGGGCGGAGTTGGACGAACATGCGCAGGACGTCAACGCCTCCGAAATCGATGCGCCCTTCACGCTGGGGGAGGGGGATCGGGCGGAATTTCTGGAGCGGGTGCGAACGGGTTTGGCCTCGCTGCCGGGCGTGAACATCAGCGTGGGGCAACCCATCGCGCACCGCATCGATCATATGCTCAGCGGCACCCGGGCGGCCATTGCCGTAAAAATCTTCGGGGCGGATCTTCCAGAACTGAACCGCCTGAGCCGTGAGGTGGAGGGCGTGCTCAAGACGATTCCGGGCTGTGTGGACGTGTCGCCGGAGCCCATGACCGAGGTGCCTGAGCTGCGCATCGTGCCGCGGCGGGAGTTGCTCGCTGCCCACGGCCTGACGGTGGAGGACCTGAACCGCTTCGTGGAAGATGCCCTTGCGGGCGTGCATGCAGGCCAAATCCACCTCCCCAACCAACGCCGCGCAGACATTGTGGTCCGCTTCGCCGCGCCTTTCCGGGACCGCCTCGAAGCCATCCAAGCCCTGCAAATCCCCCTGCCCGACGGCCGACAGGTGCCTCTGACCGAGGTGGCCGAGGTGACGAGCGCGGCGACGGCGTTCCAAATCTCGCGCGAGCAGGTCGGCCGAAAGGCGGTCATCGCCGTGAATGTGGAAGGCCGCGACCTGGCCAGTGTCGTGCAGGACATCGAAACCACGGTGGGCGAACGAGTTCCCATGCCGCCGGGCTACCGGCTGGAGCTCGGCGGGCAGTTCGAGAGTGCGCAGCGGGCCACTTCGCTGTTGTTGCTCTCGGGGTTTTGTGCCATCGTGATCATTTTCTTGCTGTTGCGCTGGGAATTCAAGCGGTCGGTGCTGGCGGTCATCGTCCTGGTGAACCTGCCCCTCGGGCTCATGGGGGGCATCGCCGCAGTGGGGCTGACCACCGGCATCGTGAGCATCGCCTCGATCATCGGATTTCTGAGCCTTTTCGGGATTTCCACCCGCAACGGCATCTTGTTGGTGTCGCGGTATCAGGACCTTGGCCGGGCGGGGGTGTCGGGCCGGGCGTTGCTCTTGCAGGGCGCCATGGACCGCCTCAACCCCATCTTGATGACGGCCCTGGCCACGGCCCTGGCGCTGGTGCCGCTGGCCATCAACGGGGAGGCGGCCGGAAACGAAATCCAAAGCCCCATGGCCGTGGTGATTCTCGGCGGCTTGCTCACCTCCACGTTCCTCAACCTTTTCGTGGTACCGGCCGTGTGCACGTTGGTTACTTTTCCACCCGATGACGCGGAAGCGGGGGCCTGAGGACTAAATTGTCGGCATGGGACCCGGACTCACAAGCGAACAAGTCCTCGAAAGCCGGCGGTTGCACGGGGCCAATACCGTGCCGCGTGCGCGGTGGCAGGGACTGTTGATGCTGCGCCACGTGGTGCTCGAGCCCATGTTCTTGCTGCTGCTGGGCACGGCAGTCGTCTATGCCGCATTGGGTGCCGTCCAAGAGGCTTGGACCATGGTGGCGGCCATCTGTGCGGTGGGGGGCATCGACTTGTGGGGCAACCTCCGCAGCAACCGAGCAGTGGCGGCGCTGGCCCGCGTGACGGCCCGGCGGGCCCAGGTCATCCGGGAAGGCGAGGTGCGGGAGGTCGATGCGGCGGAGGTCGTCGTCGGCGACTGCCTCGTCTGTGCGGAGGGCACGACGGTGCCGGCGGACGGCGTGCTGAGCGAGGCGGCGGACTTCTCGGTGCAGGAGAGCATCATGACGGGCGAGTCGATTCCGGTGGACAAGCGGGCCGGCGACCCCGTGCTGGCGGGAACTTCGGTGGTCCGCGGCTGCGGTTGGGTGACTGTGACCCAGGTGGGGCAGGCGACCGCCCTGGCCGGCATCGGTGCGCTGGTGGCCGCCACGGGCCGGGAAGTCACGCCGTTGCGCCGCCGCGTGAACCGCTTCGTGCGGATGATGCTGGCGGTGGGATCGGTGGCTTTCGTCTTCGTGTTTGTAGTCCAAACCCTCGCCACCCAAAGCCTCCTCGCCGGCCTCCTGCAGGGGCTGACGCTCGCCATGAGCATTGTCCCGGAGGAAATCCCGGTGGCGCTGTCGACCTTCCTGGCCCTCGGGGCCTACCGGCTGCTGCGGCACGGCATCATCGCCCGCACCCCCGGCACGGTGGAGACGCTGGGCTCGGCCACCGTACTCGCCCTGGACAAGACGGGGACGCTGACGGTGAACCAGATGACCCTGCACGCCACGGCGGATGCCCGGCCGGGTGTGTCGGCGTTGGAATGGGCGGTTTGGGCGAGCGAGCCGGCGCCTTTCGACCCGATGGAGCGGTCGCTGCATGCTGCCTTCCGGCCGTATGGGGCCGCCTGGGAGGGGAACACCCTGGTGCACGAGTTTCCGTTGGAGGGCCATCCACCGACGATGTCGCATGGGTTTGTGGACCGCGCGGGGCAGATGCACTGGGCTTGCAAGGGGGCACTGGAAGGGGTGCTGGCGCTGTGTGCCGGGCTCGGGGAGGAGGAGCGGGCGGCGGCGCAGGCCACGGCGGCCCGTTGGTCGGAGCTGGGGATGCGGGTGCTGGGGGTGGCGCGGGTGTGGGCGGCGGGGCCGGACCGGCCGGAGCGCCCTGCGGACCTGCCTTGGGAGTGGGTGGGCTGTGTCGCCTTCGAGGACCCCGTGGCCCCGGGGATTCCGGAGGCCCTGTCGCGCATCACCTCGGCGGGCCTGCGGCCGATCATGATCACAGGGGACGCGCCGGAGACGGCCTGCGCGGTGGCGCGTGCCGTGGGCATCCCCGGCGAGCGGGTGGTGACCGGACCGGAGTGGATGGGCATGACGCCCGAGCAACAGCGGGTGGCTGTGCGGGAGGTGGGGGTGTTTGCCCGGATCAGGCCTGAGGTGAAACTCCAAATCGTCACCGCCCTGGCCCAAGCGGGCGAGGTGGTCGCCATGACGGGCGATGGGGTCAACGACGCCCCGGCCCTCAAAGCGGCGGCCATCGGCATCGCCCTCGGGCGCCGGGGCACCGAGGTGGCCCAGGGGGCGGCCGGCCTGGTGCTCGCAGAGGACGACCTCGCCTCCCTCGTGCCCGCCCTGCACATTGGCCGGCGCATCCAAGTGAACCTGCGGAAGGCCTTGGGCTACATCGTGGCCATCCACGTTCCCATCATCTGCCTCGTGGTGATGCCGTCTTTGTGGGACGCCCTGCCGATGGTCTTGTTCGCCCCGATGCACGTGGTGTTTCTGGAGCTGGTGATGGGGCCGACGTGCTCCCTGGCCTTCGAACGTGAGCCGGTGGATGCCTCGGAGGTGTCCCGGCCCATGCCCACGGGGGGGAGCTTGCTCGGGGGCATGCTGTTGGGCCGGTCGGTGTGGCGTGGACTGGCCGTGGCGGCGGCCTGCACGGGGGCCATGGCGCTGACCTTGGAGGAGGGCGAGGGGGCGGTGCGCACGGTGGCTTTCTTGTCGCTGGTGGTGGCCCAGGCGGGGCTGGCGTGGGTGCACCGGACCCACCGCTGGGGGGCGAATCCGTGGATGGCGGCGGCCGTGATCGTGCCGCTGGCGGTGGCCGCGCTGTGGATGGCCGTGCCGGTGTTGCGCGCCGCCTTTTCCTTCGTGCCCTTGTCGCTGGGGAGTGGGGCGATCGCTGTGGGGGCGGGCCTGGCGGGGGCGGTGGGGGTGGACGCGGTGGGGGCATTGTTCCGGCGTCGCTTGGTGGGGCGGCGGGCGTGACCGACCTTTGCGCCATGGCGCAGGTGACCCGGGACGTGCAGCAGGCTGCGGAATGGCTTCGGCGGGGTGAGCTGGTGGCGATTCCCACGGAGACCGTGTATGGTTTGGCCTGCAATGGATTGAATGAGAAGGCTGTAGGCCAAATCTTTCAAGCCAAATCCCGCCCCTCCACCAACCCGCTCATCCTCCACGTTCCGCACCTCGGCGCGGTGCAGGGGCTGGTGCGCGACCTTCCGCCGCTGGCGCGTGTGCTGATGGAGCGGTTTTGGCCGGGGCCGCTGACGTTGCTGCTGGACCGGGCGCCCGGGGTGCCGGACGCGGTGACGGCGGGG
The DNA here is from genome assembly GCA_041191165.1 of Bacteroidota bacterium. GTDB lineage: Bacteria > Bacteroidota > Bacteroidia > Flavobacteriales_D > Sanyastnellaceae > CAMCYM01. The sequence continues at coordinate 1,335 of JBEEPJ010000046.1, read as the reverse complement.
CTTCCCCGCGTGGCGGTGCGGATGCCGGATCATCCGCTGACGCTGGCCCTGCTCGCGGCGCTGGATTTTCCGCTCGCCGCTCCGAGCGCGAACCGCTCGGGTTATGTCAGCCCCACGACGGCGGAGCATGTGAAGGCCCAGCTGGGCGATCGCATCACGGGCATCCTCGACGGCGGCCCGTGCGCCCAGGGGCTGGAGAGTACGGTGGTGGCGGTCGAGGGCGGCGCGGACGGCCGGGACGAGGTCGTGGTCTACCGCCTCGGGGCCGTCCCGGTGGAGGCGTTGCGGGCTTTCCTCGACGGGCTCCCCGGCTCCCCGGTCCTCCGCCTGCACACGGCGGTGGGCACCGCCCCGCCGTCCGCGGCCGCGCCGCTCGCCGCCCCGGGCTTGTTATCGATGCACTACAGTCCCCTCACCCGGCTGCTGCTGGTCGATGCCTGGGACGACCCGCAGCTCGCGGCGCAGCTCGCGGCGCTGCCCCCGGGCGCGCGCGTGGGCTGGCTGGGCTTCACCGACCTCCCCCCGGCCGCGCGCCCCGGCGCCCCCTCCCGCCTCCTGTCCCCCACAGGCGACCTCGGCGAGGCGGCCCGCCACCTCTACGGCGCCCTCATCGCCCTCGACGGCACGGGCTGCGACCTCCTCGTCGCCCACCGGCTCCCCCCGCACGACCTCGGCGCGGTCATGAACGAGCGGCTCACGCGGGCCGCCGCCCGCCACGCCTGACCCGCCCCGCCCCGTCGCCGCCCCGCCGTCTCCGGCTGCCGTCCCGCCCCGTCCCCGCGCCGCCCCGCTCCACAATTCGTTGTCGGAAAGTTCACCTTCCCCTCACGCGCCCCGCCCCGCGCGCAGCCCAAATTTGTATTGCAATTCCTATCCCCATGCTCACCCGTTCCCTGCAATCCCTCCTGCGTGTCCTGTTCTTCGTCTGTTTGACCGGCATCGTGGCCGCCGCCATCATCTTCGGCAGCTGACCGCGCTGCCCTGAAATCCGCGCGGCGATGGAAATAGGGATTTTGCTGGGGGGGGTGGCGCTGGCCGCAGGGGTGGGGGGAGTGGTGGGGTGGATGGTGGCGCGGGCGGTCCGGGGGGAGTTTGCCAGCAACCGGCAGGAGGCCACGGCGCTGGCGAAGGCCCAGCGGGAGGAGCTGCGTGAGATGCAGGATGGATTTCGGGTGGCCAGCCGGGAGCATGCGGAGGCGAACGGGGATGCGGTGCGGAAGATGTTTGCGGATTTGGCCTTGCAACTCGACAGCCAACATTCGCGCGCGCTCGAAGCGTTCAAGGATGTCCGGGAAACGGTCGATAAGCAGCTCAAGGAACTGCGCGACGACAACG
>JBEEPJ010000045.1:0-24380 GCA_041191165.1 Bacteroidota bacterium | reverse complement strand
GCCAGCGCCTCTTGCGCGTCGATGGCCCGGCCGGTCAGGATCATCTCCAGGGCCTTGCCCTTGCCTACGATCTGGGGCAGCCGCTGGGTCCCCCCGTAACCCGGGATGAGGCCCAACGACACCTCGGGCAGTCCCATCTTCGCCTTTTCCGAGGCGATGCGCACGTGGGCGGCCAAGGCCAGTTCCAGCCCTCCGCCCAGCGCGAAGCCGTTGATGGCGGCGATGACGGGCTTGGCGCTGTGCTCCACGCGGTTGAAGAGGATTTCCTGGCCCTTGGCCGCCAATTCCCGACCGGATTCCACTCCGAAGTCCGCAAATTCCTTGATGTCTGCCCCGGCCACAAAGGCCCGGTCGCCGGCCCCCGTCAGCACGATCACGCGAACTGCCGGGTCTTCCTGCGCTTCCTCGATGGCGTGTGCCAGTTCCGCGATGAGCGTGGCGTTGAGCGCGTTGAGCGCTTCGGGGCGCGCCAGGGTCAGCTGCAACAAGCCGTTCTCGAGGTGGCTGTGGATGAAGGTCTTCTCCATGGTGAGGGTCGGGGGTTTCTGAAGGGCCAAATTACGACCGCCCCGCCGTTTGCCGCTTGCTTTGGGGCATCTTTGAGGGCATGGAACGGGAGGTTTGGGCGGGGTTTTGTCGGGGGCTGTCGGAGCGGGCGCAAGCGGCGGTCCCGCCGGTGGTCTTCGGGGCGGGGCGGACGGAGTTATTGGGGCGGGTGGGGCGGGTGGCCGTCGTGGGTTCGCGGGCGGCGACGCCGGCGGGGCTGGGCCGCGCGGGGAGGTTCGCCCGGGCGGTGGTGGAGGCCGGCGGGGTGGTGGTGAGCGGGTTGGCGGAGGGGATTGACGGCGCGGCCCATCGGGCGGCCCTCGCGGCCCGGGGCGATACGATCGCGGTGCTCGGCACCCCCCTGGACCGCTGTTCCCCCGCGGCCCACCGCTCCCTCCAGGAGACCCTCGGCCGCGAGGGCCTCGTGCTCTCCCAGTTCCCCGCCGGCCTCCCGACCCGACCCTACCACTTCCTGCAGCGCAACCTCACCCTGGCCCTCCTTTCCCACGGCGTCTTCATCGCCGAGGCCGGCGACGGCTCCGGCTCACAGAAAATGGCCCAGCTCGCCCTCGACTGGGGCATCCCCCTGGCCCTCTCGGCCGAGTGGCTCGAGCAGGCGAGGGGGGTTTGGCCGCAGACGATGCTGCTCCAAGGGGCCACCGCGCTCCCCGAATCCGGCTGGCGCGACTGGATTGCCGCCCGGGGCGCCAGATACGCAAACCTCGGCAGTTCATGATTTTAGGGCTTGGGAATGCGAGGTTCAAATTCCACCTGCGTAGAACAAACCGTCACGTTCTCTTGTAAGGAAACGTGACCCGAACGCTACTGCCCATGCGCCCTTCTCTTATTTCTCGCTTGGTTTTCTTTTCCATGGCTCTCATTTTGGGGGGATTGCCGGACGTCTTTGCGCAGTCTTGCGACCCCGAGGGGGACTGGATCCTTTTTACCAATTACGATGGGGGCAACCTCAACATCGTGGTGGATCAGAACATCCCCAACCTCCGGATTGGGATTTGTTCTTACGAGCCGGTGAACATCAACCTCAGTGGTCCCTTTGTCAGCAATGTGACCGAGGTGAGGTATGCGGGGTTCAACTCCGCTCAGAACAACAACAACTGCGGATTTCCCATCGCGACTACCCAGATTTCCGGTGTCAATCCCGCGCTCGCGGTGATCGAGACCTACCCTCCGGTGAACGTGATAAGCCCCCCCAATCCCGACTTCTTCAATCAACCCAATGGATGGAACTTCGGGGTCATTTGCATGTACACCTGTGACCTGACGACGAACCAAGGGGGGTGCAACACCGCAGATCAGGTCATCGATTACTTCCAAACCGAGTGGGGAGGGAGTTTGCGGGGCATTGAGGTTCAATACGGTTGCTGGTTAGCATCGGATGCATACGCTGTATCCGCAGTGACTGGAAATTGCTGTGGACTGTGCGCCGGGGTACTCGAGTCGAATACCTCGGTGGCGGTGTGTGCGAACGACCTGCCTTACCTGTGGAACGGGCTTGCTTTGAATGGTTCCGGTACCGAGAGTGTCTCCCTGGTAGCGGCGAATGGCTGCGATTCCCTGGCCACGCTCAACCTGACGGTGAGTGATCCGCCAAGCGTTGTAGATGTGCAGCAGTCCTGTGGCCCCTTCACCTGGGTAGATGGGGTGACCTACACGGCCTCCACGAACACCCCGCAGTTCAACTACGTCGGGGCCGCAGCCGGTGGATGCGATTCCTTGGTCACGCTCGACCTCACCATCACGGAGCCTCCCACGGCCGACTTTGAATGGATTATTCCTGATTCCGGGGAAGGGGTGGGGCCGTTGGAATTGTCGGACCTGTCGACGGGTAGCCCCGAGAGCTGGAGCTGGACCCTGTTCACCTCTTCCGGGGTTTTTACGGCCACAGGGGCGAATCCCTTGGTTTACCTGCCGGATGACGTGAACGGTCCCGTGGAGGTGGTCCTTGAAGTTGTGGATGCAAATGGATGCGCGGATTTGACTTCCCAAACCCAAATCTGGAGCTCCCCAACCCCCTTTGCTCTCTTCCTCCCGACAGCCATTACCCCCAACAACGACGGAATCAATGATGTTTTTCGGGCGGAGGGAGTTGGAATAGACCCGGAACGTTTCCGGATGGAGTTGTTCAACCGCTGGGGCGAATCGGTCTTTGTGTCCACGGATCCCGAGGCGGTTTGGCTGGGAGAAGTGCGGCAGGGGGATTACTGGGTGGGGGACGGGATATACAGTTTTGTGGTCCAAGCCGCGGGCAAGAATCAAATCGAGGTGATGACGTATCGGGGATCGGTGACGGTCATGCGCTGAGCATCCCGGCGGAAAGTCGGTGGGGGCTCGATGGCGAAATCAGGTCAGCGCCCGGGTTCCGGGGCGGCTGGCCCAGAGTTTTCGGGTGTATTGAGATCGGGGGGAGGCGATGACCGAGGCGGTGGGGCCGTCTTCGAGGATTTGGCCTTGATGCATCACCACCAGGCGGTCGCAAAACCGCGCCACCAAGCCCAGGTCGTGGCTGATCAACACCAGCGTCAGCCCCCGATCCGCCGCAATCCGCTCGATCAGCGCGAGCACGGCCTGCTGCGTGGCTGTGTCCAGCGCAGCCACGGACTCGTCCAGTACCAGCAGCCGAGGGTCCACCGCCAGGGCCCGCGCGATGACGATGCGCTGCCGCTGCCCGCCACTGAAGCTGCGGGGAAAGCGCTCGGCGTCCTCCGCCTGCAATCCCACCTCCACCAAGCGTTCCCGCGCCTCTTTCCGCGCCTGGTCCGCGGGCACTCCGCGGTGGCGCAATGCCTCAGCCAGCGCTTCTCCCACCCGAATCCGGGGGTTGAGCGCCGAAAACGGGTCCTGGAAGACCAACTGGGCCTGGGCCCGGATCGCCGCCATGCTGTTGTCATCGCGGGGGTCGATGGCGACTTCGCCATAGGTGATGTTCCCTGCGTCGATGGGCAGGAGCCCGATGAGCGCCCGGCCCAAGGTGCTCTTGCCGCTTCCGCTCTCCCCCACCACACCGATGCGCTCGCCCGCACGGATGTCCAAGTCGATGCCTTTCAAGGCCAGGAAAGGCTCAGGTTTGACCTTTGAAAACCAATTTTTTACAGGTAGCCCAAACCCCTTTACCACCCCGCGCATCCGGATCCAAGGTGCCTCCGTCTCCCCTCCCTGTCGGGGTTCTCTGGCCCGTCCTGACTCGCTCGCCTGAACCAACAGTTGCGTATAAGGGTGTTGGGGTCGGAGCAAAACTTCCGCGGTCCGGCCCGATTCCACGACGCGGCCGGCTTGCAAGACCACGACCTGGTCGGCGATGTCCCGCACCACGGCCATGTCGTGGGTGACGAAGAGCACGGCGAGGCCGCGCTGCGCTTGGAGGCGTTGGATGAGGTCCAAGACCGACCGCTGGACGGTGACATCGAGTGCGGTGGTGGGCTCGTCGGCGATGAGCACTTGGGGCCCGCAGGCGAGGGCCATCGCGATCATGACCCGCTGTCGTTGCCCCCCGCTCAAGGCATGGGGGAACTTGTCGAAGGTGGTTGCCGGATCGGGAAGCTCAACCTCGGCGAGCAGTTCCTCCGCCCGCCGGCGCGCTTCGACCCGGCCCATTCCCTCGTGTACCTGCAGGGGCTCGGCGACTTGCCAGCCCACGGGCATGGAGGGGTTGAGGGAGGACATCGGGTCCTGAAATACCATGGAAATCCCTGTTCCCACGGGCGAAGCGAACGCCCCCTGGGCGTCCGCCCAAACCCGACCCGAAGGCCACTCCGTCACCTGACCGCCCACCACTTTTCCGCCCGTCGGAAGCAGTCCCATCAAGGCGAGTGCCGTCAGGCTTTTGCCCGATCCGCTTTCGCCGACGAGGGCCGTGGTCGCGCCAGCCTGCAAATCGAAGGAAATTCCCTGCGTCACCGGCGCGGAATGCGCGAAGGCGATGGACAGGTCGCGGACCTCAAGCCGCTCCATGCCTCAGAGGGTTCCGCGGCTCTCCTGTTCCCGTTCGATGGCCTCGAAAAGGGCTTTGAAGTTCCCCTTGCCGAAGGATTTGGCGCCCTTGCGCTGGATGATTTCGAAGAACATCGTCGGGCGGTCGACCACGGGCTTGGTGAAGAGCTGCAACAGGTAGCCCTCATCGTCCCGGTCGATCAGGATGCCCAGCTCTTTGAGCGGGGCGAGGTCTTCATCGATGTGCCCTACGCGGTCCAACACCGTGTCGTAGTAGGTCGCCGGAACCTGCAGGAACTCGATGCCGCGTGCACGAAGCTCGGTGACGGTTTCGATGATGTTGTCCGTGGCCACGGCAATGTGCTGAACCCCGGCGCCTTGATAAAACTCGATGTACTCCTCGATTTGCGATTTCTTGCGGCCCTCAGCGGGTTCGTTGATGGGGAACTTGATGCGGCCATTTCCATTGCTCATGACCTTCGACATCAGCGCGGTGTACTCGGTGGAAATGTCCTTGTCGTCGAAGCTGACCAGCTGGGCAAATCCCATGACCCGGGCGTAGAAATCCACCCAGGTGTTCATCTCACCCCACCCCACATTGCCCACCATGTGGTCTACAAACCGCAGCCCCACCTCCGATTGCCGGAACCCGGGGTTCCACGCCCGGAATCCCGGCATGAAAGCACCGGTATATGCACTGCGCTCCACGAAAACGTGCCAGGTTTCGCCGTACGTCTCGATGGCGCTCCAAACCACCTTTCCGTCTCCGTCTTCCATCGTCTCCGGCGCAAAGACGCTCACCGCGCCCCGGCGCGTGGTTTCCTCCCAGCTCCGCGTGGCATCGTCCACCCAAAGGGCGATGACCTTGACCCCGTCGCCGTGCCGGTTGATGTGCTCGTTGATGGGCCCATCCGGACCCAGCGGCGAAGTGAGGACCAGCGTGATCTTGTCTTGGCGCAGGACATAAGACACCCGGTCGCGCGAGCCCGTCTCCAAGCCGCGGTAGGCCACCGGCTGGAACCCCCATGCCGACATGTAATAGTAAGCGGATTGCTTCGCGTTGCCGCAGTACAATTCCACGTAATCGGTTCCGAGCAGCGGGAGGAAGTCCGCTGCGGCGGGTACGGTTTTCTCGATTTCCAAAGGGTTCGTATGCATGGGAATGGGAATTAAGCCCGGGGGTCGAGCCAGGATTGGGCGTAGTCGGGGTGTTCGATTTCGAGGGCTTGAGCCGTGAGCTTCAGCGGGCGGAAGGTGTCGATCATGACCGCGTATTCTTCCGTCCCCTTCTTGCCGATGCTCGCTTCGTACGTGCCCGGATGCGGGCCGTGCGGGATGCCGGCGGGATGCAGGGAGATGTAGCCCGGACCGATGCCCGTGCGGCTCATGAAGTCCCCGTCCACATAGTACAGCACCTCGTCCGAATCGATGTTCGAGTGGTTGTATGGGGCGGGAATGGCCAGCGGGTGATAATCGTAGAGCCGGGGCACGAAACTGCAGATGACGAAGGCATCCGTTTCGAAGGTTTGGTGGACGGGCGGCGGTTGGTGAACGCGGCCCGTAATCGGCTCAAAGTCATGGATGGAGAAAGCGTACGGGAAGTGGTAGCCATCCCAGCCCACCACATCGAAGGGGTGCGCGGCGTAATGATAATCGTGCAGGAAGCCCTCCTTGCGGATGCGGATGCGGAAATCCCCGCGCAGGTCGTGCGTCTCGAGCCGGTGGGGCGCCCGCAGGTCGCGTTCGCAATACGGGCTGTGTTCGAGCAATTGACCGAAGTAATTCCGGTAGCGCTTGGGGGTGTACACCGGGCGATGCGATTCGATCACCAGCAGGCGATTGGCTTCATTTTCGAAGGCCAAACGATAAATAATCCCCCGCGGGATGACCAGGTAATCGCCTGGGCGGAAATCGATTTGGCCTAACAAAGTGTGCAAAACGCCGTGGCCCTGATGCACGAACAGCACTTCGTCGCAATCCGCGTTCTTGTAAAACTCGTCCTCCGCCATGGACTGCTGCGGCGCGGCCAGCGAGAGGATCACATCGTTGTTGAACAGCACGGGCACGCGGCTGGCGAGGTACTGCGGCTGGGGCGCCACCTTGAATCCCTCCAACTTGCGGCTCAGGAGGTTGTTCTCCACCGCGGCCACCGGGCGCACGTCCACGCTGTTCTCCACCCCCAACACCATGGTCGGGCGGTGGTGGTGGTACAACAAGGAGCTCATGCCATCAAATCCGATGGTCCCGAAGAGCTGCTCGTAATAGAGCGAACCGTCGGGCTTGCGGAACTGGGTGTGGCGTTTGGGGGGAATCTGACCCAAGCGGTGGTAGAAGGGCATGCGGTGCTTTTTAGTCCAGCACGAATTTAGCACCTCTGGTTCCTTTCGCGGCTGATGTCCGCCGGGTTTCGGGGTCTCCGTCTGCGTCAGACCACAAAAAAGCCCGGGCGCGCGACCCAGGCTTATCCATTGTGACCGCTACTGCGGTGCGCCGACGTCCGGCAAGTCCGGCAATTCGGGCATTTCCGCGCCCCGAACCCGGGCAAGCCAAGGCAGCTCCCCCTCGTCATTCAACTGCCAGCGCAGCGAGAGCAAATCCCCGGGCTGGGGCGATTCGCCGGGTTGCAGGTGGTTGAGCTTGGCGAGCGCATCGAGCTGAATGCCATGGAACTGCGAAATCGTATGCACGGTCTCCCCGGCCTTGACCACATGCCAGTCCGTGGCGGCGTGGTTGCGCTTGGGCTGCAGATAGATGAGTTCGCCAGCCTGCACCCGGTGGGCGACGCCTTTCTTGCGTTCCACGTCGTTGTACCGGTAGAACTGCCAGGGCATCATATCCAACTCGTAGGCCAGGTCCTCATAGGTATCCCCCGCTTTTCCGATGACGAACAGCACCCGGTTGGCTCCGAGCAAGAGGTCGCGGTTGCGGCCGATGGAGCCCACGGTTTGCAAGCGATCGCTGTTGACCACCGCAGCAGCGCGGGCGTCTTTCTCCGAAGTCCAAGCGCTCGGGTCGTGCCGCTGCATCAGCTCCATGCCCCGTGCGTCGTAGCGCGCCAGGTCATTGCGTTCGATGATGTCGATGAGCATTTGGGCGTAGGAAGGATGGGTGGCATAGCCGGCCGACTTGAGCCCATGTGCCCACGCCTCGTAATCGGTGTGTTGCAGGTCAAACAAGCCCGCATAACGCGGCTTCTTCAAAAAGGCGCTGTGGTCGGCATAGCTGTCCGCCGCGTGGTCATACGCCCGGAAGCACTCTCCCTTCGCGTCGTCGTCGTGGTAGGTCTTGCGTCCGGTCCAACTTCCGTGGCACTTGATGCCGAAGTGGTTGTTGGAGATCCGGGCCAGGTCGCTGTTCCCATTGCCGCTCTCCAGGATGCCCTGTGCCAGCGTGATGCTCGCGGGAATCCCGTGTTGCACCATTTCCCGAACAGCCACTTCGCCCCATTGCGCGATGTATTGATCGGGCGTCAGGCGCTCCACGGGAGCGCTCGGAGCTTGGGGCTGGCCGAGTGCCGTGGAAGGGATGGCCGCGGCCCATATCCCGACGCCCAGCGCAGCACAGTAGCTTGCCCGCAAGAATTTTGCGGATATGGATCTGAGGGTATGGGGGGTCGCGCTTCGCATGACTTCCGGTGGAGTCCGCAAGTTAGTTGCGAACGAAGGGGGTCTGCTCGGGGTTCAGAACGTCCGCTGTTCACTTTCTATTGTTGAAAGCGCGTGATTCGCAAGCGGGTTGCGGATTTTCGCCATCGGACGTTGTTGGTAATTGGGCATTTTGATGCCCCGAAAAGCCCGTTTTTCAGGACGCTTTTCGACCCTTCCCGTCAGGGTTGGGCCACCGAATCCGGCGGGACGGGCAGATCGAAACGCTTTTCACCCACCAGCGCACCCGTGGAGTCGTGAAAGGTCCAGGCGCCCGTGCGTTGGCCGTTCGCATCGTATTGGCCTGTGATATGCGGCTTGCCGTTGGGGTGCCAGGTTTGGTAAGAACCCACCTGCGTTCCCACCTGGTATTCGTGCCGCGCCCAGGGATTTCCATTGGGGTGAAAGGCCTGCCAAACCCCGACCCGCTGCCCATGGTCCAAGGCCCCTTCGCGATCCACCTGACCGTTCGCGTGGTACATGCGCAGTCCCACCGTGTCTCCGTTCTCGATGTACCACTCGATTTTTTTGGTTCCATCGGGCCAGCTGGCTCCGAGCGCGGGTTCGCCCGGCAACGCGAGTCCCGCGGGTTCCTGGGATTCCGGGCTCGCAGAATCACAACCCGCGAACCCCAGCATGCCCGCCATGGCCCCTGCCCACGCGAGATTGCGGGCGGTAACGCCCAGCGCGCAAAGTGGGGGATTCGCGATTCCTGCTTTTTGATTGAGATAGGACGTCTTCATGGCGAGGGCGTTATTGCTTGCGTTCGATGGTGTAATCCACCAGGTCCATCAACGCCTTGCGAACGGGTGTTTCCGGGAAGGTGGTCAACAACTGTGCGGCTTCGTCGCGGTAATCCGCCATGCGTTTGCGGGCGTAATCCATTCCCGGTCCGCGGAGAATGGTGTCCATTACCTCCTGGACACAGGCCGGTTTGTCGGCGTGATGCTTCACCAGCCGGATGATCCTGCGCCGTTCGGAGGGCTCCACTTGCTGCAGCGTGTGGATGAGCGGCAGGGTCATTTTGCGCTCCTTGATGTCCACGCCGGTGGGTTTCCCCGTGCGATGGCCGTCTCCGAGGTCCAGCAAATCGTCTTTGATTTGGAAGGCCAAACCCACGCACTCCCCAAACCTCCACATCCGCCGCACGTCTTCCTCGCTCCCCCCCACCGCCGCGCTCCCACACGCGCAACACGCGGCGATCAGGGAAGCGGTCTTGCGCCGGATGATTTCGAAGTACACCGCTTCGGTGATGTCCAGCCGGCGGGCTTTTTCGATTTGCAACAGCTCTCCTTCGCTGATCTCCCGCACGGCTTGCGAGGTGATTTTCAACAAATCAAAGGTGTCCTGGTCGACGGCCATCAGCAACCCGCGGGACAGGAGATAATCCCCGACCAGGACGGCAATTTTCTTGCGCCAAAGCGCCTGTATCGAAAAGAATCCGCGCCGCATGGGGCTTTCGTCCACCACATCGTCATGGACCAGGGTCGCGGTGTGCAGGAGTTCGATGAGCGATGCGGCCACCAAAGTCCGGTGTCCCCCCACTTCATACCCCGCCCGCTGCGCTCCTCCGATTTCCCCCGCCCCCCCCGCCCGGGCCACGCTTGCCGCCGTCCACTCTCCCTGCAACCGCGCGGTGAGGAAGACGAAGAGCGGGCGCATCTGCTTGCCGTTGCGCCTGATAATGTACCGCGTGATGGTATCCAACAGCGCCACATCCGTGCGCATGGCTTCCCGGAAATGCTTCCGGAACGCCTTCATCTCCTCGGCGACAGGCGCCTCAATCGCTTGGATCCGGTTCATCTGCGCCGCAAAGGTACAGCCTGACGGGCTCGTCCCGTGGACTGGTCTATCTTCGCGGGCACAACCGATTTCCCATGATACGTTCCATGACTGGCTATGGCAAGGCTTCTGCAGTGATCGGCAACCGCCGCTACACCGTGGAACTGCGCTCTCTCAATGGGAAACAGCTCGACTTGGGCATCCGCATGCCCTCCGCCTTTCGGGAGAAAGAGATGGAGCTGCGCAAGTGGCTGGGGCAGGAAGTGGTGCGCGGGAAGGCGGACTTGATGATCCAGTATGAGACGGAGGGGCCTGACGCCCGGCATGAGCTCAACGTGGTGCTCATCGGCCACTACCTGGACCAGTTGGGTGAGCTGGCCCACCACCGGGGGCTGCGCACGGACACCCTGCTCGATGCGGCCCTCCGATTGCCGGACGTGGCGCGGTCGGCGCAAGAAGAGGTCACCCCGGAGGAGTGGGCCCAAGTGCACGCCCTCATCGCCGATGCCGTGACGCAGTTCCAAGCCCACCGCGCCCAGGAGGGCGCCGTCCTCGAATCCGACTTCCGCCACCGAATCGACCTCATCGCCACGACCGAGGCCGGCTTGGACGCGCTGCTGGCCGCCCGCCTCGACCGGGTGAGGGCCCGCATTTTGCAGCATGTCACCGAGAACATCGAGCGGGGCCGCATCGACGAGAATCGTTTCGAACAAGAAGTGCTGTTCTACTTGGAAAAAATGGACGTCACGGAGGAGCGGGTTCGTTTGCGGGCGCATTTGGCCTACTTTATCGAAATCATGGAGCAGGGAGAGGAGCAGGGGAAGAAGTTGGGATTCATCGCGCAAGAGATTGGAAGAGAGGTGAATACGCTGGGTTCCAAGGCAAATGACGCGGAGATTCAACGCCTGGTGGTGGGGATGAAAGACGAGTTGGAAAAAATCAAGGAGCAGGTGCTTAACGTGATGTGATGGATCAGCCCGTTGCCCCTTTCCCCTCCTTGGATGGCCGTGGCAAGGCGGTCATTTTTTCAGCCCCATCGGGTTCCGGAAAAACCTCGATTGTCAGGCATTTGCTCGAGCGCACAAATCTCCCGCTGGGATTTTCCGTGAGCGCGACCACCCGTCCGCCCCGGGGAGCAGAGCGGGAGGGGATGGATTATTATTTTCTGGACTTGGCCACCTTTCGGAAAAAAGTGGAGGATGGGGCATTCTTGGAGTGGGAAGAGGTTTATCCCGGCAAGTGTTACGGAACCCTCCGGGCGGAGCTCGATCGGTTGTGGGCACAGGGCAAGTCCGTGCTCTTCGATGTGGATGTCGTCGGCGGGCTGCGCTTGAAGGAGTTGTTGGGCGACCGAGCTTGTGCGGTTTTTGTGGTGCCGCCGCCGCTGGAAGAATTGCGTCGCCGACTGGAGCGAAGAGGAACGGACGCCCCTGAGGTCATCGAGGAGCGATTGGCAAAGGCCACCCGAGAACGCGCCTATGGTCCGCAGTTCGATGTTCAGTTGGTCAATGAAGCGTTGGAGGTGGCCTGCGCAGAGGCAGAGCGGATCGTCAGGGAATTTCTGCAGTCAAAATCGCCCGAGCCTCGGCCATGAAAACGTCGGCCATGAAAACGGGCCTTTACTTCGGGTCTTTTAATCCCATCCACATGGGCCACCTGGTGATTGCGAACCACATGGCCACCCATTTGGATTTGGAGGAGGTGTGGTTGGTGGTGACGCCGCAGTCGCCGCACAAGGATCCGCTGGACCTCATCGCCCCGCGGCACCGATTGCAGATGGCGCGATTGGCGGTGGCGGACAATCCCCTGCTCCGGGTCTCGGATGTGGAGTTTCAGCTGCCGGCCCCGAATTTTACGGCCCACACCATGGCCCATTTGCGCGCCGTGGCGCCGGAGCGGGCGTTCAGCATCATCATCGGGGAAGACAATTACCACAGCCTGCACCGCTGGAAGGACTTCGGAGCGCTGCTCGAACAGCACCGGATCCTGGTGGCCCGCCGGGAATCGGAGTTCAGGACCCAGGCGTGGAATGCATCGGGTGGGGTTGCCGGAGAAGGCCAAATCCCCGAAATCGCAAACTTCGCAACCACCAGGACATCCGATACCTCTTGCCCGATGCGGTGCTGAATTACATCGAGAACAATCGGTTGTACGAGGCCCAGGAACCGGAGTCAGGTGTTGTTGAAGGCGTTCATGGTGGGCCCCAGTCCAGCCCAGACGAAGGATTCGATTAATTGGCTGCATCGCTCGAGTCGCTCGGGCATGTGCTGGGATTCTTCCGGAGACCAATTTCCCAGCACGTAATTCACTTGGTGGCCCTTGGCAAACTCCGCTCCGATTCCAAATCGCAGCCGGGCATAGGCCTGCGTGTTGAGCACGGCTTGGATGTTCTTGAGTCCGTTGTGTCCGCCATCAGAACCCTTGGCCCGCAGGCGAAGCGTTCCGAAAGGCAAGGCCAAATCGTCCGTTATCACCAACATCTGCTCCAGCGGAATGCGCTCAGCATCCAGCCAATAGCGGACGGCTTTCCCGCTGAGGTTCATGTAGGTCGATGGCTTGAGGAGCACGATTTGGCGGCCTTTCCAACGCGCAGTGGACGCCTCGCCCAAGCGGCCTGTGGAGAAAAGTGCTCCATGGCTTTGGGCGAAGGCGTCCACCACTTGGAACCCGATGTTGTGTCGGGTGGCCTCATACTCTGCGCCCGGATTGCCCAGGCCCACGATGAGGAATTTCATCGGTCCGATCAGTCGCGACCTGCAGCGGCCGACATCGCAGCACGCGTCCGCTTGATGGAGGCGATGAGCACGCTGTCGTTCATCAACAATTCGAAGCCTTCGACTTCGATGTCGCGTACCCGTGCATTGTCGCCGATTTCCATCTTGCTGATGTCTACGTAGACGGAATCGGGCAGCTTGGAAGCCAATCCCCGAACGGGAACGCGGCGGAAGGACAGCTCCAAACGTCCGCCATTCATCACACCCGGCGATGTGCCCTTGGTGCGCAGGGGCAGTTCGACGCGGATGGGCTTGTCCGGCATGACCTCGAGGAAGTCGATGTGGACCACCTTGTCCGTGACCGGGTGGAACTGAACGTCCTGGATGATGCATTCCGTGGTCTTTCCGCCCAATTCAAATTGGATGCGATAGACCTCGGGGTTGAACACAATCCGGTCGAGGTCCAAACGGGCCACGTGGAAGTGGGTTTGCGTGTCGCCTCCGTAAAGCACACCGGGAATCCGGTCGTTGTTGCGGAGCGTCGCAGCATCTTTTTTCCCTACGCTCTCGCGAGGAGAGCCGCTCAATGATGCAGTTTTCATGGTGTTTATTAAAAGGGTTTAGTGTATCAACATTTGGGAGCTGATGGAGCGATTCTCGATCAGGCAAGTCAACGCTTGTGCGAACATGGCCTCGACGGGGATGACCCGGATCTTGTCGGTGGGCATGTCGGGCTTGAGGGGAATGCTGTCGGTGATGATCAGCTCCGTCAATTGGCTGTTCTGGATGCGGTCGTAGGCGGGGCCGCTCAGCACGCCATGGGTGCACATGGCGCGCACCGAACGCGCACCGTTTTCGAGCATGAGTTCAGCAGCCTTGGTCAACGTGCCAGCGGTGTCGCACATGTCATCGACCAAGACCACGTCCTTTCCGGCGACTTCCCCGATGACCGTCATCTTTTCGATTTGGTTTGCCACCTTGCGCTGCTTGTAGCAGATGGCCATGTCCACGCCCAATCGCTTGGCATAGGAACTGGCCCGCTTGGTGCCGCCGGTATCGGGCGTGGCGATGCACAGGTGTTCCCGGTCGAGTTGTTCGAGGTAGGGAACGAACAGGGTGCTGGCGTACAGATGGTCCACGGGGACTTCGAAGAAGCCTTGGATTTGGTCTGCATGCAAGTCCATGGTAATCAATCGGTCGATGCCGGCAGCCGTGAGCAAGTTCGCCACCAACTTGGCGCCGATGGCCACCCGGGGCTGGTCTTTGCGGTCCTGACGCGCCCACCCGAAGTAGGGGATGACGGCGATGATGCGCTTCGCACTGGCGCGCTTGGCGGCATCGATCATCAGCAGCAACTCGAAGAGGTTGTCCGTGGGGGGATGGGTGCTCTGCAGCACGACCACTTCCTGCCCCCGAATGGTGTCTTCGATGCTGACGGAAAACTCTCCGTCGCTGAAGCGCGTGGTATTCACAGGCACCAATTCCAATCCCATCGCCGCCGCTACGCGGGAGCCGAAGGCATGAGAGGCAGAGCCAGCGAGGATTTTCATGGGGGAGAGGGCCAGGAATTTTGCTAGAGCGCGCGCAAATGTAGGAATTTATTCACAACCCCCCGCGAATTACCCTGCGATGAGCTTGAATCCTTTTCCGTGCACGTTGAGGATTTCGATGCTGGGATCCGCTTTCAAATGCCGGCGCAGCTTTGCAATGTATACGTCCATCGAACGGCCGTTGAAGTAGTTGGCGTCGCCCCAGATTTGTTTGAGGGCGAATTGCCGCTCCAGCAGGGCATTCTTGTGACGGCATAGGAGGAATAGCAGTTCGTTCTCCTTGGTGGTCAAGCGCGATTCACCGCTGATGTGATGGAGGGTCTGGTTGTTGTAATCATAATCGAAAGTGCCGATCTGGAAATGAACCACCTCCTCACCGGGATCGGGCAGGGCGGCGGATCGGCGCAGGATGGCTTGGATGCGCAACACGAGCTCCTCCATGCTGAAGGGCTTGGTCATGTAATCGTCTGCGCCCACCTTGAATCCTTCGATGGTGTCCTCCTCGCTGCTGCGGGCGGTGAGAAACAGGATGGGGAGGTGGCGGGACTCGCGCCGAATCTCCTCTGCCACCTGGTAGCCATCCTTGACCGGCATCATCACATCGAGGATGACGAAGTCAAAAGTCCCCCGGTGAAACGCCTTGAGGCCTTCCGCCCCATCTTGGGCCCAAACGGTATCATATCCCTTGACGCGCAAGTAGGAGGACAGCAGCTGTCCCAGATTGGGGTCGTCTTCACACAGGAGGATGGAGAGGTTCTTTTTGGGTGCGGTGCTCATGGCTTGACCGGGGTTGGATTTTTAGGCAGATACAGAATGAAAGTGCTGCCCTTGCCGGGTTCGCTCTCCACGTGAATGTGGCCGCCATGTTGTTCCACCACGGTTTTTACATAGCTCAAACCGAGGCCAAACCCCTTGACGTCATGCACGTTTCCGGTGGGCACACGATACAGCTTATCAAAAACCTTGCCTAAATGCTCCTTGGGGATGCCGATTCCGTTGTCTGCAAAGCGGAGCTCCAGTCCTTGCAGGCTTTGCCGGCTGGAAATCCGCAGCAGAAGGGATTGCGGGGTGTATTTGATCGCGTTGTCGATGAGGTTGTAAACGAGGTTTGCCAGGTGGATGCGGTCCCCGTGGATGATGGGGTCCTGGGCTTCGAGCTGGAGCTCGACCCGACCTCCTTTTTTGACGACCTGGATCTTCACGTTCTTGACCACATCGCGCAGGATGTCGTGGAGATTCAGGGGTTGAAAGTAGAGGCGCATCATGCCAGAATCGGCCAAACTCGCCTGCAACACATTCTCTACCAGCACCCCCAAGCGCCGGTTTTCCTCCCGGATGAGTCCGATGTGGTGGTCGAGCAGTTCCGGCATGGCACGCAGGTCGGGATCTTGCAGGGCCTCCGCGGCCAGGCCTATGGTGCTGATGGGCGTCTTGAGCTCGTGCGTGAGGTTGTTCATGAGGTCGCGCCGGATGCGGTCGATGCGCTTGTTGCGCTGGGCCTCGGCCGTGACCCGGAAGAGACCGACGGCCAGGAGGAGCAACATCGAGGCCGAGAGCACGAACTGGGCCATGATGTTCTGGATTTTGTAGAGGTTCCGGTCGGGGAAGTGGACCTTGAGCACCAGCGGGGAGATGGCGACCTGGTAGCCGGCATCTTGCAGGTCCTGGAGGTAGGGTTCTGCCGTGGCGTCGAGCAGGACGGGTTGCCCGAAGCCGTCGAAGACGCCGATGACGGCGGGGACCTGCACCCCGTGCTCCAGGAGCTCCTCGCGGAGCCGGGCCTCGAGGTCGAGGGCTTCCATCCGGGCCAGCATCCGCTCTTCGGGCCCCAGTGTGGGGCTGCCCAGCGGAGACTCCGGCGAAACGTGGGAGGGCATGGCCGCGAGGTCCGCCTGCAGGAGCTCGGTGGAGGGGCGGGTGAACTCCTCCGCCACCCGGCTCAGGGCGTGCTCGACATTTTCGTCGAAGATTTGGCCTTTCAACTCCAACGTAGATCGCAGCCAGACGACCTGAATGGTGCTGATGCCCACAAACGCACCCACCATGATGACGACGAACCAGGGGAACTGCTTGCGATTCACGTGAGGAATGGGGTTTCTCCTTTCAAAGATACCTTAACCTTCCCTTGACGTCCGCGCGGCAAGGTCGGTGATACCTTCGCTGCCATTGGTCATCAGGCCAAGGCAGGTTTTGATTGCTTCTTCATCGAGGCGGGCGGGGACTCTGGCAACGGCCACGGTCCCCGCATCCATTTCCGGTCCGGGGTGCTTACTTTCGTCAACGGACCGCTTCGCGCCATGATCCCCGCTTCCGTTGTAGACCAAATCCTCCAAACCGCCGTCATCGAAGAGGTGATCGGCGACTACGTGGAGCTCAAAAAGTCGGGCACGGCGTACCGCGGACTGAGTCCCTTCACCAGCGAGAAGACGCCCTCCTTTTATGTATTGCCGGCCAAGGGCATCTTCAAGTGTTTTTCATCGGGCAAGGGCGGGAGCTTGGTGAGCTTCCTGATGGAGGTGGAGAGCATCAGCTATCCCGAGGCGCTGCGGATGCTCGCGCGGCGCTACAACATCGAAGTGGAGGAGCGGCCGGTGAGCGCCGAGGAGCAGCAGGCCCTGTCCGAGCGGGAGAGTCTCGCTGCGCTCGTTTCCTGGGCCCAGAAGTGGTTCACCGCCCAGCTGCACGAGACGGAGGAGGGGCAGGCCATCGGGCTGAGCTACTTCGCGCAGCGGGGGTTCCGGGAGGACATCCTGCGGAAGTTCCTCATCGGGTACAGCCCCGATGCCTGGGAGCCGATGAGCCAGGCGGCGCTGGCGGCGGGCTTTGCGCCGGAGCGGTTGGTGGCGACGGGTTTGGCCCGGAAAAAGGAAGACGGCAAGCTCTGGGACTTCTTCAAAGGCCGGGTCATGTTTCCCATCCGCGATGCGACGGGGCGGGTGATCGGTTTCGGCGGCCGGACGCTGAAGAAGGAGGCGAACATCGCCAAGTACATGAACAGCCCGGAGAACGCGCTCTACCACAAGGGGGACGTGCTCTACGGCATTTTTGAGGCCAAACCCGCCATCACCAAACACGATCGCGTCCTCCTCGTAGAGGGGTACACGGACGTGCTCGCCCTGCACCAAGCCGGGGTGGAGCACGCGGTGGCCAGCAGCGGCACGGCGCTGACGCCCGGGCAGATCCAGCTCATCCGCCGCTTCACGACGCAGGTGACGGTGCTGTTCGACGGCGATGCGGCGGGCATTCGCGCTTCGCTGCGGGGCATCGATTTGCTGCTCGAGGCGGGACTCAAGGTGCAGGTGCTGCTCTTCCCCGACGGAGACGACCCGGACAGCTACGCGCGCAAAGTGGGGTCGGAGGCGATTCAGGCATTCATCGCCGAGCGGGCCGAGGACTTCGTGTCGTTCAAAATCCGGACGTTGCTCGGAGAGGCCGGGTCGGATCCGCTCCGCCGCGCAGAGGTCATCCGCTCGGTGGTGGGGTCCATTGCCGTGATTCCGGACAGCATTGAGCGAAGCGTGTTCATCCAGCAATCGGCGGGACTTTTGGGGGTTTCAGAGGGGTTGTTGGTGAGCGAGGTGAACAAGGCGGTGCTGCGCCGCGCCGAGGAGCGGGAGAAGGAGGCGGTGCGGGAACGGGAACGGGCGAAGCGGGAGCGAGAGCGGGCGCGGCGGAGCGAGGGCGGGCGCGGCGAGGGCGGCCGGGGTGAGGGGGCACGGTACGCCCCGCCCATCCCGCCCCTGCCGCCGGTTCCCCCAGCTCCCCCGCTGCCGGCCGAGCCCGGCCCCGGAGGCCAGGCGGAGGACTGGGGCGCCAGAGCGGAGCCAGGCTGGCCCGTCCCTCCGCCGGCCGAGGTCCCGGACTGGGCGACGCCGGCCGGCTGGGACGCCGCCGACCCCGCCGCGCCCGCCGGGGACGCCGTCGACCGGGAATGGACCTTGCCGTCCCCCCCGGCCCACGTGGCGTCCGGGTCCATTCCCGGCTGGGACGACGCGCCGCCCCCGCTCCCGCCGTCCCCGCCCTTCCCCGCCGGCGCGGACCCCGGCGCGGACGAGCCGCCTTCGTGGATTCCGGACCTGGACACCCTTCCTGCGCCACCTCCCTCGGCGGCCGAACTCGGCGCGCACCCGGACGCCTACCCCGGCGCGCACCCCGCTCCCTACCCGGGCGACCCCGGCGCATACCCGGACGACCTCGACTGGCCCCTCCCCACCGGACTCCGGCCCCACGCCCCGCGCCGCCACCTCCTCGAGAAGGACCTCGTTCGCCTCCTGCTCAACTACGGCGGCCATCCCGTCGACGTCCCCGTGACCCAACCCGACGGCGGCACCGAGCGCGTTCGCGTCCCCTTCGCCGAGTGGGTTTTGCACCACCTCCACAGCGAGGCCATCGCCATTCAGCACCGGGAGTGCCAGCGCATCGTCACCTTCGCCGCCGAGGCCTTGGACCGCGGCGAAGTCCCCCAGATGGCTCGCCTGCTGCAGGTGCCCGACCCCGCCCTGCAATCCGTGGTGGCGGACGCCTTGATGGTCCAGCACGTCGTGAGCGAAAACTGGGCCACGAAGCACCAAATCTATCCCGAGCTGGAGTCCGATCGCCTGGAAAAAGCCTTGGCGGATGCCCTGCATCACCTGCGACTGGACGATCTCCAGCGGCAGATGCAGGCGGTGCATGCGGTGCTGGAGGGTTTGGCCTATATGCCTGAAAATGAACAAGAAAACATACTGAAGGAACGCATGTTGGAGCTGATGGCCCTCGACAAGGTGAAGGTCGAACTCGCGCGTTACTTCGGCACGACCATCCTGCCCAACGACTGACTTCTGTTCCCCAATCCTGCAAGCCCAGCGACCATGACCTTGCTTTTTACCCTGGCTGAGTTGAAGAAACTGTTGGAGCTCAAAGTCCAACTGGGCGCGTACAGCCTGTCCGTGCTGGACGGCCTGGTGATGGTTTCTGTGCTCATCGTGACGCAGCTCCTGCTTTGGGTGCTGATCAGGCTGGTGAACCGCTGGATGAAGAAGCGGGAGGTGGAGCTGGGCAAGCGATTCACCATCAAGCGATTGATCCGGACCTTGGTCTACATCATCGGCGCGGTGGTGGCGCTCCAAACCATCGGCATCGACTTGAGCATCTTGCTCACGGGTTCGGCGGCCTTGCTGGTCGGCGTGGGCATCGGGTTGCAGGGGTTTTTCAACGACGTGGTCAGCGGGTTTGTGATGCTGTTCGAGGGCGGGCTGCGGGTGGGCGACACGATGCAGGTGGAAGGCGATGTGGCGCGGGTGGAGCGCATCGACTTGCGGTCGACCCGGGTGGTGAACCGGCGTGGGGAGTTGCTCGTCTTGCCCAACGGTCAGGTTTTAGGCCAAACCGTAAAAAACCTCTCCCAAGGCCAGGAGCACACCCGTGTGGACATCACCGTAACGGTGGAATACGGGTCGGATGTCCGCCGGGTTCAGGCCCTGCTGGTCCAGGCGGCTACGGGGGTGGAAGGGGTGGCGCAGGATCAGGAAATCCGGGTGTTGCTGCGGGAGTTTGGCGACAATGGCCTGCGCTTTGAACTGCGGTTCTGGACGGCGGATGCGTGGCTGCGGGAGGTCACGGCGAGCGAGGTGCGGTACGCGGTGGAAAAGGCGCTCCGCGAGTCCGGCGTGGTCATTCCTTATCCGCAGCACGTCTTGCACTGGGCTTCACCGCCAACAAGTGAAGGTTGAGCTTGACCGCATCCGGGGCTGACCTCATTTCCTGCCAGGTGTTGCGCACCCATTGAAAGGCGATGTCGATTGCTCCCCAGCGGGCGAGATCCGACTTGAGCGCGCCCAGGTTGAATCCCACGGCTTCGATCGTGCCTCCGGAATGTGCGGGGGAGGCGATGAGCAGTTTCAGGTGCTTGCCCTCCGTCCCCACCGTCCGGGCGGGCCGCGCCAGTTGGACGCCGCGGGCCACAAACACGGGAGACGGGTTGCCGGGACCGAAAGGTTCGAGCTGCTGAAGTGCGAAGTAATTGTCCAATGTCAGGTCCTCGAGTTCGACCTCCAGGTGATAGCGGATCTGCGGTTGCGGCATCTCGCTGGACAATTGCAGTTTTACCGCCGACTCAATCCGCTCCCGGAAGGCGGCCAGGTCCTTTTTGGGGAGCTGCAACCCCGCCGCCATGGGATGACCGCCAAACTGCGTCAACAGGTCCGCACATTCTCCCAAGGCGCGGTGGATGTCCACCCCGTCCACGGAGCGGGCGCTGCCGATGAGCATGCCCTCCTCCTCCGACAAGACGATGGAGGGGCGATACCGGTGTTCCACCAGCCGGCTGGCTACGATGCCCACCACCCCGCGATGCCATTCCTTGCCCCAGACGATGTTGCAGTACGCGTTTTTGTCGTCCCGCTCGACCAATTCGATGGCCTTGCGGGTGGTGGACTCGTCCACGGTGCGCCGGGCCCGGTTGAGCTCCTCCAGGGTCTTGGCGCTCTCGAGGGCGTCTGCGTCGCTTTCCTCGAGCAGCAGGTTGACGGCGACCTGGGCGTGTCCCATCCGGCCCGCAGCATTGATGCGGGGCCCGAGGGTGAAGCTGATGTCGCGGATGGTCGAAGGCGGTTCATGGATGTCCGCCGCGAAGAGCATGGCCCGAATGCCCGGCCGGTTGAGATCGCGCAGCCGCTGCATCCCGAGGTGGGCCATGACCCGGTTTTCGCCCATGAGCTCGACCAAATCCGCGGCAATGCTCACCGCGACGAGGTCCAGTTCGTGAAAGATTTGGTCCGGCGGAAACTCCATCATCCCCGCCAGGGCTTGCAAGAGCTTGAAAGCCACCCCACAACCGCTGAGTTCCTTGAAGGGGTAGAGGCAGTCGGAGCGCTTGGGATTGAGGATGGCGTACGCGTGCGGCAACTTCGCCTCGGGGAGGTGGTGGTCGCACACGATGACGTCGATGTTCGCTTCGCGGGCCAAATCCAGCGGGTCAAAATCCTTCGTTCCGCAGTCCAGGGTGATCATCAGCGTGCAGCCCATGCTGCCGGCATAGGCGATGCCTTCCGAGCTCACGCCGTAGCCCTCGTTGTAACGGTGGGGCACGTACGTGCGCACTTCCTTGAGTCCGATGCCCTTGAGAAATCCCGCCACCAGCGCCACCGAGGTGGTGCCATCCACATCGTAGTCCCCGTAGACCAGCACGCGCTCATGGTTCTGTACCGCTCGATGCAACCGCTCGGCGGCCTTGTCCATGTCGCGCATGCGATAGGGGTCGTGCATCTGCTCCGGCACCGGGTTGAGGAATTCGCGGGCCAGCGCCCCGGTGACCACCCCGCGCTGGGCGAGCAGCCACGCAACCATCCACGACAATCCCGCGTCCTTTCGCAGGCGAGATACCGTCATCAAATCCGGCTGGGGTTCGGCAATCCAAGGGGTGGTTTCCATCGGCGGGGTGCGGAGCGAAGTTCGGGATTTTTCTCCGGCGGTCGAACCCTTCACCTTATCTTGGCACGGTCTATTCCGCAATCGAATGAATCTCCCTTCCTTCTCTGCCGCCTTTCGGGCCTCAGGCTCGCGCTTGGCTCAGGTTTTTTTCGCATCCTTGGTCGTCCTCCTCGGCGTGGGTTGTCTCAACGATGACAACAAGATTCCCGAGAACTGCTACGACGGCATTCTCAACAACAACGAAGAGTTGATCGATTGCGGGGGGCCGATTTGTCCTGCGTGCGATCCTTGCGAAAACGGCCAGTACGACCCGCTTCTCGGAGAGCAATGGGTGGATTGCGGTGGGGAATGTGAGCCCTGCGACCCCTCGTTCAACGGCCAGTTGGATCCGGGCGAAACGGGCATCGATTGCGGGGGCACCACCGGGGTGGCCTGCGGCGAATTGTGCGGGGACGGGTTGCTCAACGGCCTCGAGGAAGGGGTGGATTGCGGCGGCCCGGACTGCGATGCCTGCCCGAGCTGTGTGGACGACCTCATGAACGGGGAGGAAATCGGCATCGACTGCGGCGGCCCCAACTGCGACCCCTGCTCGACCGATGGCGATTGTACCAATGGACTGCTCGATGGCGATGAACTCTACATCGACTGCGGGGGCTCAACCTGTCCCGAATGTGCGGCCATTCTGACCTGGAAGGCAAACGGCCAAACCATCATCGCAGACTTCGAAGCCACGGCCGAGATCGATGCCTCGGGCACCATCACCATCGGCGGCCTTTCGGTGACCACGCAAGGCATCGCCCTGGCCCTGCCCGAGCCCCCTGTGGTGGGTTGGAACAATGGTTCTGTGGTGAGCTTGTCGCCCGCCACCGCCCCCCTCGGGGTCGGGGCTTACCAAGCGGTCGGTGGCATCCAGTTCACCACCGCGAACGGCGGTGCGGTGAACGTCACGGTGAGTTACGTCATCCCGGAGGCCGGGGGCATCGTGGTCGGCACCTTCAACGGCACCATGCTCAACGATGAAGGCAACAGCGTAACCATCTCGCAGGGTTCCTTCACGCTGCCCATTCAGTAAGCATCGGATTGAGACCCCCAGGCGGGGTGTGGCGCGGCGGGCATTCGCCGGCACCCGCGTCGCGCCGGAGGCCTCGGAGGGGTCAGTTGCGGATGATTTCGAACAGCGCGTCCAGGTCGGGCGCCAGCACGATTTCGATGCGCCGGTTGCGCGCCTTGTCCGTCTCGTCGACCGGATGGTATTCGCTCCGACCGGCCGCGGTCAGCACCTCGGGCGCCACCTTTCCGTCGCGGGTCAGAATTTCCACCACGGCCGTCGCGCGCAAGACACTGAGCTCCCAGTTGTTCCGGGGAATCGCGGCAGAGCGCAGCGCATCGGTGTCCGTGTGCCCCTCGACGATGACTTCCAGATCTTGGGATGCGGCGATGACAGAGGCCAAATCCAGCAACGCCTTCTTCCCCTCCGGATTCACCACCGTACTGCCCGAGGGGAAGAGCAATTTCGCCTCCAGGCTCACATAGACCTTGCCGTCACGCTGCTCGACTGTGAGTCCCTTGTCCGCAAATCCGAGCAGGGCTTGCGCGACCCGGTTGCGCAGGGCATTGGCGGCCTCTTCCCGCGCGGCGAGCGCGGTTTCCAGTTCTTGCACCCGCTGGGAGCGCTCTGCGAGTTCTGCACTGCGGCTCCGGAGGCCTTCGTCCAGCACCTTGAGCGAGTCCTCCTGGCGCTGGAGTTCGGTTCGGATCCGCGCCATGTCCGTGAGGAGGGCCCGGTTCTCCGCGTTGATGGCGGCCATGCGGGCCGAGCTTTGTTCGTTGAGTACCTCGTTGAGCTGCTGCAGGTTCTGGATTTGCGCTTGGGCCTCCATCAGCGACTTGCCCTTCGCCGCCGTGTCCGCAGAGAGGGCGCTGCGGTCAGACTCGAGCACTTCGATGCGACCCTTCATCTCCCGCTGCGCGATTTCGGCCTCTTGGGCGGCCTGTTCCCA
The DNA here is from genome assembly GCA_041191165.1 of Bacteroidota bacterium. Lineage (GTDB taxonomy): Bacteria > Bacteroidota > Bacteroidia > Flavobacteriales_D > Sanyastnellaceae > CAMCYM01. The sequence continues at coordinate 786 of JBEEPJ010000045.1, read as the reverse complement.
TTGGAGGTTTCGCGATTGCGCTTGCTCGAGCTGGGTCTGAATCTCCGCGTGTTTCTTGGGCAAAACACAGCCCGTAACCCAGGTGATGCTCAACAAAAGGAGGGGGAATTGGGGTTTCATCGGAGAGCGAATTTGACCTGACAAGTTCAGGGAAGCGGAATCGGGAGCCGTCGCATAAGCCAAACTTTATAAACAATCAAGTGTTTATATGAACAAACAGGCTTGGAGTTGCTGAAAGTTTCATGTAAATTTCACGCTACAAAGAAGGTCAATTCACATCCGCTGAACATGGTGCTGATTCGCAAAATCATGGGTTGGGTAGATTGCCACTTGGCTTGGTTCCTGACCAATGGCAACAAGCGCCAGCGGATGCTGGATTGATTGCTGTCCCGGGCTTCGATCTTGAGGCGGGGTCAATTTCCCACGTAAACACAGACGCTTTGGGGTTCAGAAAAGAACCGGAGAGACTCGATTCCGCCTTCCCGGCCTGCACCTGAGTTTTTCACGCCGCCGAAGGGCATCCGCAAGTCCCGCTCCAGCCAGCAATTGACCCAGGCGATGCCTGATGCAATGCCCGCAGCCATGCGATGCGCTTTCCCCAGGTTTTCAGTCCATATCGTACACGCCAGTCCATATTCCGTGGCATTCGCCAACTCCAGCGCCTCGGCTTCGCCCTTGAACCGCTGCAGGGTCATGACGGGCCCGAAGATCTCCTCTTGATTCACGGCGCATAGGGGGTCGAGGCCCTCGATGATGGTGGGGGCGACGAAGAAGCCTTCCGCGCAG
>JBEEPJ010000044.1:0-12447 GCA_041191165.1 Bacteroidota bacterium | reverse complement strand
CCGATGATGGCGGACCGCCAGCTGGTCATGGTGCGGGAGGCCCAGGACCTGGCCTGCTGGCGCCGGACCACCGAGCTCGCCCAGCTCGAGAGCTACGCCGCCTCCCCGGTCCGCACCACAGTCCTGTGCTTCTGCTTCAAGGGCAAGAAAGCGGACGGGCGGCTCAAGGCCGTCAAGAACATCAGCCAGCACGGCCTGCTCTTCCTGAGCGAAAAGGTCCGGGATTACAAGCTCCCCGCCTGGATTTCGGAGACGGTAGGGGAGGTGGGGCTCAAGATCGACGGCCCCTCGGCGACCCTGCTTGCGGAGCACTTGGGCAACGACCTCTCCAAGGTGATGAACGAGCTCACGAAGCTCTCCATCCTGCTTCCTGCCGGCACCAAGATCACGCCGGAACACATCGAGACCCACATCGGTATCTCCAAGGATTACAACGTCTTCGAGTTGCAGAATGCCCTGGCGGAAAAAGACGTGATGCGGGCAAACCGCATCGTCCAGTACTTCGAAGCAAACCCCAAGGACCACCCCGTTGCCATGATCGCCCCGTTGCTGTCGTCCTTTTTTGCCAAGGTTTTCATCTACCATGGGCTCAAGAATCCATCCGATGCCAGCGCCGCCGCAGCGGCTCTCAAGTGCGCGCCCTTTGCCGTCAAGCAATACGCCGCTGCCGCCCGAAACTATCCCCCTGCGAAGGTGGGGCGCATCTTCGGCTACCTCCGCGAAGCCGACCGCCGCTCAAAAGGCCAGCAAAATCAGTCGCTGACCGACGGCATGCTCCTCCGCGAGGCGGTCTTCAAGATCCTGCACTGACCGGAGCACTCAGGGGTTGCGCGGCAGAAAGGCGTGTTCGAGCACCTCGAATTCCACCCGCCGGTTCTGGCGGCGACCATCCGGCGTTTCGTTGTCCGCTGTGGGCAACCGGCTGCCGTGGTACGCCAGCTCCATGCGCTGCGGCGCCACGCCCTGGTCTACCAAGTAGGCCATCACCGCCCGCGCCCGCCGTTCGCTGAGCTCCAAGTTGTAGCCATCAGGCCCCACGATGTCCGTATGCCCGTTCACCTCGATGGAGAGGAAGGGGTTCTGGCGCAAGGTCCGAGCGAGTTCCTGCAACTGCTGCTGCGCCACCGAGTCCAAATCCGCCCGGTCAAAAGCGAACAGCACCGCCTCCGGATCCCAGCGGTCCACCAGAAACACCTCCCAGGGGGGATCTGTCACCTCGGCTTGGTACTTGTCGTTGAGGCAGGAGCAGTCCGCCGGCTGGCTCACCGGCTCCACCACGACATCGTCCACATAGAGGTACGCCCAGTTGCTCGCTGTGGCCGAGGTCTTCCCCCGCTCCAAGATCACCAGCGAGGTGGGCGGCCGGAAGTTCCCCAACGTGATCCAAGCTTCGCCGCCGCTCGCCTGAACCACATCGCTCAACTTGATCCAACTGTGCACATCGCTGAGCATGTGCAACCGGGGGTTGTCGATCTGGGGCATCACCTCGATGCGCTGCTCGCCCTTCTGTTTCACCGGCTTATCCGATAGGTAAGCCCCCATCCCGTCGCACACCAACCGGCCCTCCTCCGCCACGGATACCCACCAAGACACGCAGACCCACTCGCCCTTGCGCAACGGGCGGCTCAACGGCGCCTGTAAGTATTCCCGGTACTCCCGCTTCGATTCGCTATGCACCACCACCCCGGCATACGCCTGCCCAGAGAGGGCGGCCTGCGAGCCGAAGGTGTTGCGCGGCACGCCGGCATCCGAGCCGCAGGCGTCGAAGTGATCTGGCGTTGCCGCCCCAGGCTGCGCCCAATGTTTGAGCGTGCGGAGTTCCGACGAATTGTATTGCGCCGGACACCACGTCCGTTCTTCAAAGCTGCCGTTCCAAACCAGATTGGTTCCATCCTGCCCTTTTCCCTCCACCGGCAAGCCCCCCCACATGGCGCCCAGACCCGCGGAGCAGGTCAGCACCCCCCCGACAAGCCGGGAGGCATTCGCCCACAGGATCCCCGGCAAGGCCGCTTACTTGATCAGCGTGAACGTCACCCGGCGGTTCTGGGCCCGGCTGATCTCCGTGTCGCGGGTGGATGCAGGGTCGTTGTTCTCCCGGCTCTCGAGCTGGAGCCGGTCGATGGAGATGCCTTGCTGCACGAGGGCGTCACGGATGGCCTCGGCGCGCTGCTGGCCCAGGCCTTGATACCGCGCGTTGACCTTGCCTTCGTTGAACTCGTCATCGTCGGTGTAACCCACGATTTTCAACTTCCAGGACGGATGGGCCTTGAGGATGGCCGCGAGTTTTGCGACCGTCTCGTCCCCTGCGGAGGTGGCAGACCGCTTGAGGTAACCGAAGTAAACGGCTGATACACTGATGATATCCTCGTCCGTCATGTTGTCGTTGAGCACGATGGAGGACCCGTAAACCATGCTGGTCTTCGCCTCGTTGCCTCCGCCGCAGGAGCACTGGCTCTTCGCCGTCACAGGATAAACCCGGATGTTGTCGATGTAGTAGTACGCGTGGTTGAGCTGGGTACCCGTGATGCCGGTGGGGCGCTTGGGCTTGGTGGTCTTGACCGCCGCATCGCTGCCGAAGCCCCCGAGGATGAGGTAAGCCTCGACGCCCGTTCCGATGACCGTGCCGCAGATCGACTCCCAGCCTTCCCCAAACTCGATGACCTTGTTGGTGGTATGCCGCACCTGGGCATCGCGTACGATGGATCCCGTGTTGTTTTGGGCCAATTTCCGGTCGCTGAATACGACTCCGATGTCATTGCAGGCCAAACGCGAATTCTCAGCGAAGGAAATGTCGAAGGAGACGCAATACATTTGGCCTGATTCCAATTTCTCCGTCAAAGGAATCTGCAGGTACGTGCGGGGCAACTTGGCATCCTTGCTCAGCGCGCGGATACCGGCGCAGTTGCTGCCATCGCTGACCTCCTGCACCCCGTACAAGTTCTTGGGCAGGTTCACCTTTTCCGACTTCATGCCCGTGGCAAAGAGGTCCGGCTGGGCCGCAGTGGGCGACAACCAGGGCTTGCAAAGGGCCACCAACTCTCCGTAGGCCTTCAGCCGCTTCACATCTGCTTCCTCGAAGCTCCCGTTGGGCACGAGGTTGATTTCCTCCTCTTCCTCCTCTTGTGCCCAAACCGTTGTTCCGGGAACTGCGCAGAGCAAGCCCAGCAAGATTCCCAAACCCCACACTGCTGAAAGTACCGAGGGGAACCCTGGGGTCTCCCGGTGGCGAGCTGAATTGAATCCGTTCATTTTCAGAAACTTGTAATTGTAAAACAGTCCTTCACATCTCCGCCGACCCGGCGGGAGGCAATGGCCCATTTGCGGGCCAAGTTAACCACGGAATGCGGTATCCCCAAACTCCGTGCCAGCCCCCGTTCAAGCCTGCACCGTTGAACCCCGCCGCAGCCCGGACAACAATACGGCCAGCGCCGCAGCGAAGAAGATGATGAGCACCAGCACGCTCTCCCGCATGGAGCCCGTAAATCCTTCGATGTAGCCCCAGCTGAACATGCCGATGATGAGCCCGCCCTTCTCGAGCACTTCATAGAAGCTGAAGTAAGAGGCGTGGTCCTCGGTGTCCGGCAACATCTTCGCATACGTCGACCGGTTGAGGCTTTGGGTACCGCCCATCATGAAGCCGATGACCCCGGCGGCCACGAAAAAGCCCTCCACCGTCCGGACGCCCACATAGGCATACAGGCACACGCCCACCCATACCGCGATGCACCCCATCAGCGTGGGCAGGTTTCCAAACCGGCCGGAGAGGTACGCCACGAGGTAAGCCCCCGGAATGGCGAGCAACTGCACGGCGATGATGGCCACGATGAGTTGGTCGCTGGCCAGCCGAACTTCCTTGATGCCGAAGGAGGACGCCATGAGCATGATGGTCTGCAAGGCCATGGACAGGATGAAGAAGGACAGGAGGTAGCGCTTCAAGGACCGTTGACCGCGCAACTCCCGGGCCACCCCGCGCAGCTCGCGGAAACCCTGTAGGAGGAGGTTGCCCTCGGGCTTGTGGTGGTAGGGGTTTGCGGGCAGGTAGCGGAAGGGCCACTGCGCCCAGCTCACCCACCAAACCCCGACCAGCACGAAAGCCCAGCGGGTCATGTGCGGCCCTACGCCCAGGATGAGGCCCAGGCAGAGGATGAGCAGGGTCAGGCTCCCGAGGTAGCCCATGATGTACCCGCGGGCGCCGAGACGGTCCTGCTCCGCGCGCGGGGCGATCTCGGGCAAGAAGGCGTTGTAGAATCCCAGGCTGCCCCAGAAGCCGATGTTCGCCAGGAACAGCGAAGTCATGCTCCATTCGAGATGTTCGGGCTGGAAGAAGTACATGGTCGCGCAGGAAGCGCTGCCGAGGTAGCAGAAGACCTTCATGAAGAACCGCTTCTTGCCCGCGTAGTCCGCCATGCCGCTGAGCAGCGGGCTGAGCAGGATGACCACCAGAAACGAGAAGGCCAGCACGTAAGCGTAGAGCTGGGTGTTCACCAGCTCCACCCCCCAGAACCGGACCGTGTCCATGCGCAGCGTGCCCGTCTCGTCATAACGGTCGAGCGCACCGAGCAAATCGCCCACCTCGCGCGACCCTGTCACCTGGTTGAAGAAGATGGGGAAGATGGCCGTCGTGATGACCAGGGAGTAAACGCTGTTCGCCCAATCGTACATGGTCCAAGCACGCTGGATTTGGGCGGTTTGGCCTGCAGAAAGGCCCTCCAAGGCCGGAAGTGGGGCACTCATGGTCGGCGAATATACGTCCCCGGACCGCAGGCTGTATTTTTGGCGCACATGAACGCAAACGCACAACGCGCAGAGACGCATTTCGACGCGGTGGTCGTCGGTGGGGGCATCGTCGGAGCCGCGACTTTTTACCAAGTCCAGCGGCGTCATCCCGACTGGCGGGTGCTGCTGGTGGAGAAGGAGGCCGGGCTCGCGCATCACCAGACGGGCAACAATTCCGGGGTCATCCACTCGGGCCTGTACTACAAGCCGGGCTCGCTCAAGGCCCAGAATTGCGTGAAAGGCCGGCGGGAACTTGTGGCCTTCGCGCGCGAACATCAGGTACCGCACGACGTTTGCGGAAAGGTGGTGGTCGCTGTGGATGCGTCGGAGGTGCCGCGCTTGGAGAAGATTTACCAGACGGGTTTGGAAAACCAAATCGAAGGCCTCGAACGCATCTCCGCCGCCCAGCTTCGCGAAATCGAACCGCACTGCGCCGGCATCGACGCCTTATATGTACCCTGCACGGGCATCATCGACTTCCGCACGGCGACGGAGCGGATGGCCCAGGTGGCCTGCGGCCTGCAGCCCCGGAGCGGAGTGTTGCTGGAGCGGGAGGTGGTGGACATCGCGCGGGAGGGAGGCGAGACGCGGTTGCGGGTCCGCCGCACGCCCCGCCTCTCCGCCACGCCGGGCATCGTCCACGGCCACCGGCCTTCCGCCACTTTCTCGGTCCCCGATGCGCTGGCGGCCGCGGAGTCCATCACCTGCCGGCACCTCGTGGTCTGCGGGGGCCTCCAGGCGGACCGGCTCGCCCGCAAGGACGGGGTGGATCTGTCGGAACGGGTGGTGGGCTTCCGCGGGGACTACTACGAGCTCGAGCCCCACGCCATGCACAAGGTGCGCAACCTCATCTACCCCGTCCCCAATCCCGACTTCCCGTTCCTCGGGGTCCACTTCACCCGCATGGTTCACGGGGGCGTGGAATGCGGCCCCAACGCAGTCTTCTCCTTCAAGCGGGAAGGCTATGGCAAGACGGACTTTGACCTGCGGGACACCTGGGAAGCCCTCACCTACGGCGGCACCTGGAAGCTTTTCATGCAGAACATGCGATTCGGCATCGATGAGTACCGCCGCGCCTTCTCGAAGGCCCTGTTCCTCCGCACCTTGCAGCGGCTGGTCCCCTCGCTCACGCCAGAGGACATCACCCCGGGGCGCGCCGGCGTCCGCGCCCTGCTCCTCGCCCAGGACGGCGACACCCGGGACGACTTCCGCATCTTCGCCGCCGGCGAGAACATCCACGTGCTCAACGCCCCCTCCCCGGCGGCGACAGCCGCCCTGGCCATCGGTGATTATGTCGCCGAGCGCGTCGGCTGACCCAGACTCAAATTCCCCCTCGCAACCCTCGAGGGTAGATACATGAAAAAGCCCCGGGTCTCCCCGGGGCTTCCTTTCAAGTCTTTCTGGCAAGGGTTCAGCACGTTTCCGTGCCGCGATTTGGTCTTCCTTGCCACGATGTCACATCTGTCCACCTCAGTATCGACTGAAGCAAGTCTCTGCCTGTTGCGTAGGTGTGGTCTGTTGTTTGATGGCAACCTTGGCCGGGTACAACGAAAGATTCACCAACAGGCGTTCACGAGGATGACGTTCGTGGCCCTGATCCTCCCGGAGGAGGGATTAGTTCGCCTTGGGCTTCTGGCTCGGAGCGGCCTGTGCTTTTCCAGCGCAAGAACCGCCTTCAGCGGACTTGCCTGCGCAGCAACCTGCAGCTTTTTCACCGGTAGAAGCAGATCCCTTCTTGTCGCAGCAACCAGCAGCAGCAGACTTGCCATCGGTGCAAGCGCCACCTTTGTTCTCAGCTCCTTTTTCTTGTTGCTGTTGTTGCTGGGCATCCTTGTCGCTGGCCTCTCCTGAAGAGATGCCTGCATTGCGGCCAGTGGTGGTCGCAGACTTGGGCGCACGGGCAGCGGGAGCCTCGCTCTTCGCCTTGGGTGCCTTCTCCGGACCTTGCGTCTGTGCGCTAGCGGCGATTGCGAAGAATGCAAAAGCGCTGAGGATCAATACTTTTTTCATGTGTGATTGGGTTGATTTGCGGATTTCGAGAATTGTGCCTAAAAGGTACGCCAAATTTCCTTCATTCCAAGCGCATCGCTCCTTAATTCTTGTCCTACATTTGCGCTCCGCAAACGACCCGTTCTGTTTGTGGATGGAGGGGTGGCAGAGTGGTAATGCAGCAGCCTGCTAAGCTGTGACCGAGGTTCTTGGTCCCTGGGTTCGAGTCCCAGTCCCTCCGCTCGAAATAAAGCCGCGGTGTCTCCGGACGCCAGCGGCTTTTTTCATGCCAGAAGGGGGGCGCATCACTTCTTGCCGTCGGGCAGGGGGCAGGTGCGCACGCCCAGCAGACGATAGAGCGGACAGAAGCGGAAAGTCCCGGTCAGGAGCAGCACGACGGCCACGCCAAGTGCGGCCATGCCCCATGCGCCGGTCAGCACGTTGAAGTAGGAGAGCAGGGCCAGGCCTACTGCGATCAGGGTTCGGATGAACTTGTCTCGGGTTCCGACGTTGGGCGTGAGCATGGCAGTTGAATTGTAACTTTCCGGCAAGTTATGGCAGATTTTTTCCAACACCTGATGCACGAGTTTGCGCTACCGCTGCAAAATCCGGTGCTGATTTTTTCGCTCATCCTGCTCATCATCTTGTTGAGCCCGGTTTTGTTGCGGCGCATCAAGATTCCGGGCATCATCGGGTTGATTCTATCGGGGGTGGCCATCGGGCCGCACGGGCTCGGGATCCTGGAGAAGGATAATGCCATCGACCTGTTCTCGACCATCGGGTTGCTGTACATCATGTTCATCGCAGGGCTGGAGCTGGATTTGAAGGAGTTCAAGGCCCATCGGAACAAGAGTTTGCTCTTCGGATTGTTCACCTTCGCCGTGCCCATCGGGCTGGGATTTCCGGTTTGTCATTACTTGTTGGGGTATGACTTCAATGCATCTTTTCTGACGGCGAGCATGTTCGCCACCCACACCTTGGTCGCCTACCCCATCGTGAGCAAGATGGGGGTGACCAAGAACCAGGCCGTGGCGGTGGCCGTGGGGGGGACGATTTTGACGGACACGGCGGTTTTGATCATGCTCGCGGTCATCATGGGGAACCAGGCGGGGACTTTGAATGCGGAGTTCTGGATCCGGCTGGGCGTTTCGCTGGCGATTTTCTCGGCGATCATGTTCCTGGTGATTCCCCGAATTGCGAAGTGGTTCTTCCGGGTGCTGGAGAGCGAGAAGCACTCGCATTACATCTTCGTGCTGTCGGTTGTCTTCTTTGCGGCTTTTCTGGCCGAGGTGGCAGGGGTGGAGCCGATTATCGGGGCGTTTGTGGCGGGTTTGGCCTTGAACAAACTCGTGCCCCACAGCTCGGCCCTGATGAACCGCATCGAGTTCATGGGCAACGCTTTGTTCATTCCATTCTTTCTAGTCAGCGTGGGGATGCTGGTCGATGTGAGTGTGCTGTTTCGCGGGCCCCAGGCTTTGATTGTGGCGGGCGCGTTGACCACGGTCGCCTTGATGGGGAAGTGGTTGGCGGCGTTGTTTACACAGTGGAGTTTTCGATTCAGCGCGGCCCAGCGACAGCTGATTTTTGGGCTGAGTGCAGCCCATGCGGCCGCCACGCTAGCCGTGATTTTGGTGGGTTACCGGGCGGGAATTCTCGACGACAACATCCTCAACGGGACCATCGTCCTGATCTTGATCACCTGCATCGTGGCCTCCTTCGCGACGGAGCGGGCCGCCCGGGGGGTGCTCGCCGGGGCCGACCAGTTGGAGGAGGCCCCTGCGCGGTTGGAGGCGCCGAGTGAGCACATATTGTTGCCCATTTCGAATTTGGCGAACATCCCCCCGTTGCTGGACTTCGCCGTGCTGCTCAAGGAAGTCAAGTCCGTGCAGCCCATTTCGCTGTTGACGGTGGTTTCGAACGATGCAGACGCCGAGGCGAACATCCTTCGGGCCCGCGCGAAGTTGGAGGATACGGTGCGTCAGGCCTCGGCCACAGAGACCCAGGTGAACATCGTAGCGACCATCGATCACAATCCGGCCAGCGGCATCGCGCGCATCTCGCGGGAGCTGATGGCGGACTTCGTGGTGCTGGGCTGGCCGGCACGCGTGGGATTCATCGACAAGCTCATGGGGGAGAAGCTGGGCTACCTGCTCGAGCACTCGGACAAGACCACCTTGGTGTGCCAGTTCTCCAAACCGCTGGTCGCCCACAAACGGCTCTTCGTGGTGGTGCCGGAATGGGCTGAGAAGGAAAATGGCTTCGGGTTGTGGGTGCGAAAAATCAGCAAACTGGCCCGCGAGTTGAGCATTCCTGTGACTTTCCGCGCGACGCCGAGCACCTGGGAAGCCATCGAACGCTTCTGTCTGCAGGCCAAACTCCCCACCCCAGGCGCATTCGCCCCTTTCGCGTCGTGGGAGGATTTCTTGATTCTCTCCCGGGATGTGAGGCCCGATGATTTGCTGGTGCTCATCTCCGCCCGCCGGGACTCCCCGTCCTATGCGCCCGTGCTCGACGGGATCCCCGAGAAGATGGAGAAGTACTTCGCCGACAACGACCGGATGGTGATCTACCCGCAGTCTTTCGGTCAGACGTTCAAGTCAGAACGTTATGAGGATGTCTCCTCGGAGCCGCTTACCAAGGGCATCGAGACGGTGCAGCGCATCGGCAAGGGGCTGGGCAAGGTGTTGCGGGGCAAGCGCTGACGGTCAGCGGTCGGAGGCGGTGGTGTGGAGGGCGGCGACGGCTTGGGCGATTTGGACGGCGTTGGTGGCAGCGCCTTTGCGGAGGTTGTCCGCGACGATCCACAGGTGGAGGCCCCGGGGGTGGGAGAGGTCGCGCCGGATTCGGCCTACAAAAACAGCGTCCTTGCCTGCGGCGTCACGCGGCATGGGGTAGCGGTTCTGCGCGGGATCGTCCACCACCTCGAGGCCGGGCGCCCGGTCCAGCACGGCCCGGATGTCGTCGAGCTGAAAATCGCGCTCCAGCTCGAGGTACACGGATTCGCTGTGCCCGCCCACCACGGGGACCCGCACCGCCGTGCAGCTGATGGCCACGCGGTCGTCTCCGAGGATTTTCTTGGTCTCATGCCAAACCTTCATCTCCTCCTTCGTATACCCGTCCGCCCCGAAGCTATCGCAGTGCGGGATGCAATTTCGGTCGATGGGGTGCGGGTAGACGGCGGGGTCGGGGGTGCGGCCGGCGCGCTCGGCTTCGAGCTGGGCGATGGCCGCGGCGCCGGTGCCGGTCACGCTCTGGTAGGTGCTCACCACGCCGCGGACCACCCCGAAGGCGGCGTGCAGGGGCGCCAGGGCGACCACGAGCTGGGCGGTGGTGCAGTTGGGGTTGGCGATGAGCCGGTGGTCCCGGCGGAGCACGCCGCCGTTGACTTCCGGAACCACCAGGGGCACGGCGGGGTCCAGCCGCCAGTGGCTGCTGTTGTCGATGACCACGGTGCCGGCTGCGGCGAATCGCGGGGCCCACTCCGCGCTGACCGCCCCGCCCGCGCTGAAGAGGGCGAAGTCGGGCGCCGCCGCGCACGCCGCCTCCAGCGAGACCACGGGCACCCCGCGCCCCCCCCAGTCCAGCTCCCGACCCACGTTGCGGGCGCTGGCCACGGGAAGCAGCTCCGCCACCGGAAACCGCCGCTCCCGCAGGACGGCGAGCATCTGTGCCCCCACCAGCCCGGTCGCTCCGACCACGGCTACCCGGTACGCCTTTTCTCCCTGGTTCACGCCTGCGAAATGGTTCATGTCCGCGAAATTGCGAACTTCCGCCGAGAATTCGAAACGCCATGCCGTCCCCGCGCCTCCGCCTCGCCGTCCTCCCGCTGCTCGCGCTGCTCCCGCTGCTCTCGCCCGCCTTCGCCGTGGCCCAGTCCGACTGCGACGGATTGGAGATCCTGGGCCTGTGGATCGACCCCTGGGACCCCCAGGTGGCCCGGCTCTTGGTTGCCAACAGCAGCCCGGAGATCTTCGACTACCCCCAATGGAACCTGGTCGATGCCCAAGGCACGCCGCTCGGCACCCACGAGACCGTCCTCTTCGGGCTGTCGTCCATCTCGGACCACACCTTCGCCCTGGAGTCGCCTTGGAGCGGCACCGAGGACGTGCCCGTGGACCTGAGCTTGTGGACCGGCTTCGGGACCGAGCCCGCCTGCGATTTTGCGACCGTGCTCACCCCGCGGACCTTCGCTTGGACGGGGGGCGCGGCCGGCGATTGCCTGCCGGTGCGGCTGAGCGTGCAGGGCCTGGCGCCGGCGGGGGAGGAGGCGGTTTGGACGGCCACCTGGCGGGACCACAACACGGGCGAGGTGCTGGCGAGTGAAGCGCTTGCGTTGACGCTGAGCGCTGGTTATCAAGCTGTTTCCGGTGTTTTTTGTATAGACCAAACCCGCTGCCACCAACTCACCCTCACCGCCTCCTCCGGCGACCTCGTCGGCTGGCTGCAGCTCATCGACTCCGTCCATCCTGAGCTCTGGCACCGCGCCGAGACGCTCAACGCCGGGGCGGAGTGGTCGGTGGTCTGGGACCTCTACGGCGGGGACTGCGGCCCGGTCGCGGTGCCGGACCCGCCCCACGCCAGCGCCAGCGCCGCCCCCACGGAGCGGTGGATCCACTCCCTCTCCGGCGCCCTCCTCCACCACGAGCGGCTGCCCGCCCTTTCCGACCCGCCCGCCCTCCTCACGGCGCCCGACGGCGTGGCGCTCCCCGCCGGCCTCTACCTCGTGACCACCTGCTCCCCGGCGGGCTGCACCACCCTCCGCCGGGCCGTCCTTCCAGGGATTCACTAACGGGGCCATCCAGAACACGCACATACCCTCCCCATGAGCAAATTGCTAACCCGTCTGAAAAACAGCGTCTCTCCGAAGGTGAGGCGGGTGTTGAGTTTGATTCGAACCGGACCCGATGATTTCCTGTTGGACGTCACGGGGGTGGTGCACGTGGGGGCCAACACCGGCCAAGAGCGAGACAAATATGCGCGCCATGGATTGGCCGTGCTGTGGGTGGAACCCATTCCGGACGTGTATGCGCAATTGACGCAGAACATCCAGGGTTATGACCGTCAGCTGGCATTGCATGCCCTCATCACCGATGTGGATGACCAACCCTACGCTTTTCATATCGCGAACAACCAGGGAAAGTCATCTTCCATTTTTGATTTGAAGGAGCATAAAGAGGTTTGGCCTGAAGTGAACTATCAATCCGAGGTGACGATCAACAGCATCACTCTGACGTCCTTGTTCGCGCGTGAGCAGGTCGATGCTGGCCGCTATCAGGCCTGGATTCTCGACGTGCAAGGGGCCGAATTGCTGGTCTTGAAAGGAGGCCTTCCGCTGTTGGAGGGGGTGACGAATTTAATGGGTCGGATTCATCGCGAGTTTCGGTTTGATGCGATGGCGACAGAGGTTGCGACGCCGTTGAGTGAGGTTTGGAAACATCGGCGTGGGGTGTGTCAGGATTTTGCGCACGTGATGATTGCGTGTCTTCGGTCGTTGGGTTTACCGGCGCGGTATGTGAGCGGGTATTTGCGAACGATTCCGCCGGAGGGTCAGGAGCGGTTGCAAGGGGCGGATGCGTCTCACGCGTGGGTGTCGGTGTTTTGTCCGGTGAATGGTTGGGTGGACTTTGATCCGACGAATGACGTGATGCCGTCGGATGGTCATGTGAGGGTGGCGGTGGGGCG
>JBEEPJ010000043.1:0-12473 GCA_041191165.1 Bacteroidota bacterium | reverse complement strand
TCCTTCTCGATATCCCCAATCGTCATTCCAGCGATGGGCCTCGTAACCGAGATTCTCGAGGTCCCTGAACCGCTCCACGGTCAATGCACCCCTGCGCTGGCCATGAATTTGCGGCGCCCCGATGGCGGTGAATACCCATCGATGCGTGCCAAAGTCCTTTGTAGCTGAAAGAAAGTAACTCCAAGCATCTACGAATGTGGCATCCACATACGCATTGCCGGTGGTCCGACTTCCCACCGCAGAAACGGCCCAGCCCCGAGGCAATCGCCCCGAATGCAGCGAAAGGAGGGTTTTGTATCGTCCGTAATCGGTGAGGGTCTGACTCAAAGCGACACTGCGCTGGACATCGCTGCCGCGCGTCACCATGTTCAGCGTTCCGCCCACCGAATTGATCGCGAGCTTGGATGCACCCAAACCCCGTTGCACCTGAACCGATGCGATGGCATCCCCCAATCCCGCCCAATTGGACCAGTACACCCAGCCGTTCTCCATGTCATTGACGGGAATTCCATTGATCAGAACTGCGACATTGCGCTGGTCAAATCCCCGGATGTTGATTCGGCTATCTCCAAATCCCCCCCCCGATTTGGTGGCGTACACCCCCGGCGTGATGTTCAGGGTCTCCACCAGTTCGCGGTCGCCTTGCCGCGCCTCAATTTCTCGGACGTCCACGGTCGACAACGCCACTGGGGTAGCCCGATCCAGGGCCACCGAGGCGATGATTTGGGCTTCACGCAGACCCACCACCGCGATTTGCAACCCCAAGTCATTCAGCACCAGTACCCCTCCTGCCGGTCGCAGTGGAACTTCCTTCCGCGTGGGGACAAAACCCACCATGGAAATCACCAAGGTTCCGGGTTCCCGACGCATCGTGGTGACTTCGAACTTCCCCTCAGCGTTGGTGGTTCCGCCGTCTTGTGTCCCTTCAAGCCATACCGATGCCCCGAGGATGGGCTCGCGTGTTTCGGTGTCGACCACGCGGCCGCGCAAAATGGTTTGGCCTGCCAAATCTCCCCCCAAAGCACAGATTAACAACGCAATACAAATGCCCAGAACCCAGTTTGCACTTTTCATCCCAGAGGCTGTTCTTCGGTTTTCAAGTCTAAGTGAAATCATGCGATTAGCCGGTTTTGGGATTCACAAATTTGCGCTGGCCAAATTAACCGCCTCCCCCCAATTTGTGGATGCACCTTTCTGATTTGTAACTGTCGACAGCAAAATGATGATGTTTCCGCAACCTTTGCCCCACACAGTGCAGGGCAGATGGGCAGGAAATGGAGGGGCGTCACTTGGGCCATCATGATGGCCTGGGGCATAGGAGAATGTGAGCAAGGGGCGGCACAAGGCACTTGGGCCGGAGATTTGGATCAGTGGCTAATTCAAGGTGATTCCTTGGCGCTGCAAGCATCGTCCCCTGGGACAGCTTTCGCCTGGAAGTGCTTCAATCCACCGGATCAGGGATGGGACGTGTCCTTGCATTGGGTGCAAGAACTGGCGGGATCTCTGAACAATTTCAGCACCCTTCACTTCTTCCGCACGGTGCCGGGACTTGCCGGGGAGGAGGTCATCCTTCCCACCGGAGGCAGCCCGGGCGGCGGTGCGTATGGAGGAGGCGTTTTTTTCAGGTTGGGGGCTACCGGTAACCAAGACCCTTTGGAGGCATTTCACGTCATGGGATCGGAAGCGGTGCCCACAGCCCTCGGTCAATGGGAACATGGAACGTGGGCAACCGGGCTCGATCAATCCTTTCGACTCAGGGTGGACCCCGCCGGCAGCGGAGTCGCACAATGGTCGAGCCGGCCTTCCGGGAGTGTGGCTCCCTGGCAAGGGTTGGCCCAGATTCCGTGGGAAATCGGCAACCATTGCATCGCCTTCCAAGCCCAATTCACCTCGAGCAATTTATCGGCATTCGCCCTCGCACTGCACGAAATCGGCGATTTCACTCCCGACACCCAAGGTCCGAGGGTCTTGGGCTGGAATTGGCTTGAAGACACCCTCCTCTTTCAATTCGAGGAGCCCTTATCCGCCGAAGCTGCGCCCACGATTCAATGGTGGACGCAAGACCTGACGCCAGGTTGGGGCACAGAACAGGACTACCTCGGGGGACGGCTGAAGTCTCTCCCCCCCAATCCGCCTCCGGGAACCTGGTTGGAATTGAACCTCTCTGGCATCGCCGATACCCTGGGAAATCTCGGCAGCGATACCACCCTGATGGTATGCAAGATGATTCCGGAAAGAGCGGAGTGGCGGGATTTGGTCATCACTGAAATCATGGCAGATCCCACCCCCCACATTGAAGGCCCCGAAATGGAATGGGTCGAAATCCTCAACCGGGGGGAAGAAGGCCTGGACCTGAGAGACATCCTCTGGTGGGATGTGGGTGGAGGACTGTCTTCTCTGAGTCCATTCCCAGGCGTTGAACCTTGGCTATTTCCTGGAGAACGGGCCATTCTATCGGGGGAAGTCCTACATTTTCAAGGTGAGCTGAAACAATTCTTGGTCACAGAGGGAATGAATTTGCTGGATGCGGGGGATGAAATCGGGTTGAGGCACCCTTCGAATGCAGCCATAGATCAGGTAGCCTACGATGGCGATTGGTGGAGGGGCGCTGGAGGAGGAGTCAGCATCGGAATCAAATTCCCGGGAGGGTGCGATGGTCCCTCGAATTGGGAACCCTCTCGACCCGGAGAAAGTCCAGACACGACCCCATCCACACCCGGCCTCCCCGGGCTGTCCGAAGAAGGGCAATCGGAGGCGGAAGAAACGCCATTGATCTTGGAGCACTTTCTCCCCTGTTCGCCAGATTCTGGGTGGTTTCAATTCAATCAACCGCTGGACCATCGCAGCCTCCCTTGGGTGCATTCCGGGGACGCCGCCGATTTAAGCCTGCACGAGGCGCATGCGGGTCGGCTCCATGTGACCCCTTTGGAACACTGGGATGGCGAGTACATCAACTTGAAGATCCGGGGGGTCGCTCGCTGTACCCCCCCACAAAAAGCCCCGTGGATTCCCACAGAACCGTATCAATGGTCAGGGTCCGTAGGGCACTTTCCCCTGGCTGGCGATTTGGCCTTGACAGAAATTGCTGTGGTTCCTCCCGCACTAGCCCCGGAATGGGGAGAATATGTCGAATGGACCAACCGGACGAACCTGCCTCTGGAAACCGCCGGGGTCTTGGTCAATGGGGAGCACATTTACACCCGAAGTCTCCTCCAGCCCGGGGAGCGTGAGGTTCGTACCCTTTTCACCGGGCTTCCCAATGAAAAAGGCCAAATTCTGGTCACAAATGTGCAAGGTGACACCTTGGAGCGCGTTTTTTACGGCGCTTGCTGGCATGCGGATTCCCGGGACGAAACCGGAGGGAAGAGCTGGGTGAGGGGTCCAAATGACCCTGAATTCTCAGAATCCGGGAGTTGGATGACCAGCCGAGATCCTCGGGGGGGGTCTCCGGGCGACATCGATGCGTCGGAGGGAATCCACGATTCTCACCCCCCGTCGATGGGGGAGCCTCCACGACTGATTTATGCCGGCATCCGAGAGGGAAATCCCATCGTGCTCTCCAACCAACCCCTCCGCGTGGTCCCACCCCGCTGGGAAGCCTCTTCCCCCAGTTCGGAGGACTGGATTGCAGGGTGGGGGAATGGGCGATTCTGGGAGGTTCCTGCTGAGGTTTGGCCGGCGGGCGATAGCATCGAAAATTACATCGGCTCACGGGCTCCCGCCCTTGAACCCCCGGGCTGGACAGAGGTATTAAATCGTCTTCTTTCCGGACCAAGCGAAAATCCGGATGAAACGGGCGTAAATGGTTGGACCCTGAACGAGGTACTCAGCGATCCCCTCGCGGGTGGCGAACCTTTTGTTGAAATCCAATGGCAAGGCACGGGTCGAGGCGGGTTCACAGGGGATTTGCGTTGGACTTCAGAGACCATTCCGCAACCTTCGGATTGGCGTTCCTTGGGAGGGGACAACTGGTGGATTCCCGCGCAAGAACCGGTGGCCTGGGCCAGATGCCCTTCCCGCCTCCGACCTGGACTTCATCTTCCGGCAGAACTTCCCAGTCTCTATGGGGACCGATTGCTCACCCTTTCCTCAGCGCCTTGGTTGCTAAAATCAGACACCTTACAGCTCGGCGACCACCGCCACAGTCCCTGGATATGGGATGCAGAGGGCATCTCGCTCGAGCGATTGGAAGAATCGACTTTTCCGACGATTCATCGCCGAAATGATTGGTTTTCCTGCTTGAATGGATCTACGCCGAGTGAAAAAAACTCCCAGTCGGTGGTGGCGCCTGCTTTGGAGAAGCTGCTTCTCACCCTCTCCGCCCAAACCCTCACCCCCGGCCCCTCCGGAGCGCTGAAATTCCTGGACATCCAACTTTGTATGCCCGCGGAACCCGAGTTCTCACTTCCTTCCGGCCCTTTGGAAATCGGGGTATATGACTTGAGCGGGCACCTTCGATATTCCATTCCACAACTTCAACCCATCCTTCCCGCTCCAGGCGCCTGTGAACGATGGACATGGGATGGGCGAGGTCCCCATGGAAGTTACCTCCCACCGGGTCCCTATCTCATTGTGGTGACCTCATCAGCAAACCGCCCGTATGCATGGTCTCCCATCGCACTGACCCCGGTGAGGTGACCTCAAATTGCACCAAATTTGCGTTTCCGAGGAAGACATGTTCGAAGGTGCTACCATCCCGTCCCCCTATGCCATGGAAGTCGCCATTCCCTGGATTGCACTCCTCTGGGTGTGGGTGTTGACATTGACCATGCGCCATCTTTTTCCGAGGGAGTGGCAATTGACCTTGCACGCATTGTGGAAACCCCGACTGCTGTGGGGCAGACAGATGGGGGAATCGAGCAAAACTGCGGGTCAAATCGTCAGCCACTTGATGGGAATCATGCCCTACGGGATTTTGCTTTGGGCTATGCAGCAGTCGGGCACAAGGACCCAAATCACCCCTATAAATTTGCCGGGGGGCGGAGAAATCGGCTGGGGCTTGGAATCAGGTACAGCTGCTTGGTGGTGGGGAATCAGCCTGGGTGGAATCGCCTGCATCGGACGACTTTTGCTGGGTGTCATCGGTGGTTGGCTGACCGAGCGACCAGAGGTAACCCGGATGCAATTGGAGACGGATCGGTACATGCGAAATCATTTCAGTGTGGCCATTTCGCTCCTTTTGTTGATCGGAGTCATCCAATCTCAAGGAGCATGGAATCCCGCATGGGTTTTCAGACTCGGCACCATCTTTTGGGGAATTTGGCTGATTTGGAAATGGCTCCGTTTCATCCAGCTCATTCAAATACAGTCCATTCCGTTTGGTTGGGGAATTGCATACCTTTGCACCATGGAAATTGTGCCTTCCGGCGTGCTCCTTTTCAGCATGCAGGCGGCTGGGAATTGAGGCATTCGAACGACCGCACGAAACCATGGCGAAAAAGATCAAGACCATTCTGATCTCCCAACCGAAACCCACGACTGAAAAGTCGCCTTATTTCGATTTGGCAGAAAGGCAAAAGCTCACCATCGACTTTCGACCTTTCATTCATGTGGAGGGGATCGGAGCGCAGGAATTTCGCCAGCAGCGCATCGACTTGGCTGAGCACACCGCGGTCATCCTCACCTCGAGAAATGCGGTGGACCATTATTTCCGGCTAGCGGCAGAATTGCGCTTCGAAGTGCCGGATTCCATGAAGTACTTCTGCATCAGCGAATCCACTGCGTACTACCTCCAAAAGTATGTGACCTACCGCAAGCGCAAGATCTTTCACGGTCAGCAGCTGTTCCAGGATTTGATGGACAGCCTGAAGAAGCACAAGCAAGAGCGATTCATCCTTCCTTGCAGCGACATTCTCAAGCCATCCATCCCCAAGGTATTGGACGACTTGAAATTGAACTACACCATCGCGAATATGTACCGAACGGTATGTTCAGACCTGAGTGATTTGAGCGATGTGAAGTATGACATGTTGGTGTTTTACAGCCCCAGCGGAATCGAAAGCCTGTTCAAAAACTTCCCTGATTTTGTACAGGGAGAGACCCGGATAGCAGCCTTTGGGCCCACGACCCAACGGGCGGCCCTGGATGCCAACCTTCGTCTGGATGTGGCTGCACCTACCCCGCAAGCGCCGTCCATGACCATGGCCATCGAACAGTATCTCCTTCAAAAATAACGGGTTGGAAAGCCTCCCGCCCTCCCTGAAACTCAACCGAAATTACAGCCTCAAATCCGGGCGGATTATCGGTCAGTTGTTTCAAGACGGGGCAACCACCAAGGCCTTTCCGCTGCTCATGCGCACCCGTTGGACACCGCTCCCCCGGCCGGTTGCCATTCAATTGACCATCAGCGTAGGAAAGAGAAAGTGGCCGAGGGCGGTGGATCGAAATCGAATCAAGAGACGCATTCGGGAAGCATGGCGGCTCGAGAAAATGCCCTGGGAGGCTCAAATCCTCTCCGCTCACCAGCAATTGGCTGTCGTCCTCATCTTTGTGGGCAACGAAATTCCTGAAGTCGAAGATTTGCGCCGCAACCTGCGAAAGGCCATGAAAAAGTGGCTGACCCAAGTCGACCCCATCCATCTCCCCCCATCCCCATGAACCGAGTGATAGATCCAAACCAGACCCCCGCGCCACAGAAAAGAAACATGAGGCGACGGAAGGGCCTTTGGGGAGTGGGGTTGGCCTGCATGATTACCCTGCTCTCCGCGGGCATGCTGCGCGAGAACTACTTCGAAATCGCCAAGCAGCTGGAAATCATGAACGCGTTGTTCCGCGAACTCAACATCTACTATGTGGATGAGCTGCAGCCGGGCAAAATCATGGAATCCGGAATTCACGCCATGCTCAGCGACTTGGATCCCTACACGAACTACTACCCCGAATCGCGCGTGGAGGATCTGCGCTTCATGAGCACCGGAGAGTACGGCGGAATCGGCGCGACCGTGGAGATTTTCGATGATGAACTGACCATTGTGGAAGTCGTTCCCGGATTTCCAGCGGAGAAGGCAGGGCTTAAACCGGGGGATATCATCCTGGAAATCAACGGTCAGAAACTCAAGGGACTGCCCATGGACTTGGCGGTGGAGAAACTTCAGGGCGCAACCGGTTCAAGTTGCGAGGTGAAGTTGCTTCGCTTCGGCGCGCAAGTCCCGGAAATGTTGACCTTGGTTCGCGAAAAAATCGAATTGCCCGCCGTGCCTTACGCCGGGATCATCGGCGACAATGTCGGATATGTGGTGCTCGAATCGTTTACGCGGGGCTGCACGGGAGAATTGAGAACCGCCATCCAATCCCTGAGAGATTCCACGGGCATTTCAGCCCTGGTTCTGGACCTTCGCGGCAATGGCGGCGGACTGCTGCAAGAAGCCGTGAGCATCGTCAACTTATTCGTAGACAAAGGGAAAGAAGTGGTTGCCACCCGGGGTAAGGTCGCCGAATGGAACAAGTCGTACGCGACGACGGGGCCTGCTTTGTTTGGGGATTTGGCCTTGGTGGTGCTCGTCGATGAACAATCTGCCTCCGCCAGTGAAATTGTGGCGGGAACCCTGCAGGACTACGATCGAGCCTTGGTGGTGGGGCGTCAAAGCTTTGGGAAAGGACTGGTGCAGCAGACGAAGGACCTGGCTTATGGCACCAAGGTCAAGGTCACGGTGGCCAAGTATTACACGCCCAGTGGCCGTTGCATCCAGCGGCTCGATTACGGCGGGGAACGGGTGGAAGGGAAGGCGCAGGCTGTGCCGGACTCGCTCATCCAGACGTTTTATACCACTTCAGGAAGGCCCGTCCGTGACGGTATGGGCATCGAGCCCGACGTCGTAGTTCCCGGGAAGGAATATGCCGCGCTCACGGAAGCGCTGATGACTTCCGGCATTCTGTTTCGCTTTGCCAACAGCCTTGCGGCAGGCCAAACCTGGTCCCCCCCAGCCGCTGAGTATCAACTCCCCGACGCCGATTGGAGTCGATTCGTGGCATTTTGCGAAGGCCGTTCCATCCCCTACGGCTCCCAGACCGAGGAGCGTTGGCAAGCTTTCCTGGAGTCTGCGCGGGAGGAGGGCTTTTTCGCGGCAGATTCCACGGCGTTTCTGGCGTTGTCCCCCTTATTGAAGACGGATTTGCGGCGGGATTTGGCCTTGCACAAAGCCCAGATCACCGAACTGCTGGAGATGGAGTCCATCCTCCGACTCCGGGGGTTCGATGGCCTGATGGAATGGTCGCTGCCCCGGGATCCGGATGTGAATGAGGCCCTGCGTTGGCTCGAAAACGACACTTGGCAGAAAAAGCTTGTGGGTCCGGGAAAACCGCGCGCACGGAAGTGACGGAAACTCGGGTGATGCTCGAATCCGCCTCGCCCGGCGTCCGAGCGATTCAGAGGGCATATGAAGGGGTGGGCGCCTGGACCCTCTTGGTCATGCCTTTTTCCAACCTGTTCATGTCATGGGGGGTCATGGCCCTGGCCGTCGTGGGCCTGATCGATTTCTGGGATCGGCGCAGAACCGGCCGTGGAACACAAGCCCTTCACGCCGGTGCTCTGGGCAACCGGCCGCTGTGGGTACTTCCCCTCGCCTTTTTTGCGTGGCAAGCGCTTGGACTTTGCTGGACGGACGACCTTCGACAAGGCTGGGCGGTGCTCCGCATGCAGCTCCCGCTGGTCATTTTTCCGCTGGTTTGGCTCAATGGCCGGGTGGATGTGGAAGGGTGGAAAAGGCGGTGGCCCATCTACTTCGCAAGCGGGGTCGCCCTGGCGTGCGTTATTGTCTTGATTCGAGGGTATCTGGGAGGCAATAGCTTAAAGCCCAGAGATTGGTCGCCGTTCATCTCGCACATCCGGTTTAATTTGATGATTGTTTGGGCGTGGACGTGGTGGACGTGGCAAGCGCTCTCGCAACGGGGACCGAGGTGGGTGCCCGTAGTCTTGGGGTTGCTGGGGGGGTGGGTCATCTGGAAAACGGCATCGTTGACGGGGGCCTTGCTGCTGCCGGTGTTGGCCGCTGTCCTCCTGCTGGGGTACTTGCGTAACCGCTGGCCCGAGCGCAGGAACCGCTGGAGACTGGGGGCATTGGGGTGCTTCCTGTTGTTGGGAGGTGGGGTGGGATGGGTTATTCACGACCTCAAACCCCGGCACCCTGAACCTGCCGATTACCCGACCCACTCCCGGGACGGAGAGGTTTACGTGCATCGCTGGAATCGCACCCTCCGGGAGAACGGGCACTATGTTTGGACTTGCGTGGCGGAAAACGAGCTGGCTCAAGCCTGGCAGCTCAGGACCGGGAGACCGCTCTCGGGGAAAGACGGGAGAGGCCAAAACCTCCGCATGACCCTCATTCGCTACCTCACTTCCGTGGGACGCACGAAGGATGCCCAGGGTGTGGAAGAGCTCACGGAGGACGATGTCGCCCGCGTCGAAAGCGGCATCCCGACAATCAACGAGGTGGAAAAGCGGGGCTTGGCCCGGCGCTGGAACGTCATCCGGTTCGAATATTGGAACTACTTGGACGGCGGCAACCCGTCAGGACACTCTGTCATTCAAAGACTTGCATTCCTCGAAGCCGGGGAGCACATCCTTCGCGGACACCTCCTCTGGGGGGTGGGAACGGGAGATTTGCCCCGCGCATTTTCCCAGGCGTACGAGGCCATCGGATCACGTCTATCCCCAGTGTTCCGGCTCAGGGCGCACAACCAATTCCTGACCCTTTGGTTGGCGACAGGTCCGCTAGCGCTCCTTTTGTGGCTTTCGTGGCTGATTGCCGCAGTGGGCAAGCCCCGTACAAACCGCATGCACGCCTTCTTGTTCGTGCTCATCTTGTCGCTTTCGTGCCTCACAGAAGACACGCTCGAAACGCAAGCTGGGGTGACCTTTGCCGGCTTCTTCCTAGCCCTGCTCAGCGATCGACGCTCCGCTGCGCAAGGGACGCAGAAGCGGGCTGAGAGGAAGCGATGATGGCCTCAACCGCCTGCAAAACATCGGCTACAGGGATGTCCAACCCCCCCGAGGCGGTGTGGATTCCCGTCACTTTCCAGTGGGCGTGCGGGCCCAATGGGTGCCATCTTTCAGGCCAAACCGGCGCCCAATCCCCATACAGTCCCACCACCGGCGTACCCAGGGCAGCCGCGAGATGCAAGGGACCGGTGCTCGCCGCTACGACTGCATCCACCCTGGCGAGCAGGGCGATCAACCCGGCCACCGTCAACCGGCCGGTCACATCCACAACGGTTCCATGCCCAGGCGCCGTTTCCTCCTCCGAAAACAGCAACCCCATCCCCTCCCGCTCCCGGGCGGTTCCCGTGACCAGCACATCCCAACCTCGGGATATGAGGGCATCCGCCAAGGCCCGGTAGCGCTCCAGGTCCCAGTTGCCCGCACTCCCGTGCGAACCCGGGTGCAACACCACCCTCTTCCGCCCCGGCTGGAACAAGTCGGCTACCCCCTCGGGCAACGCCCCGGCATTCAAACGTACCCAACCCGCTCCTTGCACCGCGCCCGGGTCGGGCAGCGCTTTGCCCGGCCTGGCCATGCCCGGCGCCAACCGCACCGATTCCAGCAACTCCAGCCCATGCCAGGCTTCGTGCCAACCACTTTTCTTCCGCGACCGCCAACTTCCATGGGTCAAACTCCCCCACGTATGAAGCCGGCGCCACGTTCCGACCCGGATCGGGATCCCCGCCTCCCGCAAAGCTCTGACAACCGATTTGTCCGGAAAAGCCACCACAGCCAAGTCATATCTCCCCCCCCACGCCGCACCCTCCCCGGTCCATGGCACGACATGATCCACATCCGGACAAGCCGCTGCCACATCCACGGCATAGGGGGCGACGCAAAAAGAAACCTCCACCTCCGTATTCTCCTTGAGCCAGCGGGCGATGGGCAGGCTCAGCAATACGTCACCCAGTCCATCGGTTCTGCAGACCAACACCCGCTTCACCCGCTCCACCCCCGACCGCCTCACCCCGTCCAAGTCCTTGATCTTTCGGTACTTCTCCCAGGTAGCCAGGGCGCTGTACCGGGCGATTTGCCAACCCGCCCAACCATCCCGCCACCCCCCGCGCAACACCCAATTCTTGGTCCATTGAAACCCTGCCTTTAAAATTCGGATGCCCCAACCGTACGCAACCCCGCCCCGCGCCACGTGCGCCACCGCCGCGATGTCTGAGAAATAGGCCAACTGTCGAAGATGATCGTCAATGCTCGCGTAGGAGTAATGCAACAAATCCCCCGACAAACGCGCCACCCGACCTTCCGGCCGCAACATCAAACGATCATGGGGATTTTCTCCGCCCCACGCGCCCCAACCCCTCCGCCACAAACGGAGTTTTCGGTCGGGATACCACCCCGAATGCCGCACCCAATGCCCGCAATATTCCGTCAGCCGATTGAAGACAATTCCCTCGGCTGAATTCCGCAAGACTTCATCTCCACGCCAGCTTAAAATCGATGCCCGCAACCGATCGTCCAATGCCTCATCCGCATCCAAGCTCAAGATCCACTCGGCCGTGGATTGCTCCCAAGCCCAGTTCTTCTGCTCGATATGGCCTTCAAAGGGATGATACAAGACGTGCGCACCCCGGGCCCGCGCCAACTCCACCGTGGCATCGGTTGAACCGGAATCCACCACCCAAACCTCATCCACCACGCCGACCAGAGAATCCAAGCACCGGCCGATGTTCGCCTCCTCGTTGAAAGCGATAATCACCGCGCAGAGCAGCGGCCGGGGGGATTCGGAGGCCCGAGACATGGCCGCCCGAAGGTAAGCCCGCCTTCCAACCCGTCCAACCCCCCTACCCCCCACGCGGCCCGTAGGCGGCCGTACCTTAATTTTGCGACATGAACGTTTTGCTCCTCGGTAGCGGCGGTCGCGAGCATGCGATGGCTTGGAAACTGGCCCAGAGTTCCCTGTTGACCCAACTCCACATCGCCCCGGGCAATGCGGGAATGGAGGGGCTGGGCGTCCTCACAGACCTCGATGCATTCGACTTCAGCGCAGTGGAACGCTACGTGAAGAAAAACCAGATTCACCTCGTGGTCGTGGGTCCGGAGGCGCCCCTCGTAGCGGGTCTGGCCGACCATCTGCGCGGGATGGATTCCGCTCCGGGCGTCATTGGACCCGGCAAGCTGGGCGCCCAACTCGAGGGGAGCAAGGCCTTTTCCAAGGCCTTCATGCGGCGACACAACATCCCCACCGCCCGTTATGGCAGCTTCGCGGCCGGCGAGACCGATGCCGCCCTGGACTTCTTGCAGGAGTTTGCCCCGCCCTATGTCATCAAGGCGGACGGCCTGGCTGCCGGGAAAGGCGTGGTGATTGTGAACGACTTGGACCAAGCGCGGGACACGGTGCGGCACATGCTGTCGGGACGGGCTTTCGGCACCGCCGGAGAGCGCGTCGTCATCGAAGAGTTCCTGGACGGCATCGAGGTGAGCATGTTCTGCTTGACCGATGGCCACACCTTCCAAATGCTGCCCTCCGCCAAAGATTACAAGC
>JBEEPJ010000042.1:0-12681 GCA_041191165.1 Bacteroidota bacterium | reverse complement strand
CGGTCGGCATCGAGCAGGGCGCGGCCGCGGTTGAAGTGGGCCACCGGTCCCAGGGTGGGATGGCCTGTACCCAATGCGAAAAGGGAGTCGGCCCCAGGGACGCCGGCGCGGTAGCGTTCCAACCCTTCGATGAGGTGCGCCTTTTGGGAGAGGGGAGAGGGGGTTTGGCCTAAACCTACCCCCGGCAAAGCCAGCGGCAAGAGCAGCATCAGCGGGCGCAACCGGGGCGAGGCGACCGGCGCGATGAGTCCCTCCAACATCAACAGCAAAATGGCCAACCACAGAAACGGCACGAAGAGATGGGTGAAGTCCGTGTAGGCCAAGGTTCCGCGCTCCTCCGTGTCCAAGGTACTCAGCGCCTCCAGCATGGGCGTCAGCTCCACGTAGCCCATGCCCGCCCGGGTGAAGGTGCCGCCCCCGGCCTCCGCGATCGCCACCATGGCCGCCTCGTCGAGCGCGGACACCACAGGCTGGCCACTCCCATCCAGCTTGAAGCCGCGCGGCCGTCCCGCCCCATCGACCAGCGGAATGGGCGCGCCTTCGCGGGAGCCCATGCCCACTGTGTGGACCTGGATGCCCTGCTCCGCTGCTTCTGCCGCGGCCTCCACGGCATCGTCCTCGTGGTTCTCGCCATCTCCGAGCAAGATGATGGCCTTGCCCGCTTGGCTTTCCTCATGGAAAGCGCTTACGCACAGGTCGATGGCGGCTCCCATCGCCGTGCCTTGGGCCGCGACCAAGTCGGTGGATACCCCATCCAGAAACAGCGCCAGCGCGCCAAAGTCCGTGGTGATGGGACATTGTACGTAGGCGTCTCCGGCGAAGACCACCAGCCCCACGCGGTCTCCGGAAAGCCGGGAGAGCAGGCGTTGGGTGGTTTGGCGGGCCAATTCCAACCGCTGCATCCCCAAATCCTCAGCCCGCATGCTGTTCGATACGTCCAGCGCAATCATAACATCCCGACCCTCGCTTTTCACCTCTTCCAATTTCGCACCGACCTTCAGGTCCAGCATGCCCAGCAGGGCGCAGGCCAGCCCCGCCCGCCAAAGCGCAAACCGCCATGCCTGCCGCCGGGGTTTGAGCCCCGGCACCAACGTGCCCAGAGAGCGCTCGTGGGACAAGCGGCGCGCCATGCGCTGCTGCCAGTGGTAGAAAAAGAGAAAGACCACCATACTCAGCGGAAGCACGGCGAGCACGGGCCACCAGTCGCCGTGCTCCCAGATGCCGTTGGGCAGCACCCGCTTGAGCACAAACCAGCCCGCGGCCAGGGCCATCCAGAAACCCAGTTCGGCCAGGACCAGGGCCACAGAGGTGGCGAAGGTGCGGTAGGAGGGAGTTTCGTTCATGGTGCTTGCGAATCTGTTTTCCGAAGGGATCAAGTCATGCTGCGCATCATCACCGTACGGAGCAAGAACTCCAGCAGCAGCAGCACGATGGCAGCGACCACAAACCCCGTGAATTCCTCGGTTTTCTGGTTGTATTGCATGACGTTGAAGCGCGTCTTCTCCAGGGCGTCGATCTCGGCGTAGATGTCGGTGAGTTTGTCCTTGCTCGTCGCCCGGAAATACCGTCCGCCTGTGGTCTCGGCAATCGACTTGAGGCTGGCCTCGTCGATTTTCACCTCCCGCCAGTCGTACTCGTATTGGTTGCCCACCTTGGCTACTGGTGTGCGGGCTTTGCCGATGGTGCCCACGCCGATGGTATAAACCCGAATGTCTTGCAAACGAGCGAGTTGGGCGGCATCGGTCGGGGCGATGGCGCCGGCGTTGCTCTCGCCGTCGGTCAGCAGGATGACCACCTTGCTCTTGGCGTCGCTGTCTTTCAAACGGTTGATGGCGGTGGCCAAACCCATCCCCACCGCCGTTCCGGGCTCCAGCAGACCGGGCTGGAGCGAGGTCACACCGTTGAGCACGACGCGGTGGTCCGTGGTCAAGGGCACCTGCGTGAAGGCCTCGCCTTCATAGGCCACCAAGGCGATGCGGTCGTAGGGGCGGTCTTCGATGAATTCCATGGCGACCTCCTTCGACGCCTCGAGCCGGTTGGGCCTGAGGTCCTGGCTCAACATGCTCACGGAAACGTCCATGCTCAACACGAGGTCGATGCCTTCCCGGGTCAAATTCTCGAGGCGCGTGGCCGACTGGGGTCGGGCAGCGGCGATGACCAGCAACCCCAGGGCCATCAGTCGCAGGGCGCCGGGGAATTCTGGCAGCAACTGCAGCAGCCCGCGGCGCAACCGGGGACGACTGCGGCGCGGGCCCGCGGATGCCACATCGCGGCCATCTCGGCCTGCCGTGTGGTTGAGCTGGACGGCCACCTGCCGGCCGGTAGCCACCTGCGCAAGCCTGAGCCCCCCCAACAGCAACGGCACGGCGAGTCCCAGCAGTGCCCACGGATGGGCCAGGGTATAGTGGCGCGCCGCCCAGGTGGCGGCCAGGCCCACGAGCAACCCCGCGGCGGCGTATAGTGCGAGCAACCGAGCGGCCTGCTTCATGCGGAAGTTCCTGGGGCGGTATGTTCGACGAATCGCATCGCTTGGCGCACCATGCGCTCATGCACCTCGGCCGGGGAGCGGTGTTTGGCGAATTTGGCCAGATCCGCCTGCTCCAAGATTTCCACGAGCATCGTGCGGGTCTGTGGCTCCAAGGCCAAACCCGGCAAAGCCCTCCGGATCTCGGTCGTGGTGCGCTCGACGGCCGGGAAGCCCAGGGATTGCTCCAGATACACCCGCAACACCTGGCTGATCTGGGCGTGGAACCCCTTTTCATCCCCTGCACGCCAGGCGGCTTCCCGTTGGATGCGCTCGAGCGACTCCAGGGCCACGACATGGGGCGGTCTCACGTCGGCGGTGGCAGCGGCTTCGACCGGCGTTGCCGCCCCGCGCTTCCGGCGCCGCCACTGCCGCACGCCCCAAGCCACAAGGGCCGCGGCTGCCAGCCCCCCCAGTAAATATGGCGCCATCCGCTGCAGCCGCTCCCACCAGGTCCACTGCACATCCACCACCTCCGCCGGCGGCGCCTGACGATCCGGTTCCTCCGCGTGCGGCATGCCCACCCGAAACGCCATCGCCTCCGAAAAAACGGTGTCCCCTCCCCGCACGAACGGCAGGGCGGGCAGCACCACCTCCCCGCTGTCCCAGTGCACGACTTCGACCGCCTGCACCCACGCGACCTCCGTCCCCTCCAGCACCACCGTGTCCATCGTCCCCACCCGCAGCACCTCCCACCCCCCCGGCAGGCTATCCCCCCACCTCGGCACCTCCCACTCGCCGCCCCCCGCCGCCAAATCCCGCACCCACCGAAACTCCAGCTCGACCGGCGTCGCCAACATCAAATCCGTGGCCCCCGCCTTCACCTCGACGCGGGCGGCTCCCGGCTGCGCCCAGACCCCGGTCCCCCCGAGCCAGCCCGCCACCGCGAACCCCAGCAAACCCATCATCCCCCCCTTACCCACGGCGGTCAAACAATGGGAGCAACGGTTGAACATAGGGGCGGTCGGTGTGCAACACCGTGGCGTCCACCCCGGAACGCAGAAAAACCGACCGCAACCCCGCCTCTCGCGCCGCCTCCCGCGCGGCGTACTGCTGCCGCACCCGGCGGCTGGAGGTGTTGAACCAGCGCATCTCGCCCGATTCCGGGTCCACCGCCTGTACCCAGCCCACCGCCGGCAGCTCGCGCTCGAGGGGATCCTCCAGCCGCAGCGCGACCAAGTCGTGCCGCCCCGCCGCCCGCTTGAGCACGTCTTCAAACCCCTCGTCCCGGAAGTCCGACAGCAGAAAGCAAATCGTCCGCTTCTTCATCGCCTGCAGGAAGTGCGTGAGCGCCAGCGAGATGCGCGTTCCCCGGCCCACAGGCTGGATCTCGATGGCCTCGCGGATGATGCGCAAGACATGAAAACGCCCCTTCTTGGGCGGGATATAGCGCTCGATGCGGTCGCTGAAAAAAATCGCACCCACCTTGTCGTTGTTGCCCATCGCGCTGAAGGCCAAAACCGCCGCCAACTCGGTCATCAACTCCCGCTTGCTCCCTCCGCGCGACCCCCACGCCCCCGAAGCGCTGACGTCCAACAACAGGAACACCGTCAACTCGCGCTCCTCTTCGAACACCTTGACAAAAGGCGTTCCCATGCGGGCGGTCACATTCCAATCGATCGTGCGAATCTCGTCTCCGTGTTGATAGGCGCGGTTCTCGCTGAAGGCCATGCCCCGGCCCTTGAAGGCACTGTGGTATTCCCCCGAAAAGATGCGGTCACTCAGACCCCGCGTCTTGATTTCGACGCGCCGGACGCGCTGAATCAGCTCGGCAGTATCCATGTCGGCGGGGGTCCTGCGTCACGGCACCTGGACGTTGTCCATGATCTCCGTGATGATTTGTTCTTGGCTGATGTTCTCCGCCTCCGCTTCGAAGGTGAGGCCCACGCGGTGCCGCATGACATCCATCGCCACCGCCCGAACGTCCTCGGGCAGGACATAGCCCCGGTGCTGGAGGAAGGCGTGCGCCTTGGAGGCGATGCCCAGTCCGATGCTCGCGCGCGGGGAGGCCCCGAAGCCGATGAGCGGGTTGAGGTGCCCCAGGCCGTGGTTCTCAGGACGGCGCGTCGCAAACACGAGGTCCACGATGTACCGCTCCACTTTTTCGTCCATGTAGATTTCCCGGACGAGTTGGCGGCCCCGAAGGATGTCTTCCGGGGTGATGACGGCACGGGGGCGGGGCAGGCCCTCGGGGCGCAGGTTCGCCCGGACGATCTGTTGCTCCTCCTCCTTGGTGGGGTAGCCGATGACCACCTTGAGCAGGAAGCGATCCACCTGCGCTTCGGGCAGGGGATAGGTGCCTTCCTGCTCCACCGGGTTCTGGGTGGCGAGGACCAGGAACGGCTCGGGGAGCGGGAACGTCTCCGAGCCGATGGTGACCTGGCGTTCCTGCATCGCCTCGAGCAGGGCGCTCTGCACCTTGGCAGGGGCGCGGTTGATCTCGTCGGCGAGCACGAAGTTGGCGAAGATGGGGCCTTGTTTGACCTTAAACGCCTCGTCCCGCTGGCTGTAAATCATGGTGCCCACGACGTCGGCGGGCAGCAAGTCGGGCGTGAACTGGATGCGGCTGAAGTGCACCTGGGCCGCCTCGCTGAGCGTCTTGATGGCCAGGGTTTTGGCCAAACCCGGTACCCCCTCCAGCAACACATGCCCATTCGCCAAGAGTCCGATCAGCAGCCGGTCCACCATGTATTGCTGTCCCACGATGGTCTGCTGCACCTCGCGCCGGATGAGGTCCACGAAGGCACTGCCCGCGGCGATGCGCTCGTTCAGGGCCCGGATGTCCGGCGCTCCGGAATGGCCGGTGTCGGAAGGGGAGTGAAGCGCGCCGTTCGCGGATTCTGAAGGAAGAGAAAACGTCGATTGCTCCATGCGCCTGTTTTGAATGAAAGAACGGCCGAAGATACCGCAACCCTTTGGGACTGCGCGCATCCGATGCCTGAAAGGATGTTAAAGCCGTGTGGAAAATTCGGGCGGGCGCTCGGGGTGTCCGGCGGTTTTTTAGGCCAAATTCGTTTCATGCCGCACCCTCCCGTTCCCCCGCTCGCGTTCCGCGAGGTGGTCACTTGTGTCGAAGTCTTTCACGATCGCTTCGGCATCCCCCAGGCCGCGGGTCGTGCGGCCCACCTCGGGGCGGAGGAAGCCGCGCTGCGCCACCGGCTCATGGCCGAGGAGAACGACGAGTACCTCGAGGCGGCGCTGCGCGGCGACATCGCCGAGGTGGCGGACGCGCTCGGGGACCAGTTGTACATCCTCTGCGGCACGATGTTGCGGCACGGCTTGCACGAGGTCATGGAGGAGGTGTTTCTGGAGATCCAGGCGAGCAACCTGTCCAAGCTGGGGCCCGACGGCCGTCCCCTTTACCGGGAGGACGGGAAGGTCATCAAAGGGCCGGACTATCGGCGCCCCGATATCGCCGGGGTCCTGCAGCGCTGGCTGGCCGGGGAGCCGCTCCGTCAGGAAGGCTGAATCTCCGCGCGCCCACGTCGCCCGCAGGTCGTATCTTTGCGGCCGGCCCGCGCGGGGTGTCACCCCGACCTTTTCCCGCCGGGCATCGATTGGAAATGATTCAGATTACTCTGCCCGACGGCTCCCAGCGCTCGATGCCCGCGGGAAGTTCTTCGATGGACCTGGCGATGGCCATCAGCGAGGGGTTGGCGCGCAATGTGCTGGCCGCCGAGGTGAATGGGGAGGTCGTGGATGCCCAGCGTCCGCTGCCCGGCGATGCGCGCGTCAAGTTGCTGACCGCGCAGGACGATGAGGGCCAGCGCACGATGTGGCACAGCTCGGCCCACCTGCTCGCCGAGGCCCTCGAGGCCCTGTACCCCGGCGTGAAGTTCTGGGTGGGCCCGCCCTTGGAGCACGGGTTCTACTACGACGTGGATTTCGGAGACCACACCTTCACCGACAAGGACTTCGCGGCCGTGGAGCAGAAGATGCTGGATTTGGCCCGTCAAAAAAATCCCTACATCCGGCGGGAGCTGTCGAAGGCAGAAGCCGTCGCCTACTTCGAGGAAAAAGGGGACGAGTACAAGCTCGATCTGCTGGCGGGCCTGGAGGACGGCACCATCACCTTCTACACGCAGGGCAATTTCACGGACCTGTGCCGCGGCCCGCACATCCCGCACACCGGGCACATCAAGGCCGCCAAGATCATGAGCATCGCCGGCGCCTACTGGAAGGGCGACGAAAAGAACAAGCAGCTTACGCGGGTCTATGGCATCACCTTCCAAAAGAAGGCGGAGCTCGATCAGTACCTGGAACTGCTCGAACAGGCCCGGGCCCGCGACCACCGCAAGCTGGGCAAGGAGCTCGACCTGTTCCACTTCTCGGACAAGGTCGGGCAGGGGCTTCCGCTTTGGCTGCCCAAGGGCGCTGACCTGCGCCTGCGCCTCGAGGCTTTCCTGCGCGAGGCCCAGCGCAAGACGGGGTACCAGCTGGTCATTACGCCGCACATCGGCAGCAAGGAGCTGTACGTCACCTCCGGGCACTATGCGAAGTATGGGGCGGACAGTTTCCAGCCCATCCACACGCCCGCAGAAGGGGAGGAGTACCTGCTCAAGCCCATGAACTGCCCGCACCACTGCGAGATTTTCAAGTCCCGGCCGCGCAGCTACCGGGATCTGCCGGTGCGGTTTGCGGAGTTTGGGACGGTGTACCGGTATGAGCAGAGCGGGGAGTTGCACGGCCTCACGCGGGTGCGCGGCTTCACGCAAGACGATGCCCACATCTTCTGCACGGTGGACCAGGTGAAGGAGGAGGTGGCGAAGGTCATCGACTTGGTGCTGTATATCTTCAAGACCCTGGATTTCCACGAGTTCATCGCGCAGGTTTCACTCCGGGATCCGGCCACGCCCGAGAAGTACATCGGCAGCGACGAGAACTGGGAGAAGGCGGAGCGCGCCATCCAGGAGGTGGCTGCTGAGAAAGGCCTGCAGACCGTGGTCGAGCTGGGTGAGGCGGCCTTTTACGGCCCCAAACTGGATTTTATGGTGCGCGACGTGATTGGAAGGAAGTGGCAGTTGGGCACAGTCCAAATCGATTACAACCTCCCCGAGCGTTTCGAGCTCGAATACGTCGGCGCGGACAACGCCAAGCACCGCCCCGTCATGATCCACCGGGCTCCCTTCGGCTCGATGGAGCGCTTCGTGGCCATCCTCATCGAGCACTGCGCCGGCAAGTTCCCCCTCTGGCTTACGCCGGAACAGGCTGTGATTCTGCCGATTTCAGATCGTTTCAACGATTATGCAAAAGATGTTTTAAAAATCCTTGAGAATCACGATATTCGCGCCCTCATTGACGACCGCTCTGAAAAGGTGGGGAAGAAGATCCGCGATGCGGAATTGAACAAGACTCCCTTCATGCTCATTGTGGGCGAAAATGAGTCCGCCGAGGGCACCGTATCCGTGCGCAAGCAGGGAGAAGGCGATCTCGGCGCGATGAGCCCAGAAGCTTTTGCCGAGCGCATTCGCACGGAAATCGCTGAAATGCTCAGCCATGACCTCAGTTGAATCTAAAACCACAGCGTTATAACTATTCGAAAGAAAAAGGGACCGGCCCCCCGCAGGGTCCGCCCGGAGGATCCTCACCGGATCAACGAAAACATCACCGCGGATCCCGTTCGCCTCGTCGGCGAGAACGTCGAACCGGCAGTGATGAGTTTGCGCAGCGCCCTCGCCTTGGCGAAGGAGCTGGAGTTGGACTTGGTCGAGATTTCGCCCAAGGCTGACCCACCGGTGTGTCGCATCACGGAGTACAAGAAGTTCCTGTACGATCAGAAGAAAAAACAAAAGGAGATCAAGGCCAAGCAGGCCAAGGTCGTCGTCAAGGAAATCCGCTTCGGACCCAACACCGACGATCACGATTTCCAATTCAAGGCGAAGCACGCCCGCAAGTTCCTCGAGGAGGGTTGCAAGCTGAAGGCCTATGTTTTCTTCCGAGGCAGGACCATCGTCTTCAAGGAGCGCGGAGAGATTCTGTTGTTGAAGTTTGCCCAGGAGTTGGAGGACGTCGGTTTGGTCGAACAGCTACCCAAGCTGGAAGGCAAGCGGATGACCATCATCTTCAACCCCAAGAAGAAATAAGTCCATTCACCCTAAATAAAAAATCCGAGGCCATGCCGAAGATGAAAACCAAATCGAGCGCCAAGAAGCGCTTTAAGTTCACGGGAAGTGGAAAAATCAAGCGGAAGCACGCTTTCAAGAGTCACATCTTGACCAAGAAAGCGACGAAGCAGAAGCGGAACTTGACGCACACTGCGTTGGTGGATCCCACCGACATGAAGAGCGTAAAGCGCCAACTCTGCGCCTAAGCCTGATTTTTCCCGGAAAGAATTTTTCACCCGGTTTGTTTAACCCGGCGTCAGGTCTTCAAGAGCGACTCAACCCCGCCACCTTCCGCCAAAAAGAAACACCACCATGCCACGTTCAGTAAACGCAGTGGCGGCACGGGCACGCCGTAAAAAAGTGCTCAAGATGGCCAAGGGCTACTACGGTGCCCGCAAGAATGTTTGGACGGTCGCCAAGAACGCCGTCGAAAAAGGCCTGCTTTACGCCTACATCGGCCGCAAGCAGAAGAAGCGGAACTTCCGTTCCCTCTGGATCCAACGCATCAACGCTGGCGCCCGCCAACACGGGCTGTCCTACAGCGAATTGATGGGCCGCCTGCACAAAGCAAACATCGCCCTCAACCGCAAGGTGCTCGCCGACCTCGCCATGAACCACCCCGAAGTTTTCGCGGCAGTGGTCAAGCAGGTCAAGTAAGGCTCACGGACCTCTTCAAAACTGGCTATGTACCGTCCCTTCTATGGGCGGTCATCAAAAAAAGGCCTTCCCGCTGCGGGAAGGCCTTTTTTGTAGTTCATTCTGTAGCGCCGGGCTCCAGGTTGCTTCGTGGGTTCCGGATTTACTCGCCCAACACGCGCGACTTCGCCAACGCCGCTGCGGTGAAGGTGGGCTCGTACCGAAGGGCCTCGTTGTAATCTTGCAGCGCTTCATTCTTCCGCCCCATGCTTTCATGCGCCAGCCCGCGGTTGTAATGCGCCTGGTAATAGTGAGGAAGGAGACGGATGGCCTCGGAGAACCAATGCGCTGCGCTATCGTAAGTCTGGAGGTATTCCAGGAAAATGAAGCCCTGATTGAAGGCGGCCGACGCATTGTTCGGGTCGATGTCCAAGATTTCCTTGTAAGCCTGCAGGGCCTCCGGGTACTGGCCGGACTCCTGCAAGTACATCGCGAGGTTGTAGCGGGCTTCGACGAAGCGGGGCTTCAACTCCAATGCGGAGCGGTAGTATTCCTCCGCCAGCGGATTCTTTTGCTGGGCGCAAAATAACCCCAACGAAACAAATCCCTCGTAAAAGTCGGGTTTGACTTCGACGGCGGTTTGGTACGAACTCAGGGCCTTTTCATCGGCTCCGGTTTCTTCGTAGATGCGCCCTTTCATCCAATAGCATTCGTGCAGCTGGTCGTTGATTTTCAGCGCAGCGTTCAAATAGCCAAATGCCTGCTCGTATTGTTTCAGGTGGATGGCCATCTCCGCCCGGCGCTCCAGACAGGCAGTGGAGTTGGGGGCCAGTCGGATACAATCGTCCAGCGCCGCAATGCAGGCCTCGAAGTTCGAACTTTCGTAAAAGAGCTGGGATTTGAGCTCCCAAGCCGGGGCGAAAGTGCTGTCCGCTCGGAGGGAGAGGTCCAAATCCTCCATGGCGCGAGCGGGTTTGCCCTGCGCCATCTGCCACTCAGCCCTTTCGAGATAAACTGCGGGGTCGTTGGGATTCGCGAGGATGCGCGCCTCGATGGCGGCGAGCAGGGAATCCGCCGGAGATAGATTCTGGCCTACGGCGCCTGAATCACTGCCTCCCGTTCCACAACCCCCCGCTGCGCCCAACACCCCCAAGGCGATACCCAACGGACCCCAAAGCCGCTGCATCTTCCTGCGATTTGTCATGGATCAACCGATGGGCACCGCCACGCCCCCCGAAATGGCCTCTTTGATGCGGCCTTCGAGCTCTTCAGAAAGCTCCACGTTGTCCTGCAACAACTTGCAGACGGCATCGCGTCCCTGACCCAGTTTGGTGTCGCCATAGCTGAACCAAGAGCCGGATTTCTTGATGATGCCCAACTCGGAGCCGAGGTCCACGATTTCGCCCGTCTTGGAGATGCCCTCTCCGTAGAGGATGTCGAACTCCGCCTTTCGGAAGGGGGGCGCGACCTTGTTCTTGACCACCTTTACCTTGGTGCGGTTGCCCAGGATGTTCTCCCCGTCCTTGATCTGCGTGGCCCGGCGGATGTCCAGGCGCACGGAAGCGTAAAACTTGAGTGCGTTACCACCCGGTGTGGTTTCGGGGCTTCCAAACATGACCCCGATTTTCTCGCGGAGCTGGTTGATGAAGATGCAGCAGCATCCCGTTTTGGAGATGGACCCGGTCAACTTGCGCAGCGCCTTCGACATGAGGCGCGCCTGCAAGCCCACAGCAGAGTCGGACATTTCGCCTTCGATTTCCGCGCGGGGGGTGAGCGCCGCCACCGAGTCGATGACGATGAGGTCGATGGCCCCCGAGCGAATCAGGTTGTCCGCGATCTCGAGCGCCTGCTCCCCGTTGTCCGGCTGGGCGATGAACAAGTTCTCCGTGTCCACCCCGAGGTTTTCGGCATACGTCTTGTCGAAGGCATGCTCCGCGTCGATGATGGCGCAAATGCCCCCCATCTTCTGCGCTTCGGCGATGGCGTGGATGGCCAGCGTCGTCTTTCCCGAGGATTCCGGACCGTAAATCTCCACCACGCGACCGCGCGGGTAGCCATTGATGCCGAGCGCCAAGTCGAGCGAAAGCGAGCCCGAAGGAATGGCATCGAGCTTCTCGACCGCCTCGTCCCCCAGCTTCATCACCGCGCCTTTTCCGTACGTCTTGTCCAGGCGATCCAGCGTGAGCTGGAGGGCCTTGAGTTTTTCCATGTCTGCCATTGTGCTGTTTTTTGGCGAAGGTATCTCACCCCCAACGTAATGGTTTTACGTTGTCAGGCCAAATTCACCCACGCCCCATCTTTTTTTACCCCCGCCACGAAACGGCCGTGGAGGCAAGCGAATTTAGCCTTCAAAGGCGGCCAAGACCTCCTTCGCGTGGTTTTTCGTATCGGGTTTTGTCAACACGGCATGAACCATTCCCTGCTCATTGACGAGGAAAGTGGTGCGCAGCGTGCCCTCGTACGAGCGCCCCATGAACTTTTTGGGGCCCCAGACCCCGAAGTCCCGGTGCATCTTCTGCTCGCTGTCGGCGCCGAGGTCGAAGCGCAACCCGTGCTTCTCGATGAACTTGACGTGCGACTTGACCGGGTCCGGGCTCACCCCGAGCACTTCGATGCCCGCGGCGCGCAGTTCATCGAAGCCGTCATTGAGGCTGCAGGCCTGGGCGGTGCAGCCTGGAGTGGCGTCCTTGGGGTAGAAGTAGATGGCGACGCGGCGGCCTGTGTAATGGGCCTTGTCCCGCACCGAGCCGTCTTGGATGGTCACGGCGAAGTCAGGACAAGGTGCGCCCGCGGCGGGCATCGGAGAAATGGGGGTGGATTCCATGGAATGAAGTTGTGGAAAAGTAACCGCTCAGCAGGCGTGAGGTTCACGGGGCCGGGTTCCGGATTTCCATTTTTTTCGGGCCAAATTTACCCCCATGCACGCAGCCGGGCGATTCGTGGACGTGGTGGTCACCTTGGCCGTTCCCAACCTTCTGACTTTCAGCACAGAAGGGGTCTCTTCTGCGGTAGAGCCCGGCATGCGGGTCGTGGTGCAGGTGGGGAAGCGGAAGTTGTACACGGGGGTGG
The DNA here is from genome assembly GCA_041191165.1 of Bacteroidota bacterium. Taxonomy (GTDB): domain Bacteria; phylum Bacteroidota; class Bacteroidia; order Flavobacteriales_D; family Sanyastnellaceae; genus CAMCYM01. Next base: position 348 of record JBEEPJ010000042.1, on the reverse strand, counting down.
TGTGGCGCTGTCACGATGTGGCGCCGGAGGGATTTGCCGTCCGACCCATCGAAGCCGTGGTGGACGATGGGCCGGTGGTGACGGAGGCGCAGCGGGGGTTGTTCGACTGGATGGCGGAGTACTACTTGTGCACCCGGGGCGAGGTGGTGTCGGCGGCGCTCCCGTCGGGGCTCAAGCTCAACAGCGAGACCCGGCTGGTGTTGCACCCGCGCCTGTTGTTGGCGGGGGCGGGGGCCGACCGCGGCGCCGGGGCGGGTTTGGGGGAGGCGGAACGGCAGGTGCTCGAGGCGCTGATGTTGCGCGAGGGGCTCACGGTGAAGGAGGTGGCGACCGTGCTCGGGACGCCGC
>JBEEPJ010000041.1:0-12760 GCA_041191165.1 Bacteroidota bacterium | reverse complement strand
AGTCCCACCAAGCCCATCACAAAGCCCGCCACGGCCATGCCGTTCACCCGCACGTCCTGCACCTCGGCCAGAATCGCCCCGGTTCCCTCCTGCCACTCCGAAGCCCAAGTGGCCGCCGGCGCCTCTGCTTCCGCCTCCATTTCGATTGCAACCGTGACAGGGTGACTTTCTGGGGCTTCTGCTCCGGCATCTGCCCAAACCTCATCCCCGAAGGCAGCAAAATCGGCGCTAACTGCGGCGGGATTCTCCAAGGCTTCCGCCGCAACTTGGAAATCCGCTTCTTGCTCAGCCACGGCTTCCGATTGGGGCGTAACTTCCGATTGGATCGCAGCTGCGGACTTCGCCCCCTTCCACTCCACGTGGTAGCCCGGCATGTAGACCCGCTTTTCCATGGAACAAGACGACAAGAGGACGAGGGTGGCTGCAAACGTGAGTGCGATGGAAGATTTGGCCTTCATGTTTTCAATTTTTTGAAGCAAGGATACAAAACCAAATCAAGCGCATCCGATTTTTCGTTGACTTATTGCGCTTTCAACTCGTCGTCCTGCACACAACGCACAGAAAATCCGCTCCCATTCGGGTTGAAGTCGCGGTGCAAAACGTCGACGCCGGTGTAGAGATATCGATCGATTGCAGCCGTCCCGTCCGACGTCGAACTCCACCAACTGGCGTACTCCCCGCGGTGGTAGAACGTCCCGGAACTGTCCCGGTAACCCGCGGGAATCCCTTTGAACCCGCTGGCATTGGAGCCATCCCACCCCGGCACATCCGCTGCCGTGGACCGGAGCACCTCCGCATCCACCCCGGGCCGTCCCGCTTCCCTTCGGATCAGCCCCAAGGTCATTTCCAACGCATCCCACTCCGCATCGCTGGGCACATGCCACCCCGATGGACACAATCCCCGCTCGTCTTCGACCGCCATGAAATTGTAAAAACATCCCCACCCCGGTCCAACGTCCGCGGCGGGGTTCCACGCGCACCACATGGGCGAGGAGGCTTCCTTCCAAACCTCATCCTCCCCTCCCTCCGGAATCTCCGATCCATCCGCAAATCGGGTCGTGCGCAAGTTCTCGGCCATCCACACTTGCGCTCCGATGCGGACGGTTGGGTATGCGTTTCCATCCCCGTCCCGCACGGGGCCGGAGTCTGCGCTGCCCGATTGGCAAAGGGCGAGCCCCGTGCTCCCCAGCGCCAGCAGAAAGGGCATCAACCCTGACGACAAGCGCCCCATCGCCTCATTTCTCATTTCTTCCCGCTCAATCCTCCCGCCCCGCCTTCACCACCACCTGCTTCGAGACCGTCGCCCCGCAAACCCGGTGGAGCAGGTAGGGCCCGGCGGGAAGGCTGGAATCGACAGGCCAAACCACCGGCGAAACGAACGCCGCGGACGGCGCAATTTGGGCTACCCGGGCGCCGCTCAGGGTGTACAAGGTGGCGAAGTCGAAGGGGGAGACGAGGGCGCACGGGGCGATGTGCAGCACGTCTTGGAACGGATTGGGGTAGGCCAGCGGCAGGGCCGGGGACGTCGCGGCGGAGGCCACGGAGGCGGCGCAGTCGATGGTGGTGGCCGTGTGGGGCGACCCCGCGTCGTAGGTGCTGAAGGTGGTCCATGCCGCATCGAGGTCCTTCAGGTGGAAATCGAACCAGGCCGTGAGGAGGTCGAGGGTCAGAGCGGTTTGGGTGGGACGGTCGAGGCCGTTGAAGAACAGCTCGCCGAGGTCGCACAGCCCGCCGGCGTCGGCGTACCCGCAGTGGCTGCCGTCCAGGATGGAGACGAAGGCCCGGCACTCGGCGGCGGTGCCGTTGTGGATGGGGAGGTGGTGTTCGGCGGGCGGGGTGACGGCGTCGGCGTCACCGGAGAGGACCAGGGTGGGGACCGTGACGGTGGCGGCCGCGGCGATGGCGGAGGGGTTGGTCTCGGCGGGGGCCAGGCCGGCGATGCAGTCGAGGGGGGTGCCGGAGGAGGCCGCCGCCGCCGCTGCGAGCCAAGTCGCACCGCCGCCCATGCTGTGTCCCGCGATCGCCCGCCGGGGCAGGACGTGCCCGGTGAGCAGGGAGCCCGGCTGGGCCGACAGTACCGGCAGTTGCGCCGCCGTGAAGAGCAGGTCCAGCCCCAGCTCGGCGTGGTTGGGGGCGAAGCTCGTCTCCGTGCCGACGAAGGCCACGACATACCCCGCGGCGGCCAGGCCCGCGCCCAACGTGCCATATTCGGTGGGCTGCATCACGAAGCCATGCCCGAATGCGATCACCGGATAGGCCCCTGCGGCCGGAGTCGCCTCGGCGCCGGCGGAGACGGACGGGTAGAAGATGTTGAGCGGGATTTGGCGGTTGTTGCGCGCGGGGTCCGTGAGGGTGAGGGTGGTGGAACCCACCTGCGCGCGGGCCGGGAGCGCGGCGAGGGCGGAAAGTCCGGCGAACAGACAGAGAAGAATGCGTTGCATGCAAGCAAGTTACACCACACCGCTCTTGCGCAACATCCGCTCGTAAAATCCGATGATTTCCAGGTAGTTCGACTCCTCGATGTGCTCGTCGATGCCGTGGATGCCCGACCGGTTGGCGGCCGTCAGGCGCACCGGCACGAAGCGCAGCACCGTCTCCGCGCACGGCAGATAATGGCGGCTGTCCGTGATGCCGATGAACACCATGGGCACCGTTTTGCAGGCCAAACCCATTTCCTCCACCACCCCCCGCAACCGCCCGAAGGCTTCGCCCCGCGGGTCCACCGTGGGGGACGGCTCCGAGCCGCCCACCGCCTCCACCTCATAATCCGGGGCCGGGAAGCGGCTCCGCACCCACCCGACGACCTCGGCCCGGGTCATCCCCGGGGCGATGCGGCAATTCAGCACCACCTCCGCCCGATCGGGGACCGCATTGGCCGCATGACCCGCCGTGAACAACGTGGGCGTGACCAGCGTCGCGACCTGGGTGCGCACATCCCGATTGCGGGCCAGGGCACGGTGCAGCACCCGCGGCGCCAGGGCCGCCCCCAGCCGGATGCCCGCCGCCTGCAGCGGCCGCCCCGCCGACAACGCCCGCACCAGCCCCAGCCCGGCCGCCGGAATCTCCCGCGGCAACACCCACTCCGGCAGGCGGGCCACCCGGCGCGACAGCTCCGCCAGGGGATTGAACTTCGCCGCCAGCGACGCGTGCCCCCCCGTCCCCCGCGCCACCACCCGGACATCGACCCACCCCTTCTCCGCCACCCCCACCGCCGCCACCACCCCCTCCCCCATCGGATTCTCCACAATCGCCCCGCCCTCATCCCAAACGCACCCCAACCGCACCCCCTGCTCCACGAAGCGCGCCGCCACCGCCGCCGCCCCCTCGGCGCCCCCCGTTTCCTCGTCGTGCCCCAGCACCACCCAGACGTCCCGCTCCGGCTGCCACCCCCCTTCCAACAACCCCTCCACCGCCTCGAGGATGCCCATCATCCCGCACTTCACGTCGATGGCCCCGCGGCCGTAGATGCGCCCCTCCGACCGCTCCCCCCACGGACTGCGCGACCAAGCCCCTGCGTCCCCCGCCGGAACCACGTCCATGTGACTCACATACAACTCCGGCAACACCCCCTCCTCCCCCGACCGACTCCCGCGCCAGCGGTACACCCGCGTATGCCCCCCGACCCGCTCCCACTCCAAGCCCGCATGCACCCGCGGAAACGCCTCCGTGAGAAAGTTCCCCAGCGCCTCCAGCTCCGCATGCGCCCCCGTCACCGTGGGAAAAGACAGGGCGCGCACCAACCGATCCATCTGCATGCAGCCAATTTAGCCCAAACCCGTTCCAGCAAAAGGATTGGCGATGCAAATTTGGCCTACCATGACCTGCCCCACCTCCTCCGGCCACCGCCGCACCCTCGCCCTGCTCCTGCCGCTCGCCGCCACCTTGATGCCGCTCGCCGCCCACGCCCAGCGCGAGACCGCCACCCAATTCCACAGCTGGTACATCTACCAAGGCAACCACCGGCTCAACGACCGCTGGGGCCTCCACACCGAGTACCAATGGCGGCGCGAGGATTGGGGCACGACCTGGCAGCAGTCCCTCACCCGGCTGGGCCTGGACTACCACACCCGCTCCGGGGCCACCCTCACCGGCGGGTACGGCTGGATCCGCAGCTTCCCCTACGGCGCGCAGCCCATCGCCCAAGTGACCGACGAGCACCGCCTCTGGGAGCAGTGGATCGTCCGCAAGGCCTACCCCCGCGCCCAGTCCCAGCACCGCGTGCGCCTGGAGCAGCGCTGGATCGAGAGCCCCGCAGCCTGGCACTTCCAGCAGCGCGTTCGCTACCGCTGGGCCGTGAAAGTTCCGGTGAAGGGCGACGTGTTCCTGGCCGCGTACGATGAGATTTTTGCGCACATCGGCTTTCAGAAATCGGATTTTTTGTTAGACCAAAACCGTTTCTCCACCACCCTCGGCTGGCAGCTCAATCCCACCACCGACCTGCAATTGGGCTACCTCAACCAGCACATCTGGAAGACGAATGGCCTCCAGAAGGAGAACAACCACACGCTTCAGCTCACCCTCAGCGCTTCGCTGGACTTTCGGCACGCGACGCCTCCCACGCCAGCGCCCACTGCACCGCCCGCCGGGCATCGACGAGCCCACCGCTGACGCACAGCGCCTCCATGGGCACGCGCTCGCGGGTTCCGGGGATGTAGACCGCCCGGCGCGGCTTGCGCACCGAGGCCATGATCGCCTCGCGCATGTCCGCCGCCGTCAGGTCCGGGAAGTAACCCCAGAGGAAGGCCGCCACCCCGCTCACCACGGGGGCGGCCATGCTGGTGCCGGAGTTGAACCCGTACCCGCCGTCGGGAATCGCGGCGTAGATGCCGTCGCCCGGGGCGAAGACGTCCACCACCGTGGCGCCGTAGTTCGAGAAGTCCGCCAACACCCGACGGCCCCGGCGGGACGACGACGCCCCCACCTCGAGCCAGTTGGTCATCCGCGTGCCGGAACCGTCCCCGAGCGTCCGCGACGGGTAGGAGGGGCGGACGTCGCTGTCGCGGGCGTCGTTGCCGGCCGCGTGGACCACCAGCACCCCCTGGGAGGCGGCGTACTGCAGCGCGTCATCGACCCAGTGCTTGCCCGGCGAGCGCGACTTCCCGAAGGAGCAGTTGATGACGCGGGCGCCCTGGTCCACCGCGTACCGGATGGCCCGGGCGATGTCCTCGTCCCGCTCATCGCCATCCGGAACGGCGCGGAGCGTGATGAGCAGGGCATTGGGGGCGACCCCGTTTCCGCGGCCATCCGGCCCCGGGCGGCCGGCGATGATGCCCGAGACGTGCGTGCCGTGCTCCGCATCCGGCCCCTCGACCCGGGTGCACCCGAAGCCCGGGTCCAGCACCCCCGGCCCATCCCCCACCACGGCCAGCCGCAGGCTGTCCATATCCAAGTAGGAACGCTGCAGGGCCTCGGAGGAGCGGGTGGCCATGCCCGCGATGTCGTCGCGGAGCGCGGCGGCGTCGAAGACCCGGAGCCAGTTGAGCATTTGGCCTTTCAAAGCGTCCTCGAAACCCGGCGAGGGCGAGAAAGCCTTGAGGGCATCCTTGCTGAACGACTGGCCCGTCTCCCGCTCCACCGTCTGGATGAACCCGTAGAGCATCGTGCCCATCTCCAGCTCCGAGGCGATGTTGTCGTGCCCCTCGCGGGCCTCGCGGCTCACCTCCGTCCACAGGCCGTGCAGCTCGAGCACGGAAGCCGCTACCGGCGAACCGTCAGCCATGCGCGCCTGCCACGTGGCCTCCCAACCCGCGATGCTGTCCTCCGCTTCTGGCATCTCCCAGCGTTCGCGGAGCTCGCGGCCCAGCGCCCGGGCCATGCGCGCGGACTCATACGCTTCATGGTGGAGATCGGTATCGGCCCCGCAGAGGTACGACCAGCCGTGGACGTCATCCACGTAGCCGTTGTGGTCGTCATCGAGCCCGTTGCCGGCCAGCTCGCCCGGGTTGCGCCAAATGCGCCCCTCCAATCCGGGGTGATCGATTTCCGTCCCCGTATCGATGACCGCCACCTTGACGGTCGCCGGGGCGGGCCGGTCGCGCAGCAACTTCTGGGCGCCCTTCAGGTTCACCCCGTCCTTCCCCAGCTGCCAATCCGCATCTTGCCCGGCCACCGGAAACACCCCCACGCCGGCCACCGCCAGCCCCAACACCCACTTGATCACGCTCATTTTCCAGAAAGTTTAAAAGCTTGACGAAACTTCGCCTCATCCCAGGCCCGCTCACCGCTGCCCTCAAACGAAGCCACCACATTGCCATTCCACAGGCAGAAGACCCCCGGCGTGTCGCTGCCGCTGCCGAGCAAGTCGAAGAACGGCCCGTGGCCGATGACCTGGTACGGCGCGCGGCACCCGGCCGCGTCGAAGAAGGCGGGGATTCGGTCTGCGTCCTCGTCCAGGAACAGGATCACCACCTCCGGCATGCCCGCCGTGCGCGGCATCGCGCAGATCTTCGCGGCCGTCTCCTTGCAGTGGTCGCAGTCGGGGTGGAACATGCACACGAGTTTCTTGCCCTTGTCGAGGTTGATTTGCTTGGGGCCAAACTGTCGATACCCCGCAAAAACCGATTTCACGGCTGCCGGACCGGGGTCCACTGCCGGGGCCGCCAGGGCCGGGACCGCAGCCGCGGCGCCCTCCTGCTGAACGGCTGTCGGAGAGGGCGTGGCGGAGGCGTTGGTGGCCGCGTTGGCGACCGAGTCCGCGGCAGCCGCCGCGGCGGCCGTGCTGTCCACCGCCAGCTCCCAGGTCAAGCCGTCGGAATCCACCTCCTCCTCCCAGGCACCGGCATCCTCCACCGGCTGCTCGCACGGACAGAACGGGCGCAGGGCGAACATCGCAGCCGCCGCCGTCGTGAAAATCAGCAAGATGTAGGCGAAGTTGTGCTTCACCTTCTTCGACTCCGGCAGCAGGTAGGCCAGCCAGCCCACCAGGGCGAGCGTGAGCCAGTTCTTGAGGAAGGCCTCCATGGGCGTCATGGGCAACCACTGCCCGAAGCAGCCGCAGCTGCCCTCGCCCCCGCCCGTGGCGTAGATCTCCATCCCGAGGTGCACATTGAAAGCCAGCAGCACCAGGGCGGTCACCGGCAGCACGAGGCGCTTGAGGTAGTGCGGCTGCAGCAACCCGATGGCGATGGCAAACTCCAGGGCCAAGATGAACCGGGCGAAGTACTGCGCGTGGCAGAAAGCCACGTCGAAGAGGTCGAAGATTTGTTTTTCAAACGCCGTGATGGGGAAGAGCTTCGCCAGTCCGGAGACGAAAAACAGCACCGCAATCGCGATGCGCAGCACCCAGGCCACCACCGGCCGGGAGGATGAGGAAGAGCCACTGCTTGCCATGGGCCCAAGTTACTGCCCGCAGGCCGTGCCCCCCAAGCGAAAAAATCCTATTCCATCCAGCCCTGCGCGCGAATCCACTCGTCGTTGTACACCTTGCCCACGTAGCGCGAGCCGTGGTCGTGGAACAGGCACACCACGACATCCGTGGGCTTGAGGCGGTCCTTGAGCTGGCGCAGCCCCTGGAACGTGGAACCGCAGGAGTAGCCCAGGAAGAGCCCCTCGGTGCGGGCCAGCTCACGGGCGGCCAGCGCCCCGTCCTTGTCCGTGACCTTCTCGAAGTAGTCGATGACCCCGAAGTCGACATTCGCCGGGATGATGTCCTCGCCCACGCCCTCGGTGAGGTAGCTGTGGATTTCTGACTCGTCGAAGATGCCCGTCTCGTGGTACTTTTTCAGGACGGAACCGTAGGTGTCGATGCCCCAGATTTGGACTGCGGGATTCTGCTCCTTGAGAAAACGGCCCACCCCGGAGATCGTCCCCCCGGTGCCCACCCCCACGACGAAGTGCGTGATGCGCCCGCCCGTCTGCTCCCAAATCTCCGGGCCCGTGGACGCGTAATGCGCCGCCTGGTTGGAGAGGTTGTCGTACTGATTGCACCAGAAACTGCCCTCGATCTCGTCGTGCAGCCGGCGCGCCACGCTGTAGTAGCTGTCCGGATGGTCCGCGTCCACCTCCACCGGACAAACGTGCACCTCCGCCCCCATCGCCCGCAGGATGTCCACCTTCTCCTTCGACTGCTTGCTGCTCATCGTGCAGATGAGCCGGTAGCCCTTGACCACGCAGGCCAGCGCGAGGCCCATGCCCGTGTTGCCGCTGGTGCACTCGATCACCGTGCCGCCCGGCCGCAGCAGCCCCTCCGCCTCGGCGTCCTCGATCATCCGCAGCGCCATGCGGTCCTTGACGCTGTGACCGGGGTTGAAGTACTCGACCTTCGCCAGCACCTCGCACGGAAAGTCGGCGGCGATGCGGTTGAGCCGGACCATGGGCGTGGAGCCGATGGTTTGCAAGATGTTGTCGTGGATGCGGACGTTGGGCGCCATGTTCGCTTGCTGGGTTTGGAGGGTTTCAGGCCAAACCGCTTCAAAGTTACATCGCCCGCCCGTCCCTCCGTTCACCGGAAACGCATGGCCTCCGCGGGGCGAATGCGCGCAGAGGCATAAGCCGGCAGCAGCATGGACAGGGCGCACACCAGAAAAGCCCAGCCCTCGGTGGTCCCCAAGGCCATCCAGTCCAGCCGCACCGGCACCCGGTCCACGTAATAGGCCGCCGGGTCCAGCCGCACCCAACCCGTGGCCGCCTGCAGCCCCACCAGCCCCAGCCCCAGCACGTTGCCCCAGAAAAATCCCCGCCCGAGGATCCAGGTGGCCTGCCAAACAAAAATCCGCACCACCGCCCCATCGCTCAACCCCAGGGCCTTGAGCATGCCCACCAGCGGGCGGCGTTCGAGGATGATGACCAGCAGGGCGGAGGCCATGTTGATGATGCTGATGAGCACCATGAGTCCGATGATGATCTCCACGTTGAGGTCGAGCATGGCCAGCCAGGCGAACATCTCGGGCGACTGCTCCTCCACGTCCTGGGTCACCCAGTCGTAGGGCAGCTCCTGCCGGATGCGCTCGGCCGTGAACGCCAGCCGCTCGGGCCGGGCCGCCTCGGGCTCCAGGAAGACTTCGTACCCCGTGGCGTGGAAGCGCCAGCCGCCGCCCGCGGCCTGCACCCGCACCTCCGGGGCGCCCGGCGCGGCCGGGGCGGCCGGGGCCAGCACCTCGAACCGCACCGTGTCCCCCGTCAGCCGCGCCGGCTGGCGCACCTCCCGCACCACCGCCGTCACCACCGACCCCACCGGCACCCCGCTCCCATCGTGCGGCCCCGGCCCCTCCCACCCCTCGACCCCGGACCACTGCACCTCCACCCGGTCCACCGCCCCGAACGTCCGAACCTCCCACATCCCCCCCTCGACGACCCCTTGCGCCTCGATGCCCCACCGGGCCGCCCGCTGAATCTCCCGAAACGGCATAAAGACCGTCCGCTCGTCATACTCCTGCAACCCCGTGGCGTACAGGCCGCAGACCGCCACATTCCGCGGGCGGATTTCGCCGTCGCTCCCCACGAGGTACAGCGTGACCCGGTCGCCCAGCCCCAGCTGCAGGCGCCGCGCGAGGGCGACCGAGATGCAGAGCGAATCGCCGTAGCCGGTGGGGGGCGTGTGGCCGGGGATTTGGCCTTCGACCAAGGCCTCCTCCCACATCGTGCGGTCCGTCAGCGGGCCTACGCCCTTGACAACCACGCCTTTGAGGTCCTGCCGCGTCTCGACCAAACCGGGCACCTGAAAAAACGGCTGCACCGTGCGCACGCCGGGCACGCGCGCCACCCGCGCCTGCAGGCTGTCGTCCATGCGCAAGGCCGCCACCGCCGGATCGTGGTGGAAGAGCTGCACGTGCGACCCGAAGCCCACCACCAGCTCCCGCACCTCGTGCTGGAAGCCCTGAACGATGGCCAACGACAAGATAATCAAGGCGATACCCAGCGAAACGCCGGCCGTGGCGATGCCCACCACGGGCCGAGACCACGAGCGGTGGGTGCCTTCCAAGGCCCAGCGGCGGGCGATCCTGCGAGCGACTCTCACGCGGCGAAGTTACGCGTTGCGCGAGCGCGCGGTGCCGTAGTTTCGCGGCATGTTGCGCCGACTTTTGACCGCGATGGGGGCCCCGCTGCTCGCCCTGACCCTCCTGGGGAAGGCGCCGTTTCTGGCAGGCCAAACCCATTCCACCCCCCTCTCCTCCGGCCACTTCCTGCACCCGACCCGCGGCACCTGGCACCCGGTCGGGTTCCCCGGGGACGCCATCACGGACCTCGTGGCCCTGGGCGAGCCGGACCCCTTTGCGGGGACTTCGGAGCGGGATTGGGCGTGGACGGAGTCGTGTGGCTGGCACTACCGGTGCACCCTGGAGGTGGCCGCGCCGGGCGGGGCGGTGGTCCCGGGCGCTGCGTCCGGCGGGGTGGTGTCGCCGCGGCGCGGCGAGCGGGCGACGCTGGTGCTCTCCGGGCTCGACACCTACGCCACGGTCCGGCTCGACGGGCGGGTGGTGCTGCGGGCCGAGAATGCGCACCGGACGTACCGGGTGGATGTGACGCGGCAGCTGCGCCGGGCGGAGGGGGCGGTGGTGCTGGATTTCGCGTTTGCGCCGCTGGTCGAGGAGGGGTTGCGGCGGGCGGGGCGGATGCGGCTGCCGGTGCCGTTGTCGAATGAGCCCAGACCGCCGGGGGAGCAGGTGAGTGGGGTGATTCGGCGTCCGCAGTTTCGGATGGGGTGGGACTGGGGGCCGCGGTTGGTGGGGGGCGGTCTGGGGGGGCCGGTGTCGGTGGAGGTGGGCCCGGCGGTGCGCCTGGCCGGGACGCAGTTCGAGTGGCTGGCCGAGGAGCGGGCGGTGCGGTGTCGGGCGGAGGTGGGGCGCGCGGCCGGGGGCCGGGTGAGGTGGGGGCACCGGCGGGAGGCCGTTTTTCAGCTGGGCGGGGCCGGCGGGGTGGAGTGCCGGGCCCAGGGCCGGGGTCGGGTGTTGGAAGTGGTTTGTCCTTACCCGGACGCGGTCCTGTGGTGGCCGCGCGGGCTCGACCCCGCCGATGCCCAGGCCGCGCCGCATTTGACGGCCGCCTTGACCGAGCTGCGGGCCGCCGGACGAGCAGACCGAGCCGGGCGAGCAGACCGGGCCGGATGGGAGGTGCTCGATCGCCGGGAGGAGGCCCTGGGGCTGCGGACGCTGCGCCTCGTCACGGAGGCGGAGACGGGTGGGGCCGCCGGGGAGGCGCCGTTTTACTGGGAGGTGAACGGCCGGCCGTTTTTTGCCCGCGGGGCGAACGTGGTGCCGCCCGACTTCTTCGCCCACCGGGCCGCGGCGGGGTGGGAGGCGCTGGTGGAGGAGGCCGTGGCGGGGGGGATGAATGCGCTGCGGGTTTGGGGCGGAGCGACCTACCCGGACGAGGCGTTTTATGATGCCTGCGACCGGGAAGGGGTGGTGGTTTGGCAGGATTTGGCCTACGCCTGCACGATGGTGCCCGACGACCGACAGTGGCGGCGCAATGCCCTCGCGGAGGCGCGCGAGCAGATGGTGCGGCTGCGCAACCGGCCGGCGCTGGCGATGTGGTGCGGCAACAACGAGTCGCTGACGGGCTGGATGAAGTGGGGGTGGGCGGCGCAGTATGGGCTGGGGCGGCGGGACTCGGCGGCGGTGTACCGGGCGTATGCGCGCCATTTTCACCGGGACCTGCCGCGGGTGCTGGCGGAGGTCGATGGGACGCGGGCGTACTGGTCCTCGTCGCCGTCGGTGGCGCCCGGGGCCGTGGAGCAGGCCGGGGCGGGGGACCAGCACGCGTGGCGCATCTGGTTCGACACGCTGGCGTGGGACTGGTACCGGACGGGGGCGGGGCGGTTTGTGAGCGAGTACGGGATGCAGTCGCTGCCGGGGCGGCGGACGCTGGCGATGATGGACCCGGAGCTGCCCGACACGGGGTGGGTGGGGGCGGCGGGCGAGGCGCTGCGGTTTCGCCAGCGGTCGCGGATGCCGTGGATCCGGGCGGACTTTGACGGCTGGGACATGATGGACCTGTACGCGCTGCGGGCCACCGGGCGGACGGTGCGGGGCTGCGCGCTGGACGACGCGATTTTCGTAAGCCAAACCACCCAAGCCCACTCCCTCTCCCGCGCCATCTTATCCCACCGCAGTCGCGCCCCCTGGACGATGGGCAGTTTGTACTGGCAATTGAATGATGTTTGGCCTGCGGTATCGTGGTCCACCATCGACTACGCCGGGGACTGGAAGCTGGCGCACTACGGGGTCCGGGCGGCGATGGCTCCGCTGGTCCTTGCAGCCTTCCCCGGCGCCCCCCTCGAGGTCCTCCTCCTGGGCGAGGGCCCCGCCGCCGCCGCCTCGCTCTCCACCGCCCCCACCTCGCTCTCCACCGCCCTCGCCCCGCCCACCCCGCCCGACTCGGCCTCCCTCTGGCTCGAAGCCACGGTCTGGGACCTCTCGGGGGCCGTCCTCCGTTCCCTCCTGTTGCCGCTCGGTTCCCGGTCCGCCGCGCTCCAGCGGTGGTCCACCCCCGTGGCCGGCGAGGCCTGGCAGGCCTTCCTGCTCACCTGGGACTCCCTGGCCTCCCCGTCCACCGCCCTTCGGCTCTCCCTCTTCGACGGCGTTCCCGACCCCTCCCACCCTCCCCTGTCCGAAGCCGTCGTCCCCGGCGCCGCCCCCGCCGACCTCGCCTGGTCCCCCCTCCCTCCCTCGGCCCTCCCCGGCCCCTCCCCCTACTCGCTCCTCCTCACCACCCCCGTCCCCCAAGGCTCCCTGGCCCTCACCTCCCCCCTGCCCGCACGAGCACATTCCGGTACCCAAGCCTTGCCTGACTCGCCAGGGGGGGCGGGCCGGCGGGCCGGCCT
>JBEEPJ010000040.1:0-13063 GCA_041191165.1 Bacteroidota bacterium | reverse complement strand
CGCTTCGGACCTCCACCCCACCCCGCCCCAAGCCCAGGCTTGGGGCTTTTTCATGCCCGCTGGCGACGCCCAAGCAACGCTTGTGGCGGAAGACTCGGGCATGAAAAACCCGGGACGAGCGAAGCGAGGCACGGGCAGGGGTGGGGTGGAGCAGCCCACCCCCTTGATCACAGCCGCCGATCCGCTCAGCCTCCCCCTCCCCCGGATGACCCCCGGCGGCTGTACTCCGCTTCGGACCTCCACCCCACACCGCCAAGAAAGCAAAAAAATCCCCGGGAAAATAGGCAGTCCTTTTTTGATACGTAATTCTTTTCGCACCCCAACCGCAAGGGATTGCCCTGAATCAGGGTGGCATTTTGGTTGTAACACATTTGCAACATAAATAGCCTGACAATTATTATTTTCTTCATTTTCATTGTTCTATGCGCATCACGTAAGCCCTGATGGCAGGCAAAACACATCCCAACGCATTCTAACTGACATTTGAGGGTTGTGTGCCCGAATACGACAATAACTTGCAGGTATGCCGCGTGCCCACATTCAAAAAAACACCGCTGCCTTCGACGCAGCAGTAGAGTCTCTGAGGTCAGACATTCAATTTCAATTTGGTCGACCCATTCGTTCCATTCGAGACTGCAGACAACTCTCCGAGGAAATCTCCTTCTTCAACCCTTCGCATCCCTTGGCCATCAGCACCCTGAGGCGGTTCTTTGGACTCATCGACAGCCCCAGTGCTTATAGCATCACGACATTGGATGCATTGGCCCGCTTCGCACGCCGCCGGGCCTTCGACTATTACTTGCAATTGGTGGATCCAGGTCTCATGTCAGACCGGGCATGCAAATGGGATTATGATTGGACCCCGAGCACGCGAAAGCACCCGGACCCGTCCCACAACTTGTATGAAGCACTCAAGACCCTGGAAACCGTAAGCTTCGCCCCCGTCAGCGGTGGGCGTTTTTTGGGTTTGGCCCAAACCGCGCTTCAAGCTTACGCAGAAACCCGTGCAGAAGCGGCCTTGTGGGACTTCGTCCTTCGCCATCGCAGAGCCAGGAGGATGATTGCGGAGTATGTGCCTCCCATGGATTACTTGGGCGGCTGGGGCGGGGACTTCTTTCAGCGCTATGCAGCCACGGCAGAATCCGAGGAGGAAAAACAATACGGCCTCTGTTTGGTGGCCATGGGCGCCATGCTCAGGGAACAATGGGATGCCTCCGCCCGCATCCTCCAGACGCTTCCCGACCACTTTCAGTCCCAATATCATGCGGGCTACCAAGGTTTGTTGCTCGGAATGAAGTTCTTCGAGGCCGTGAAGTGGCAGCAGCCCACCGATGGCATTCGCCAACAACTCAGCCACGGGCTCGAAACCCGACGCGCTGCGGGCTGCGAGTACCATCCCGATTGGGGGCCCCTCTTTGTGGAAAACTGCGCTTGGTGGTTGATTTTGTGCGATGACCACAAACTCATGCGCCAGGCACATCAACAAGTGGTCAAGCTGCTCGAGGATCCCGAAATACGGGTGGCCTGTGCCCGTCTCCTCCCCCGGTTGATCAAGGTGAAGGGTTGGCTCGAGACTTGTCTCAACGGTTCGCTCGCAGATCATCCCATGGAGGCCTGTGCTCCCTACCAGGAAAAAACCCACGAGATGATTCGGGAGTGCCTGCGCGCCCGCACCTGCACCGGAAAAACGCGGGAGGCCAGTCAGAAAAGGCTGGAGGAATTGGTCCAACACACCGGATACTCCCTATTCCGCCGCCCACTGACCCAGGTTCAGGCTTGATTCTCAAGCCCTGCTTCGCCATATTGCATGCCAAACCCCCCGAACATGCAACACTGGATTACAGCACTCATGGGATTGATTTTAGGAAGTGCAGTGGGCGAACTACGGGCGCAGGGGGGCATAGGGTTGGAAGCGCCGCCTCCCTTGTATACGGAGGTGGAGCGGTCGCCGGTTTGGCCTGGATGTGAATCAGAACCGGGCGAAAAAGGCGATCCTTGGAAGGCGGAAAAGGAGTGTACGCTGAGCGCCATTCAGGCGTATTTCGACCAAGTGCTCAAGCTGGAGGGGCTCGACCGCTATGAGCCCATTCCCGAGATGATGTTGATTTCCTTCACGGTCACGGACACCGGCGAATGGAAGGACTTCGAGATTTTGCGGGGGGAGCATGCGCCAGTGGAAGACCAAATCCGGCTGGTCATGTCTGGCGTTCCCGTTTTTCAACCCGCTGTGCATCAAGAGCAATTGGTACATTATCAGTTCCAGATTCCCCTGCGCCTGAAGGCCAAGAAATGAAGCATTTGGGTGGTATTTCGGGGATAGGCGTCGAAAGCGTTGAATTCTGACGCATCTTTGCACCGCAGAGGAAGGGATTGGGCGAAGGAGCTTCGGTTGGAACCTCTGCAGGCGTGTTTTGCCGCTGTCAACACGCAGTCCCGGTGGCGCGTGGATTCCTTTTTCAGACTCGGTACGAACGGAGTGCACGTTTTTGTGCTCCACTGAACGATGCTTTATTTTGACATCATTTGAACAATTGGGGCTGAGCGCAACCGTGCTCAAAGCCCTGCAACCGTTGGGTTACATCGACCCGACCCCCATCCAGGCAGCTGGTATTCCCCACGTTCTCGCCGGAAAAGACGTCCTCGGATGTGCCCAGACAGGAACCGGAAAGACCGCGGCCTTTGCCCTCCCCATGGTGCACCTGTTGTTGGAGCGGCGCGGAGAACAACAGAAGCGGCGCATGCCCCGGGGATTGATTCTCAGTCCTACCCGGGAACTTGCCACGCAGATCAGCGACAACATCAAGGCCTACAGCGCCCATACCCCGCTCCGCCAAGCGACGATTTTCGGTGGCGTATCGCAGATGCGCCAAGTGGACGCGGTGCAACGCGGCGTAGACATCATCGTAGCCACGCCGGGAAGGTTGTTGGATCTCATCAACCAAGGATATGTCCGCCTGGATGCCATTGAATTCTTCGTCCTGGACGAGGCGGATACCATGCTCGACATGGGCTTTATCCATGACATCCGACGCATCATCGCACTGCTTCCCGAAAAACGCCAGAGCCTGTTCTTCTCGGCCACCATGCCCGATAACATCCTGGAATTGGCCGACCGCATCCTCACGGAGCCGGTCCGAGTCGAGGTGGCGCGCATCAGTTCCCCCACGGAATTGGTGGAGCAGACCATGTACTTCGTCAAGCAAGTAGACAAGCGCGAATTGTTGGTCCATCTGGTCCAACAGCCCGGCGTGGAGTCCGCTTTGGTGTTTACCCGGACCAAACACGGCGCAGACAAGGTGGTCAAGTACCTCCGCCAATGCGGCATCGAGTCCGAGGCCATTCACGGCAACAAAAGCCAACCCCAACGGGATAAGGCCATGAAGGGATTCCGGGATGGCACCATCCATGTCTTGGTGGCCACCGACATCGCCGCCCGTGGCATCGACGTATCCGAACTCAGCCATGTCTTCAACTTCGAACTCCCCAACATTCCCGAGACGTATGTCCACCGCATCGGCCGGACCGGACGGGCGGGAGCTTTGGGCAAGGCCATCTCTTTCTGCAATGAAGATGAGGAGCGTGAATATCTGCTCGATATCCAGAAGCTGATCCAGCGGGTCATTCCCATCGAGGAAGATCATCCTTGGCACCTAGATATGGAGCCCATCGGGTTGACTCGGCCTCCGCGGGGCACTGGCCGCCCATCCTCCTCTTCCTCCGCTACGCGGTCGAGTGGGGGGGGACGGACCGGCGGCGAGCGGGGACGGACCAGCGGCGCGGCCGCAGGCGAGCGCCGCGAATCAGGGCGGCCCAGCGGCGAGCGGGGACGGACCAGCGGCGCGGCCGCAGGCGAGCGCCGCGAGCAAGGGCGGACCGGCGGCGAGCGGGGACGGACCGGCGGCGCGGCCGCAGGCGAGCGCCGCGAGCAAGGGCGGACCAGCGGCGAGCGGGGGCGGACCGGCGGCGCGGCCGCAGGCGAGCGCCGCGAGCAAGGGCGACCCAGCGGCGAGCGGGGAAGGACCAGCGGCGAGCGGGGACGGACCGGTGGACGGCCGGATAACCGGGAGGGCCGAAAGTCGGGCTTTGCGACCGAGCGCAGTGAGCCCCGTCAGTTTGGCCGCACCTCAGATCGTCCTCAACCCAACCGAGCCACTGAGGAAGAATCCAAGTTCAGTCTGAAGTCCTTCTTGGGCTTCGGAAAAAGACGGACCTGATTGAGGATCAGACGCATAAATTGCAGGCGAACTGGAAGTTCAATTGGGGCGTGCGCAGCGCCGGACTCATGCTGCCGCTCATCCCTGGGCAACCGGAATTGGACGTTGTTGGATGTGGCAAAGTGTGAAATCCCCGGCCCGTAAAATTGAATGGTTAACCCTTTCTTTGTCAGTACGTTGATTGGAAAGAAAAAAATGCAGTCCAATCCGCATTCTTTTCGCCAGGACTTGCAACTTTGCGCCCAATGAACAACCAACGCATTCTTATCGCCGCTGTGGCCGTTTTGGTCATTGTTTGTGGCGTTTTGGCCTACAAACTCACCCAAAAGACGGATGTCATCGAGGTGATTGAAGAGGAGAAGGTCGCCCTGACCGATGAGCGCGACGCGTTGCTCAAGGATCTTGAGGAACTTCGCTTTTCCTACGACACCCTCAAGACAGAAAATGAGGTGATGCTCGCGGAGATTGCGGACCAGCGCGACCAGATTGAGAAACTCATGAAGCGGGTGCGCGGCAAAAATGGGTCGCTCTCCAAGGCGAAGAAGGAAGCGGAGACCCTCCGAACCATCATGAAAGGTTATGTGGCGACCATCGACTCGCTCAACCAACTCAATCAACAACTGATGGCTGAGAACGAAGGGATTAGGGCCGAGATGCAGGAAGTTCAAACCCGCAATCAAGAGCTTTTCATCCGCCAGGAGAATATGGAGGGCATGATCAGCACCGGAAAGATTCTGACCGCTGCTGGATTGTCTGCTCAGCCCCTCGAATTGGTCAACTCCGGCAGACAGCGGGAAACCAAGCGTGCGAACCGAACCGATATGGTCCGAGTCTGCTTCACCCTGCTCGAGAATCGCATTGCAGACAAAGGCAAGCGTACGGTTTATCTTCAAATCGTAGACGCCGCTGGAAAGGTTCTCTCCTCTGATTCCGAGGCATCCGTCGAAACCCCGGGCGGCACGCCGGTAAGCGTCAGCCGCAGCTTGGATTATACCCGAGAGCGGCTGGATGCATGTATCTTCTTCCAACCTGCAGTGGAGCTCGCGGAGGGGACTTACAAGGCCTACATCTTGGACGGAGACAATCGCATCGGAACTGTAGACTTTACGCTGCGCTGACAAATTGCTTTCGCGCATCCGTTGACGCTCCCCGGATGTCCGAGGAGCGGTTGGCGTTCTTTGCCCCATGGAGGTGAAGCGAGGAACGTGTTCGAAGCGGGAGATGGGGCGATGGGGAGAGGATTTGGCATGGAATCACCTTCAGAAACTGGGGTTCGAGCTCCTCGAGCGGAATTGGCGTCATCGCAGGTTTGAAGTGGACTTGATCTGCCTCAAGGACTGGGAGGTCGTGTTTGTAGAGGTCAAGGTCAGGCATCTGCTAACGCCCGTACGACCTGAATATGCCTGGACGCATGCCCAACAGTCCCGATTTGCCCGCGCGGCCCATCACTACATGCTCCAACCCATGTGTCGAGGGCATGTAGCCCGATTTGACTTTATCGCCGTTCTGCATCATCACGGCGGTTGGCGGTTGGATCACTGGGCAGATGCTTGGGTCCCGCTGCCCGGGCGAAGCATGCGGTGAACGAAGCCTGCAAACGGGAAGAACCAAGCCCCGGCATCCTTTTCAACGCTATCTTTGCCCGAAATTCGCCCAGATTATGAACAACGATTCGCCATCCGGGCGGCGGGGAACCTCCGCAAAACGCTCGCCTGAAAAAGGTCGCTCCCGAACAGGGGGTCCGTCGTCTTCACCCGGTTTTCGGCCCAAGCGAGGCACCGCCTCTTCCGCCCCCTCCTCAGGTGCTGCTCCCGTAAAGAAGTACAGCTCGAGTGGAGAAAATGGCAGGCCTGCGGCCGCAAAACCCGCAGCCGGAAGGCCCACAACGGGACGGCCTGCGGCCGCAAAACCCGCAGCCGGAAGGCCCACAACGGGACGGCCTGCGGCTGGAAAACCCGCAGCGGGAAGGCCCGCAGCGGGAAGGCCTGCGGCTGGAAAACCCGCAGCAGGGAGGCCCGCAACGGGACGGCCTGCGGCTGGAAAACCCGCAGCAGGGAGGCCCGCAACGGGGCGGCCTGCGGCCGCAAAACCCGACGGAAAAAGTCAGGCATTTCGTCCCCAAGGCAGTGGACCCGGCACCGGACGCAGACCTGCAAAACCGGTCTTTGCGCCCAAGAGAAAAATGGCCGACCCCAATGGCCCGATGCGACTCAACCGATACATCTCCAATGCAGGCATTTGCTCCCGGAGAGAGGCGGATGTGCTCATTGAAAGCGGCGCCGTAACCGTGAATGACGAAGTCGTTGTGGTGCTCGGTGCCCGAGTGCTTCCGACGGATGTGGTGAAGGTGGGCGGAGACACCATCAAACCAGGGAAGAAGCGTTACGTCCTCATCAACAAACCCAAAGGGGTCATCGCAGCGATGGAAGATGCAGGAGGCAAGCGGACCTTGCAGGATTTGCTCAAGGGCAAATTCAAAGAGGTATTGACGCCGGTAGGCAAAATGGACCGCGAAGCCACCGGTCTGATGCTCCTCACCAACGACGACGAAATGGCGCAGCGTCTCCTACATCCCCGGAACATCATCCGCAAACTCTACCACGTCACCCTGGTCGAAAAGGTGAATCCGCGTCATGTAGAAGAAATTGCAGAAGGGGTCATGATCGAGGAAGGCATGGTGCGTGCCCACAACATCAGTTATGTGGGAGAGGAAAGACGTCAAATCGGGCTGGAGGTCAATTCCAACCGCAGCCGGATTGTAGAGCGGTTATTTGAACATTTTGGTTACCACATTGCGAAAATTGATCGGGTAACCTTGGGTCACTTAACAAAAAAGGACTTGCCAAGGGGTTACTTTCGTGAACTGACAGAGGCGGAGGTTAACCTCTTCCGAATGACGACGACTTGATGGAAACAACGACCCACGGGAGCGACAGTTTGGTCATTATCCCCACCTACAACGAGCGAGAGAACATCGATCGGATGCTGGAAACCGTGCTGGCCCTGCCCCATCCCATCGACGTGCTGATTGTGGATGACGGGTCGCCTGATGGCACTGCACAAAGGGTGAAGGAAGCGATGACACAACACCCTTCTCGGATTCATTTGCTCGAGCGGAAGGGCAAGTTGGGATTGGGAACTGCCTACATCGCAGGTTTCCGATGGGCGTTGGAGCGTTCCTACGCTTACATCTTCGAAATGGACTGCGATTTTTCACACAATCCCGCCGACCTCATCCGGCTCCGGGAGGCCTGTGTGCGAGGTGCGGATGTAGCAGTCGGTTCACGCTACACGCGCGGAGGCCAGGTGAAAAACTGGCCCATGGACCGCATCTTGATGAGCTATTTTGCCTCTTGGTATGTGAATGCCATCCTTTGGGTGGGCGTTCGGGACAGCACTGCTGGGTTCAAGTGCTATCGCAGGAAGGTTCTGGAAACGATGGACCTGAGCCGGATTCGGTTCGTAGGCTATGCCTTCCAAATCGAGATGAAATATACCGCCAAACGGCTGGGATTCCGAATTCAAGAGGTGCCTATCACATTCATTGACAGGCAGTTTGGCACGAGTAAAATGAGCATGGGCATCTTCAAGGAGGCTGTGCTCGGGGTGCTGCAAATGCGGTTTCGCAAGGTTCGTCCCCTCTCCGCACAGCAATAAATCATGGCAGGCAAGGTTCTTTTTTCCGGTGCAGATGTAGTGAATGAAGGCCGCGTATTCCGTGCGGATGTGTTGGTGGAGGATGGGCGAATTCGGGCGGTGGGGGAATTGGTCGACCAGGAGGGGGTGGAACGCGTGGATGCGCAGGGCTGTTGGTTGATGCCCGGCTGCATCGACGATCAAGTGCATTTTCGCGAACCCGGTCTCACCCACAAAGGCGAACTGGCCACGGAATCTCGGGCCGCAGCGGCCGGGGGTATCACCTCCTTCATGGAGATGCCCAACACCGTGCCCAACACCCTTACACAACAACTGCTGCAGGAGAAATACGACCGGGCTGCCGAGGTCTCTCCGGTGAATTACTCCTTCTTTATGGGGGCTTCCAACGACAACCTGCAGGAGGTGCTCAAGACCGATCCCCGTCGTGTTTGTGGGGTGAAGATTTTTATGGGGTCCTCTACTGGGAACATGCTCGTGGACGATGAAAAAGTGCTGGAAGGCATCTTTCGGGAGAGTCCCACGCTGGTGGCCGTCCATTGTGAAGATGAGCCCCGCATCCGGCTGAGGACGGCGCAGGCCGAGGCCCAATGGGGAGTGGACATCCCCATGGCCCAACACCCGGTGATTCGAGATGCCGAGGCCTGTTACCTCAGCTCTTCACGGGCGGTGGAGATGGCCCACAAATGGGGGACCCAACTCCATGTGCTGCACATCTCCACCGAGCGAGAATTGGCGCTTTTTCGATCGGGTTTGGCCTTGAAGGACAAGAAGGTAACTGCTGAGGCCTGCATTCATCACCTGTGGTTTACAGATGCGGATTATGCCCGGTTGGGTAGCCTCATCAAATGGAATCCGGCGGTCAAATCCGCGGCAGACCGAGCCGCCATCCGCGCGGCGCTGCTCGATGGAACCATCGATGTGGTGGCCACGGACCATGCCCCGCACACCCTTGCGGAAAAGGGCCTCAAGTACCTGTCCGCTCCGTCTGGCGGTCCGCTGGTGCAGCACGCCTTGCCGGCCATGATCGAACTGGTGCACCAGGGCGTGTTGCCCATTGAGCGTGTGGCTGAACTCATGGCCCACCGGGTGGCGACGCTCTTCCGCATCGAAGACCGGGGCTTCATTGCGCCGGGACAATGGGCGGATTTGGTGCTGGTTGAGAAAGATGCACCATGGGAAGTGACCGCAGATGGCTTGCTCTACAAGTGCGGATGGTCGCCCTTCGAGGGGGTCAGGTTTCGTTCGCGTGTTCGGGAAACCTGGGTGAATGGCGTGAAGGTGTGGGATGGGGAGAAAATTTGTGGGTCTGCGGGGGCTCGTTTGTCCTTTCATCGATGAATCTTCGCAGCAGCAGTTGGACGATGTGCGTGGGGCTCAGCTTGCTCCTTGCCTTTCTGTCCTGTGCAGGAGGACGGCCCGAGGAGGAAGCCATGCCCACCCCTCCCGAAGATGTTTTGAGCCGAGAGCGTTTTGTGGCGGTGTTTGCAGAAACCCAACTCGTGGAAGCCGCCTACAAGTTGCATTACTTCGGAAACGACGATCCCCAGCGATGGGTCAAAGGAGCCTATGCAGATGTATTTGCCAAGAACGGGGTGGATGAAGCGCTCTTCTGGCGCAGCCATGCCTGGTGGTTTGCGCATCCCGCTGCCATGGTGGGAATCTATGAGGAAGCCACGGAGATTCTCAACCAACTGGAGCGCGAGAAGGGGGGCAACCCGATGAAAGCGGCTGATGCAGCGGAGGGACGCCGCTCGGTGGTGGACTCGACCCGTTTCAAGGGTGGAAAGGGGCCCAAAAATCGTTGAGGGCAGGGCGCTCCCCGCAAATCCGGGTGGGCTTCAATGCCGCGCGAGGAAATCGGAGGCGGCTTCAGAAATGGCTTGTTCCAAGGGGGTGTAAGTCCAGGCCGCCTGACGGGCTGCGAACCAATCGGGGAGCTTGGTTGTTCGATAGCGGTGAATGCGCTGGGCGTTCGCCAGGCCTTCACGGGTCATCCAGGTGCGGTATCGAAACACATGCTCCAGAATCCATCCCAACCGGCCCAAGGCGCCGGACATCCAAGGGCGAAGGGCGTAGCGCGGCGCGGGGACGCCCAGGGATTGGGCGATTTGGGTGAGGACCCAGCGGTGGGGGCGATGCTCGGAAACGAGGATGAAGCGCTCGCCCCAGGCTTCGGTTTGGGGGAGGAGGCGGGCGGCGCGGGCCACATCCCGGGCCGCGATATAGCCGTTGGCGCCGAGGGGATAGAAGGGGAGGCCGCGGTAGACGCGGTCGAACAGGGCCGCGGAGCTGCGGCGGAAGTCCCCGGAGCCCAGGATGACGCCGGGGTTGAGGACGATGACCCGGAGGCCTTCTTCTTGGCCGCGCCAGGCCTCCAGCTCGGCGCCGAATTTCGAACGGGCATAATGCGTCACACCCGGATCCTCCTCAAAGGCCGAATCCTCGCCCGTCTCTCCGCCCGGAGACCGGCCCAGCGCGGCGACCGAGCTGATGTGCACCAGTTCCGGAACGCCCTCGTGGAGCATGGCATTGACCAGCAACTCCGTGCCTCCGCGGTTGATCCGGTACATCTGGGCGGCGTCTCGCCGGTGAAACGAAACCCAGGCGGCGCAATGAATGACCCGGCTGCAACCGCGGACCGCGTCCTCGAGGGAGGCGCCGTCTTCGAGGGAGGCTTCGTGCCAGTGGGTTTGGCCTTCAGCAAAAGCATTCCCCCAGCCCCGGCGCTCCAAAAAGGCCTGCAGGTCCTCCCGACCGGCACCCGCACGGCCCACCAGCCGCACCTGCTCCCCCGCCTCGAGCAGCTCCAGCAGCACCCAACGCCCCACCAACCCAGTAGCCCCTGTCAATCCGATCATGGTGCGAAGGTAAGACACGCCTCCCGCGTCCAATCCCCGGCAGCCCGCCGCTTCCGCAGTAGATTGCGCCCCGGAACCCCATGAAGAAAGGCCCCCACATCACGGACCTGCTCCGGCGCATGCCCTCGGACCCCGGCGTCTATCAGCACCTCGATGCCGATGGAAAAATCCTGTACGTGGGCAAGGCGAAGGATTTGAAAAAGCGGGTCAGCAGCTACTTCACGTCCCAGGCGCAGCAGCACTTCAAGACCCGCTTGCTCGTCGCCCGCATCGCCGATGTCAAGTGGATGGTCACGCCGACGGAAAATGACGCGCTGCTGCTGGAAAACAGCCTCATCAAGGAGCACAAGCCCTTCTACAACATCCAGCTCAAGGACGACAAGACCTACCCGTACGTGGTCATTCGCAAAGAGCCCTTCCCGCGCGTATTTCCGACCCGCCGGTACCAGAAAGACGGCGGGGAATACTTCGGGCCGTTCACCAGCGGGCGTTCCATGCACGCCGTGCTGGAGCTCTGCCGCAAGCTGTACCCCATTCGCACGTGCAACCTGGTGTTGAGCGACGAGAACATCACCTCGGGCAAGTTCCGCGTATGCCTCGAGTACCATGTGGGCAATTGCTTGGCGCCGTGCGTGGGCAAGCAGTCGGCGCCGGCTTACGACGAGAACATCCAAGCCATTCGCCATATTTTGCGGGGCAACATGCAGGAAGCTTTGAGGGTTTTGGAAGGCCAAATGCGGGACCACGCCGCCCACTTCCGTTTCGAAGAAGCCGCCCAACTCAAGGCCCGTGTCGAAGACTTGCGCCAGTTCCAAACCCGCAACACCATCGTCCACCCCACCATCGACGACGTGGAGGTGTTCACCATCGCGAGCGATGCCCGGGCGAGTTACGTCAACTTCCTCCGGGTGCACCGGGGCTCTATCGTCCACGGGTACACCTCCGAAATCCGCAAGCGACTCGACGAGTCCGACCGCGAAGTCCTCGAGGCCGCCATTCCCCTGATCCGAGATCGTTTTGGGAGCGATTCCCGCACCATCTTCACCCCCTTTCCCATCGAAGCGGTGGTGCCCGGCGTGCAGTTCGTCGTCCCCCAGCGGGGCGACAAGCGGCGGCTCATCGAGCTGTCCGAGAAGAACGCCCAATCGACGCGGCTGGACCGGCAGAAACAACTCGAGCAAACCGACCCCGAACAGGCCACCGCGCGGCTCTTGGAGACGGCTCGCCTGGACCTGCGGCTCTCCTCCCCTCCCGTGCACATCGAGTGCTTCGACAACTCCAACATCCACGGCACCCATCCGGCCTCCGCCTGCGTGGTATTCCGAAACGGCAAGCCGGCGAAGGACGATTACCGCAAGTTCAACATCCAGACCGTCACCGGCCCCGATGACTTCGCCTCGATGCGGGAGGTGGTGCTGCGGCGCTATGCCCGTCTGCTCGAGGAGGGTTCAAGCCTCCCGCAACTCATCATCATCGACGGCGGAAAGGGCCAGCTCTCCCATGCCCTGGAAGCCCTAGAGGAATTGGGCATCCGAGGCCAAGTCGCCATCATCGGCATCGCCAAGAAGCTCGAAGAAATCTACTTCCCCGGCGACTCCATCCCCATCTACCTCGACAAGCGCTCGAGCACCCTCCGGCTCATCCAACAGCTGCGCAACGAGGCCCACCGTTTCTCGCTGGCCCACCACCGGCAGCGCCGCAGCAAGGCGGCCCTGCGCTCCGCCCTCGACGACGTGCCGGGCGTCGGACCCGCCACCCGCCGCAAGCTGCTCCAGCACTTCAAGACCGTGCAGGCCATCCGCGCCGCTTCCGACGAGGCCCTGGCTCAGGTGGTCCCCGCGAAGGTCGTCGCCTCGTTGCGGGCCTTCTTCGATGCCCCGCCTTCCCCTACGGCAGAAAACGGTCCGCCTGCTGGGGATTGAGGTTCGGTGGCCGGCCCTCGCAATGCGCCGGCATGCCCATGCGGTGGCGGTGGCGGCTCACCCAGCGATACGCCCCCTCTGACACCCCCGGGACCGAGAACATTCCCCACACCACCCCCCGCCACGGCCACCGCAACTGCGGCGCCAAGCCCCGCACCGCCCGGGCGCGCACCCTGACCCGGGCCGGGCCGCCCGCTCCCCCACGCTCCCAGAGCACCACGGAGTCCAGCGGCTCAGACCTCAATTCCACGGGCAAATGTGCCCGGGCCGTCTCCCCTTGCAACGGCGCGAAGTGCAGCGATCCCGGACTCCGCTCCCAGCGCAACACCCAGCGCAACACCCGGGCGCAAAGTCCACACCGCCCGTCGTAAAAAAGGATGAGCCGGGGCGGCGGCGCCATTTACCAGTGAAA
>JBEEPJ010000039.1:0-15397 GCA_041191165.1 Bacteroidota bacterium | reverse complement strand
AACCCGGCGCGCACGCTGCACCTTCAACCAACGCTCCGGGAGGCACCTCCACCACGGAGGAGGTATCTATGCAGATTTCGATGTCGCTTCCAGGCATGCCCATGGGCGTGTCCACCTCGGTGACCACCACGACTTCGGTTTCCTCCAGCGCCTCCTACTCCTCCAGTTCGACGGTTTCCGCGCCGGTTCACACACCGGCAGCGGCGCCCGCACAACCCGCACAACCCGCGCCGCGCCCTGCAGCCCGTCCGGTGCCCATGGCGCCTGCGGACTTCCAGTCCTATGTGAAGGCCATTCAATCCAAAGGTTTCGAGGACGCCAAGCTCGCCACCGCCAAGGCGCCCTTGTCCTCGGCGTATTTCACGGCAGACCAAATCCGGCAAGTCATGACCCTCTTCGGATTTGAAGAAACCCGCGTGCAGTTCGCCACCCTCGCCCGGCCCCGCTGCACCGACCCTGCGAACTACTACCAGGTCTACGAGGCCTTCCAGTTTGAATCGAGCATCGAAGAGCTCCAGGAAGCCCTGGGCGAATAACCGACCACATCGTTCCTCCATTTCATGAAACCACTTTCTCCCCTGCGCCCCCAACGCTCCTCGATACAGGGGCTGTTCCTCCTCGGATTGGGGCTACTCGCCGCATCCATGTTCATCGGCACAGGGTGCAACAGTCCCCGAGCGCTGGCCAAGCGCGGCGCCAAAATGGAGGAGGCCGGCATGATGGATCAAGCGGCGAACTTCTACTACACCGCCCTGCAAAAAGACCGCAACCACCTTCCCTCCCTCTCGGGCATGGAACGGACGGGGCAAGCCGTGCTGATGGATCGCCTGGCGGATTTCGACGCTGCCGTGCTCGAAAACAACCGCGCCGCCGCAGTCAAAGCGTACGAGTCCGCAGATGCCTATTTCAAGAAGGTGGAAGGCGTCGGGGTTCGGTTGAACTTCCCGGAGACCAAGCGAATGCTGTTCGCCCAGGTCAAGAACGCCCACATGGACGACTTGTACAATCGGGGTTTGGGCTACCTGGAAGCGGAAAACTTCACGAGCGCACAGGTGGACTTTGACGAAATCGTCCGGCTGGATCCCACCTACCGCGATGCCAAGCAGATGGCGGATGTGTCTTACTGCGAACCCCGCTACCGCCGGGGCAAGAGCGCCCTCGCCGAGAAGCGCTACCGCACCGCCCACACCCACTTTTCAGAGTGTGTCAATCGCAAGGCGGATTACAAGGACGCCGCGGCGCTGCGCACGCAGGCGCTCAACGAGGGCATCTTCACCATCGCCCTGGTGCCCTTCACCAACGGCTCCGACCGGCCCAACATGGAGGCCAAGGTGCGTTCCTATGTGCAACAGGAGCTCACCCAGAGCCAAGACCCTTTCCTCAAGGTTGTAGACCGGGACAACCAGGAGCTCATCCTGCGCGAACAGCGCCTGGCCCTCAGCGGTGCCTTCGACGACCGCACCGCGGTGGAAGTGGGCAATCTCCTCGGGGCGCGCGCGCTGATGAAAGGCACGGTGGTGGACTGTTCCGTTTCCCAGAGCCAACTCAAATCAGAAGCGCGTCAAGGCTTCGAGTCTTACCAAGTGGAAAAGGTGAATTCCGAGGGCAAGAAGTACTACGAAACGGCCTACCGCAGCGTGACGTATTATGAGTACGTCCAGAATCGCCGGGTGAACCTCACCTTCAACTTGGTGCTGGTCTCCCTGGAAACCGGCGCGACCATCGCCTCGAAAATGATTCAGCAAACGGAGGAAGACGAAGTGCACTATGTCCGCTACAACGGCAACGCAAAGAACCTGTTCCCCATGAACGTCTCCGGCAACGTGGACCGAGCGGGCAAGGCCCGGCTCGAGGAGATGCTCACCGCCCGTCAGGAATTGATTGACGAGCCCACGCTCGTGAACAATGCCTCCAAGAAGGCCGCCACCTCCATCCGGCAGGCCCTCGAACAGGAACTCCTCACCCTGGTACCATGACCTTTGCGGGCCGACACCTTCCGATGGGGGGCCGGCTCAGTGGGCTGGTGATGACCCTCTTGGGGCTGCTCGCAGTGGGGTGCGGAACCCAGCGCCCCGCGACGCAACCTGCGCCCACCTGGACCCAGCAGCGGCCGCAGGTGCCCGGTTACTACATCGGCGTGGCGTCGGCCTCGAAGCAGCAGTATCCCTTCGATGCCCTGGACATGGCCCAGAAGCGGGCGCTTTCGGATATGGCAGGCCAAATCTCCGTCCGCGTCGAAGCCTCTTCGCTGCTGGAAACGGCGCAGCGGAACGACCAGGTGAACGAGCAGTTCTCCCAGCGCATCCGCAGTTCTTCTGCGGAGGATTTGGCCGGGTATGAATTGATGGGGTCCTACGAAAACAAGACGGAGGCCTGGGCCTATTACCGGTTGTCGATTGCGACCTACGAGCGCATCAAGCAAGAACGCAAGGCCGCGGCACTGGGGGTGGCTGCGGGGTTTTATCACAGCGCGGAGGAGGCGGTGGCCGCGCGCGACCTCGTCACCGCGTGCGACCGATACCTGCGGGGCCTGGAAGCCCTGGAACCCTATTGGGGAGAGGTCAATCGCTACCAACCTGCGGACGGAGGCAACGCCTTCGCCCTCGATCAGGCTTGCCTCAAGGGATTGACGCAGGTCCTGAGCGGGATCCAGCTGGAACCGCTCGACAAGGAGTTGGTGCTCAACTTCAGTTCCCATTACCGGGGCGTGGTGGTGGTCCAAGCCCGCTATGACGGACGGGTGGTGCCCAACTTACCCCTGGCATTTCGGTACAACCGGGGCACGCTGCCCACCCGCCGCGAAGCCCGGACCGACGCCGATGGCATGGTCCAGCTCCCCGTGGATGGCTTTGAGGCCGGCGTCCGGCACGCCCAGGTCATCGTCTCCTGCCCTTGGAACGTGCTGCTGCCCGACGTGGCGACCCGCAGCGCTTGGGACTTGGTGAAGGGCATCGTCACGCCCGAAATCACCGTCCCGGTCCGGCTCATCCAGCCCGTGATTTACATCGAATCGCAGGAATCGCTTTACGGCCGACCGGGCGCGGGCAAACGCCTCTCCGATGCCGTGGCCGCTGCCCTCACAGAACGGGGCATGGCCATCACCCACCAGCCCGCCCAGGCAGATGCCACGCTGACCATCTCAGCGGACACCCGGCAATCCGGCAGCGGCCAGGGATTCTACACCGCCTTGCTCGACGCCACCCTCATTCTCCGGGACAAGCAAGGCGCACCGGTGCTCCAACGCAACCTCGAGCGCGTCAAGGGCGTGCAGACGAATTGGGACAACGCCGCTGAGGAAGCCTACCGCAAAGCCTCCATGGAAATCCGCGGGGCCTTTTTGGACGAATTGTTACAAAAACTGTATCAGTGAAGCAGTTGGGTAAATTTGGCACGGATTTGGATTAGCAATAAAAATACACCACCCTATCAACCATGAAGACAAACTCCCTCCTCACCTGGACCCTCGCCGGAACGGCTGTCCTGTCCACCGCGCTGGTCGGTTGCAAGAAAGATGAAGAAACCGTTTCCACACCGGAAACCCGCGGCGAAACCCGCATCGTCGAATACTGCTCGGGCGACCAATACCTCTCCAACGGCGAATATTTCCGCGCTTCAGCGACCGGCAACAGCCCCCAGCGTGAGATCGCCAAGAAGATCGCCCGCCAAAACGCGGAAGCCACCCTCGCCCGTGCCATCGAAGTAACGGTGGAGATCGTCGCTGAAAACCAGGCCACCCAGCTCGGATTCAACACGACCGAAGAAGCCACGAGCAAGTTCAACGAGCTGAGCCGCTCGATCGTCAACAAGCAGCTGAGCGGCGCGGTGACCATCTGCCAGGAGCTCACCATGACCCCGGACAACAAGTACATCGCCTACCTCGCCATCGAATTGAGCGGCCAAAAGCTCGCCGACGCCTATGCCGAGGGCCTGAAGCAAGATGAGCGCATCCGGGCGGAGTACAACTACGAGCAGTTCAAGGAGACCTTCGAACAGGTCATGATGCAGCAGCGCAACAAGAATCAGTAATCTGGAGTCGACGGCTGACGCGGCCGTCACGCGCCCCGAAAATCTTGAGCCCGGGCCACGTTGGTGGTCCGGGCTTATTCTTTCCCTTCGTTCCCCCAGACCGGGGTGAGGGAGGGCACCGGAGGATGGGCGCGTCGGTAGGCTTCCACGGAGCGGAGCCAGTTGCGCAACATCAAATCTCCGTGGGGGGTCAGGACGGACTCGGGATGAAATTGGATGCCCTCGATGGGCAGGGTGAGGTGCGTCAGGGCCATGGGGAGCCCGCCTTCGTTGCGGGCGGTCACCTGGAGGACGGCGGGCCAGTCCTCTTCATCGACGACCCAGCTGTGGTAATGGCCGATTGCCGTGGGGCGGGGAACGCCCGCAAAAATGCCCCGGTCTTCGAAAGCGGTGAGCTGCGTTTGCTGGCCGTGCAGCACCTCGGGGAGGTTGCGCAACATCGCCCCGAAGGACTCCGCGATGGCCTGCATCCCGAGGCAGACCCCCAGGACCGGCATGCGCTGGGCGGCGGCCACGGTGATGAGATTCATCAACTGCCCCGCTTCCGCGGGCAACCCCGGACCTGGCGAGAGCACGATGCCATCGTAGCCCGTCGTGGCCGTCGGCTGGACGGCGTCGTTGCGGTGCACATCGACCTGCGCGCCCGCGCGGACCAGATAGTGGTGCAGATTCCAGGTGAAGGAATCGTAGTTGTCGAGCAGCAGGATGCGCATGGCGGGTGAATGCAAATTTGGCATAACCCCCGCCGCTTGCCTCCCGTGGTTGAAAACTAAATTCCCAGCCCCGCCGACCGGCAACAACGGGAGGAAATTCGTAGTTTTCGAGCATGTCTGAAACCGTCAACACCTCGCAAGCCGCCGCGCCCGTGGCCGCGTACAGCCAAGCCGTCACCGCGGGAGATCTCCTCTTCGTCAGCGGCCAAATCCCCCTAGATCCCGCCACGGGCCAGCTCGTGGGCGACAGCGTGGAGGCCGCCACCCGGCAAAGCCTCACCAACGTGTCCCGCATCCTCGAGGCCGCGGGTTCTTCCCTGTCGCAGGTGGTGAAGGCCACGGTGTTCCTCATCGACGCAGCGGATTACGGCGGCATGGACGCCACCTACCGGACCCTCATGCCCGAGCCGTTCCCCGCGCGGGAGGCTGTTTTTGTAGCCGGCCTGCCCCGGGGCGCGCGAGTGGAGATTTCGGTCATCGCCCACCTCAAGCGGGGCTGAGCCCGCGCAGCAGCCATGTTTTTTCAAAAGGTCCTCTACTACCTCAACCCGCTCAACTTGTTCAAGCGGGAACCGGGTGCCGAAGTGAATCTGCGGGTGATGCACGGCATCAACAAGATCAGTTTCTTGGTCTTCCTGTTGTGCCTGGTGGTGATGGCGATTCGCTGGATCAACCGCTGAGCGAGCGAATCCCCTAGAACGCCGCGCTGAGCGCGTGAGCGTTGGCGGGCGGAGGGAATCCGGGAATCCTCGAATCCGGGGATCCTCGAAGAATCCTCAGAAGATGATGCGGCCGTCGGAGCCGCGGGCCTCGATCTTGAGGTCGCGGAGCATCGAGGCCTTGATGTTCAGGCGTAGCATGAAGCTCTGGCGGAATCCGTTGGGAATCCACTGGAAGTTGAGCTCCCAGCAGTGCAGGTCCCAGAGCAGGTTGATCTGGGAGGGGGTGAATTCGCGGGCCACGAGGTCGTAGCCGGACTGGACGTCGAGTTTCCAGCGGTCCCAGAGCCGGACCCCGCCGCGGAAGACGAAGCCCTGGTCGAGGATGGTGGTGTCGCGGGCCGTGGCGGGCACCCAGACCCGGTTGAGCTGGGTGGTGTAATCGAACCGGGCGTTCCAGGGGATGGACGCGTCGGACGCCGATTGAACGGGGAGGCCCCAGGCGGCGCTGAGGCGCGTGAGACGCGGCCCGCCCTCGGCGAGGGTCAGCACCCGGTCGATGCGGCGCCCCTGCGCATCGCGGTCGTACAGGCTGTGCGTGGCCGTCAGGTTGACCGTCACCCGGTCGAAAAGGGTGGTGAAAGCCCGGGTTTGGATGTCGCTGAAACGCAGGGAATCCGCGAGCATGTTGTACTGAAACGACGTGACCAGGTTGTCGATGAGCTTCACCTTGCGCGTCTCGTCGGTCTCCCGGTCGCGCACCTTGGCCTCGAGGTTTTGGCTCAACGAGAAGTTGATCGCGCCTGCTGCCGCGATATCCAGCGGCTGGAATCGGTTGATGGAGAAGGGGTTGAAGGTGAGTTCTCCCTCGCCGGCTTCGAGGCGGCGGGTGCGGGTTTGTTCCGGATTGTAGGCCAAACCCACCGAAGGACTCAGCACGTGACGGATGGCCGTCACGCGGCGGTCCGGCCTCCGGTTGAAGGTGCCGTAAAAGCGGGTCGAGGCGTCTGCCGAAATCCGCCAATCGCGGGTGGTCTGCCAGCCGGAGAGGGTGTCCCGGTCCAGCTCCCAGGTGCCCGGGGAGGACTCCACCGCCCGGGCATCGATGGAACGGAAGCTCCAGTATTCGTTGTAGGTGGCCTGCGGGGTGATGCTGACGAAGCCCAGGCGAAGGGCGGTGGATGCGGTGAGGTTGTGCTTGAAGCCGTGGCGCATCTCCACCTGGTCCCAATCGCGGCGCTGCAGCACGCTGTCCGTGGCCGAGAACGTCTGCTCGAACCGGGACGACCCGGCGACGGCCACTTCGCTCCACAGCTTCCGATGTCCGGTGGGCAGGCCCAGGAGCTGGGCCATGGAGGTGCGGGCGAGGTTGAGCGTCACCGCCGGCAGCGTCACGTCCACCAGTCCGGTGCGGGAGTTTTGGCTGTGCCGGGCGCTGGCGGCCAGGCTCCACGGCTTCCCCCGAAACGTCCTCGACCACTGGACATTCGATTGAAACGTGTTGGACAGGTACTCCTCTTGCGAGCTGGAGAGGTTGTTTTGGAAATTGTTGGAACTGCCGAAGTTCACCGCCGCATTGAACCGGCTCAAGGGATGGGACTTGGGGTCTTGGGCGTGGTTCCACCGCACGAAAAACGTCCGGTCGATGGAGAGGTTGCTGCTGCCCGTGTACCCCAGGCGCCGGCTCTGGTAGCTCAGGTTGAGGTCGCCGGAGCCCCGGTAGCGGACATTGTACCGGGTGATCTGCCGCACCGCCCAACTCCCGCCGGTGTAGACATCCGCCAGCATCCGCATGTCGGCGTAGGGACCGATGGGGAAGTAGTAGCCCAAATCCTTCAAAAAGAAACCCAGTTCCCGCCCATCGCCATAGCCGGGCATCAACAGTCCGTGGCTGCGCTTCTCCGGTGCGGTCGGAAACCAGCCGAAGGGCAGGGCCAACGGGGTGGGGATTTTGCGGAACTTCAGATAGAACGGGCCGGTCACAATCTTCTCCCCGGGAATGAGGATGGCGCGCTGCAGGTGAAAGTGAAAGTGCGGGTTGGGGGCGTCGCACGTGGTGAACTTGCCATGTGCCACGTGAATGCGTTCGTCCGCTTGGCGCTTGGCCACCCCCGCGTGAAAATAGGCTTCGCCCTGCACCGTGACGGCGTGGGTGCTGATGCCGCGGCGGGTCTTCAGATCGAAGCACAGCGACTCCTGCTCGAAGGACTGATCGCCCTGCTGGAGCACGGGGCGCCCGATCCAAGCGCCGCTGGAATCGCGGCGGCCCCAGGCGCACGCCTTGTCCTCGGCGCGGTAGAAGACGATGTGGTCCGCCTCGAGCCGGATGTCGTCCATGGCGACCCACGCCTCCCCGAAGAGGAGCACCTGCCCGCTGTCCGCCCGCATCAGCGTGCTGTCGCGCGCCCCCCACGACACCGGAGCGGGCAGGTTGCGGGCCGGAAGGGAAACCGGGAGCGAAGCCCGGGGGGCGGGGGGTTGGGTGGAATCGGTTTGGCCTACAACTTGCCCTGAAACGCACGGGATTATCCACATTGCGCATCTCAAAATCCACAGGCCGCATACCGGCAACCGGGAGGGTGACGTTCTAACTTTGAGCAAGGGCATGAATCAACGTTCAAAACTAACCAATCGCGCGGTGCTTTGGGGCCTGCTGCTCGCAGTAGGTCTTTTTGCGGCCTTTACGCCAGCTCCACCCTCCATGGTGGTGGTCATCGATGCGGGGCACGGTGGAGAAGACCCGGGCAACTTGGGTACCGGCCGATACAAGGTCACGGAAAAGCACGTCACGCTCGACGTTGCCACCCGGCTCAAGAAACTCATCCAGGAAAAGCATCCCGACGTAAAGATTGTGATGACCCGCACCGGGGACACCTTCCCCACCCTGAAGGACCGCGTGCGCATCGCCAACGAAAACCAAGCGGACCTGTTCATCAGCGTCCACTGCGATGCGTTCACCAAGCCCACGGCGGTGGGGTCCTCCACCTTCGTGATGGGGATGCACAAGAGCGAGGAGAGCATGCGCGTGGCCATGCAGGAGAATGCGGCCATCTTCCGCGAGAAGGACTACGAGAACCGTTACGACGGCTTTGACCCGAATGACCCGGACACTTACATCGCGCTGGCCTTGCGCGAGTCGGTGTTTCTGAACCAGAGTTTGGAGTTTGGGGCGATGGTCCAGTCGCAGTTCCGGGACCGGGTGGGGCGGGTCGACCGCGGGGTGCGGCAGGCGGGATACTATGTCATCGCCTTTACCAACATGCCCAGTGCGCTCATCGAGTTGGGCTTTCTGACCCACGCGGCGGAGGAGGACTTCCTCGTCTCCGAGCAGGGCAAGGAGTTCATGTCTTCCGCGATTTATCGTGCGTTTAAAGACTACAAGGCCAAATACCACAGCCCCAAAAACGCCGGCTCCTCCCCTTCCTCGCCTGAAAAGCCCTCGACCTCCGGGGCCGGAGAATCCGCGGCTCCCCGGAACACTCCTGCAGGCGCTGGTCCCATCTATCGGGTGCAAATCCTGGCCTCCGCCACCCGAATTCCCAGCACGGACCCCCGACTCGCCGGTCAATCAGAGGTTGTAGAGTATCTTCGCGACGGACTCTACAAATACGCGGTCGGAGCTGCAACTACTCCGGAGGCTGCTGAGAAACTGAAAAAATCGCTGCGCGAGAATGGGTTTCCGGGTGCTTTCGTGGTAGCTTTCCAAGGGGATGTTCCCGTTCCCATGGACGCAAAGACGAAGACCGGAAATTGAAAAAAGTGGCGCGCATTTCGAAGGAATTCAAGCTGGGGGTGATCGTGGTGGTAGGCGTGGTCCTGCTCATCATCGGTGTGAACTACCTCAGGGGCTTCAATCCTTTCCAGGAGGCGCACCGCTACTACGCCGTCTATGAGAAAATTGACGGCCTGTCCGTGTCCAATCCCGTGCTTGTCAATGGGTTCAAGGTGGGCCAAGTGACTTCGGTGCAGTTCTCCGATCGCGGCGATGGCTCCTTGATTGTGGCTTTTGACCTGCAGGAAACCGCCCTCAAACTCCCCATCGACTCCAAGGCGAAAATCATCTCCAGCGACCTCTTCGGCACCAAGGCCATCGACCTCATCGCCGGACAGTCCCCGGACCTCGCCACGGCAGGCGACACCCTGGCCAGCGACATCGAGGTGGGGATTGCAGAGGCAGTGCGCATCGAGTTGATGCCCCTCAAGAACAAGACTTCCGAACTCATCGACGGGGTGGACGAAATCCTCGAGAATCTCAAGGCCGTCTTCGAATCGGATGCCACCACCCAGTTGCCTGCTGCATTCGAGAGCCTCCAGCGCACCGTCCGCACGCTCGAGCATACCTCGACCCAGCTCGACGGAATGGTCACCGAAAACCGCGGCAACCTCCGGAGCATGCTCAGCAATGCGGACGCCATCACGGCCAATTTGCGCAACCACAACGAAGCACTGGCGAATGTGATCCAGAACTTCTCGCAGATCTCGGACTCCCTGGCCGCCATCCAATTCGCATCCACCATGGCGAAGGCGGACAAAACCCTCGGAGAGTTCGCGGCCATCGCCGAGAAAATCAACCGGGGCGAGGGGACCATCGGCGCCCTCATCCAATCGGATTCCCTGCACAATGGCCTTGTCCAAACAAACCGAGAACTGCAGTTGTTGTTGAACGACTTGTACCTCAATCCCGGCCGCTACGTCTCGGTCTCCGTGTTTTCGAAAAAAGAAGATAAGAAGATGTCCCAGAAGGAAATAGAACGGCTTCGGGGCTTGATTGACGAGCAGCTCAAAGAACGTGAAGGTTCCTCGGGGGCTCCTGCTTCTCGCGATGTGCCCCAGCCATGATTTACGCGCAGCTCCTCTTCCTCCTCTGCCTCGCCACCGCGGGATATCTGTTCACCCGGCGCATCCTTCAGGTGCGAAAAAACATCCTCAGCGGCCGCGACTACGTCCCCACGGGAGCGGTTCGGGAGCGATGGAAAACCATGGCCTGGGTCGCTCTCGGACAGTCGAAGATGGTGACGCGGCCGCTGGCGGGCGTCATGCACTTCATTCTTTACGTGGGGTTTGTGGTCATCAATATCGAGTTGCTGGAAATCGTAATCGATGGCTTGCTCGGCACCCACCGCATCTTCGCCGGGGCGCTAGGTGGCGCCTACGATGTCCTCATCGGTTCCTTTGAGGTGTTAGCGGCCGGCGTACTCGTGGCTTGTGCGGTGTTTCTCGTCCGGCGCAATGCGGGCGCCATCGCCCGGTTCCGGGCGGGAGAGCTCGCGGGCTGGCCTTCGCGGGACGCAAATATCATCCTGGTGGCCGAGGTGCTCCTGATGTTCGCCTTCCTGAGCATGAATGCCGCCGATGCCCTCCTGCAGGAGCGGGGGGCTGCGCACTACCCCGTGGCGGGGGCATTTCCGGTAAGCCAGGCCTTGCAGCCGCTGTACGCTGGACTTTCGGACGGTGCTCTGGTGGCCGTGGAGCGCGGCATGTGGTGGTTCCACATCTTGGGCATCTTGACCTTTCTGGTTTATGTGACGTATTCCAAACACCTGCACATCCTGCTCGCCTTTCCCAACACCTACTATTCTCGGTTGGAGGCTTCGGGCGCCATGGACAACATGCCGGCCATTCAACGGGAAGTACAGGCCATGCTGGATCCTTCAGCAGCGCCTCCTGCGGGTGGGGAGGCGCCGGCGAGGTTTGGGGTGCGGGATGTGACGGACTTGACCTGGAAGCAGCTGTTGGAGGCTTACACGTGCACGGAGTGTGGACGTTGCTCTTCGGTTTGTCCTGCAAACCTCACCGGCAAGAAATTGAGCCCCCGGAAAATCATGATGGACACCCGGGACCGGATGGAAGAGCGCGCGAAGGACCCGCAATCCGAGCGGTACCTGCTGGGGAATTTCATCACCGAAGAGGAACTATGGGCCTGCACGTCTTGCCAGGCCTGCGTTACGGCGTGTCCGGTGAACATCTCGCCCATGGGCATCATCTTGGACATGCGGCGCAATCTCATCATGGAGGAAAGCCGCTCCCCTGAGTCGCTCACGTCGATGTTCAACAACCTCGAAAACAATGGCGCGCCTTGGGCTTTCCCCGCCGCCAGCCGAGGCGATTGGACCCAAAATGTCTGACTTGTCCCTGGATTCCATGACTGCTCCTACCCCCTTCTCCGTTCCCACGATGGCCCAGATGCTCGCCCGAGGCGAACGTCCCGATGTCCTTTTTTGGGTCGGTTGCGCCGGAAGCTTCGATGACCGGGCCCAGCGCATCACCAAGGCCATCGCGCGCATCCTGCACGCGAGCGGAACATCCTTCGCCGTGCTGGGGGGAGAGGAAAGCTGCACGGGAGATCCCGCGCGCCGGGCGGGGAATGAATTCCTGTTCCAAATGCAGGCCGCCCAGAACATCGCCGTACTCAATGGTTACGAGGTGCAGCGCATCGTGACGGGTTGTCCCCACTGCTTCAATACCCTCAAGAACGAGTATCCCGAGCTGGGCGGTACATACGAGGTGCTCCACCATACCCAGTTCATCCGAGAACTGATTGAGCAGGGCAAGCTCCGCATCGCCGACGGCCAAGGGTTTCGGGGAAGACGCATCACGTTTCACGACCCGTGCTACCTGGGCCGGGGCAATGGAGAGTACCTCGCCCCCCGGGAAGCCATCCTCAAACTCGACGCAGAATTGCTCGAGATGCGCCGCTCCAAGAAAAACGGCCTGTGCTGTGGCGCGGGGGGGGCTCAGATGTTCAAAGAAGCGGAGCCCGGTCGAGAAGAAGTCAACCACGCCCGCACCGAGGACGCCCTGGCCACTTCCCCGGAAATCATCGCCACCGGCTGCCCGTTTTGCAACACGATGATGACCGACGGCGTCAAGTGGGCCCAGCAGGAACAGAAGGTCGTCGTGAAAGACATCGCGGAACTCATCGCTGAGGCCGCGGACCTCATTTAAAAAAACAGAACGCTCAACATGCTGCTCGAAGGAAAAGTCGCCATCATCACCGGAGCCTCACGGGGCATCGGCAAGGCCATCGCCACCCACTTCGTCCAACAAGGTGCCACCGTCGCCTTCACTTACCACAGCTCCGAGGAGAAGGCCCGTGCCCTGGAGACCGAACTCACTGCCCAGGGCGGCAGTGCGCGCGGCTTCAAGTCCGATGCCGCACAAGTCGCGGAAGCAGAGGCTCTTGTGGAGCAGGTCATGGCGGCGTATGGACGGGTGGACATCGTCGTCAACAATGCCGGCATCACCGACGACACCCTGCTGATGCGCATGTCGGAAGAACAGTGGGACCGGGTGCTCGAAGTGAACCTGAAGTCCGTCTTCGCGCTCACGAAAGCGGTGTTGAAGCCCATGCTCAAGGCCCGTGCCGGCAGCATCATCAACGTCAGCTCCGTGGTCGGGGTGCAAGGCAATGCAGGCCAAACCAACTACGCAGCCTCCAAAGCGGGCATTCTCGGCTTCACCAAGTCCGTCGCCCTCGAGCTGGGTTCCCGCAACATCCGCTGCAACGCCATCGCCCCGGGATTCATCGAGACCGAGATGACCGCGGCCCTGGATCCCGCCACTGTACAAGGCTGGTGGATCCCGCCACCGTGCAGGGCTGGCGCGACGCCATTCCCCTGAAGCGCGGTGGAACTCCCGACGATGTCGCCCAGCTTTGCGTCTTCCTCGGAAGCGACATGAGCAGCTACATCACGGGCCAAACCATCCGCATCGACGGCGGCATGATCACCGCCTGATAGCCGACCACCCGGGACGATGGGATTTTTTCCGATGCTGACGATTCTGCCCACGGACTGGGTCATCCGGGCCTCTTGGGGACAAATCTTGGCGGTATCGGGGGTGGCTTTGCTCATCGCCGGGTTGCTCTATTTCGCCACCCTCCGCCGCCGAGAAGGGCTCGGAGGGCTGGGGCGCCGGGCCGCATGGGGTCTGTTTCTCGCCCGGTTTGCGGTCGCGGGCCTGATCGGATTTCTCCTGCTCGAGCCGCTCATTCAGTGGACGGAATACGACGAGGAGGTCCCGATGGGCGTGTTGCTGCTGGACACGAGTGGGTCGGTGGTGTTGCGGTCCGATTCCGCGGCCCACCAAGCGGCGCTGAGACGTTGGGTGGTGGAGGCGGCTGAGGAGATGGAGGCGCTGGGGTGGGAACCGGCCATTCACGGATTTGACGGGGAGTTGCAGATGTTGGCCGCAGCTGACTCGGGAACCTGGCGCTGGGATGGCGATCGCACAGACCTCGGTGGGGCGCTCGAGGGGTTGCTCGCCGCGTATGAGAACCGCAACGTCGCCGGAGTCATGATGTTGACGGATGGACTGGCAAACCGGGGGGTGGATCCGGAATTTGGTGCGGACAAACTGCCGGTTCGGCATTTTGCTTTGGCCTTGGGGGACACCACGGACCGACCGGATCGCTGGGTGGAACGGGTGCAACACAACCGCATCGCCTTTCAGGGCAACCTCTTCCCGGTCGAGGCGCTCTTGGGGAGCCGGGATGTGCAGTTCCAGCCGGGGGAGAGCATCCGGGTCGAGCTGCTTCAGGAGGGGGAGCTGATGGGGGCCCAGTCTTGGACGCCGCGCTCCGCGGAGGACATGGTCCGGCTGAAGTGGATGGTCGAGGCGAAGTCCCCCGGAACCCGTGCCTTCGAGGTGCGGTGCGCGGTGGGACCGCGCGAGCAAATCACCCGGAACAATGTCGCCACGTTCTATGTCGATGTCCTGGACCGACGTCGGCGGGTGCTGTTGTGCGCCGATGCCCCCCACCCCGACCTCGGGGCGGTGGTGCGGGCGCTGGACGGGTCGACGCGGTATGATTTGGCCGTTCGTTACGCCGGGGCCGAGGCGTCGGGGGGCGGGGCGGGCGGGGGCGCCAACGGAGGCGCAGGAGCCAACGGAGGCGCAGGAGCGGCCGGGCAACTCGGGAGCTGGGGCGCTGGGATGTCGTTTGGGGCGCTCGTGCGGGAAGCCGATGTCATTGTGGCGCACGGCCTGGAGCCCGGAGCTTGGGCGGATGCGGTCCGCGGGGCACCGGGGTCGGTGTGGTGGATGGTGGGGGCCGGCGGCGGGACCGAAGCGGTGGAGCGGGCGGGTCTGGGTTATAAGAAGGAGCGGTCCGACCTCACCCACCGCGTCGGGGCGGCCGCGGCGCCGGGGTTCGTACTTTTTCAGTGGCCCGAAGGTTGGCTGGAGCGGGCCGCAGGTTGGCCCCCCGTGACCGACGGCCTCGGCGCCGTGGACCGTTCCGCGCCGTGGCAACCCGCCCTGTTCAGCCGGGTGGGCCCGGTGGTGACGGATGCGCCGCTGCTCGCCTTCCGGACCGACGGCGCGAACCGCCGCTGGGCCATCAGCCACGGCGAGGGATGGTGGCGCTGCCGGACGGCTGAGTTCGCACGCCACGAAGACGCCATGGCCTTCGACGAACTGGTGGTGCGGACGGTACAGTATTTGGCCTCCAAAGACGACATCCGCCGGTTCCGCGTGGAAGCCCCGCAGCGATTGGAATCGGATCTGGGCATCCCCTTCCGCGCCCAGGTTTTCGACGCTTCGCTTGAACCCCTTTCAGGCCAAACCATTCAACTCACCCTCACCGACGCCAACGGCGCCCAGTTCGACTTCGACTTCGCAGAATCCCCTGGGGGTTACAGCTTGGACATCGGGCGGATGCCGGCCGGCCGTTACCGCTGGCGGGCCACCACCACCCTCGAAGGCAATCAGGTCGAGGCGACGGGCGACCTCATCCTCGAAGACGTTCAGGCCGAGTGGACGGCGAAACGCGCCGACTCAGGCCTGCTCCGCCGCATCTCCCAATCCACGGGCGGCGCCTACCTCGGCACCTGGGACCAGATCACGCCCCAGGCCGCGGTCCAAGCCATGGCGCAGGCCACTCCCACCAAGACCCTCCTCCACGAAACCGTCACCTTGCAGGATGTCATTCGCTGGCCTTGGCTGCTGCTGGCACTTTTGGTCTTGCTCTCCTTGGAGTGGGTGGTGCGCCGCCGGACC
>JBEEPJ010000038.1:0-25002 GCA_041191165.1 Bacteroidota bacterium | reverse complement strand
ACCACCAACCCCCACC
The DNA here is from genome assembly GCA_041191165.1 of Bacteroidota bacterium. Taxonomy (GTDB): domain Bacteria; phylum Bacteroidota; class Bacteroidia; order Flavobacteriales_D; family Sanyastnellaceae; genus CAMCYM01. The sequence goes on along the minus strand of JBEEPJ010000038.1, from coordinate 24,986 downwards.
AGACTCCGCGGCTTTGCATCCACCCATTTTTCACGGCCCCAAAGTACTCCACCCCGGCAAATGAAACCCCAGCCCCGCTTCTCGCGTTGAGCGGTTGAAAAAAATCCGCCGTAGGCGGGGACATCGAAACCTCACAGTCGAAAGGTGGAGGTTTGCAAGTGCCCGATTTCCGGCCGTTACTTTGCACCCCGCAATCTCTCCCATCCCATGGCAAAGAATCTGGTCATCGTGGAGTCTCCCGCCAAGGCGAAGACCATTGAAGGTTATCTCGGTAAAGATTTCATGGTGAAATCGAGCTATGGCCACATTCGCGACCTCCCCAAGGGGTCCAACAGCGTGGATGTCGAAGGGGGATTTGTGCCGCAGTATGTGGTGCCCGAAGACAAGAAGGCGCTGGTGCGCGAGCTCAAGAAGTGGGCGAAGGAGGCGGAGGTGGTCTGGCTCGCGACGGACGAGGACCGCGAGGGGGAAGCTATTTCCTGGCACCTTGCGGAAACCCTGGGCCTTCCGCTGGACAAGACGCGGCGCATCGTGTTCTCCGAAATCACGAAACCGGCCATCCTGCGGGCCATCGAGTCACCGCGGACGGTGGATTTGGACTTGGTGAACGCCCAGCAAGCCCGGCGGGTACTGGACCGGTTGGTGGGCTTCGACCTGAGCCCTGTCCTGTGGCGCAAGGTGCGCCGGGGATTGAGTGCCGGTCGGGTGCAATCCGTCACGGTGCGGATTGTCGTGGACCGGGAACGGGAAATTGAGGGCTTCCAATCGGAGGCCGCCTTCCGCGTGGTCGCTCAGTTCCTCTCTGAGGGCACCCCTTTCCAGGCGGAACTGTCCGAGCGTTTCCCCGACCTCACTGCGGCCGAGAAGTTCGTGGCAGACTGCGTGACGGCCTCGCACACGGTGAGCAGCGTGGAGATGAAACCCGCTACCCGCAAGCCCGCCGCTCCATTTACGACCTCCACCCTGCAACAGGAGGCGTCCCGCAAGCTGGGCTTCCCCGTGGCGAAGACGATGCGCGTGGCCCAGAAACTCTACGAGGCCGGGCACATCACCTACATGCGTACGGACTCCACCAACCTCAGCGAAACGGCCCTCGATGGCGCGGCGGCGGCCATCGCCCAACGCTACGGAGACCGCTATGCCCAGCGCCGCACCTACAGCAAGTCCGCCAAGGGGGCGCAGGAGGCCCACGAGGCCATTCGCCCCACTGACTTCACAGCGGGCCACATCGATGGGGAACGCGATGATGTGCGGCTGTACGACCTGATTTGGAAGCGTTCCATCGCCTCGCAAATGGCGGATGCACGCCTCGAAAACACCACGGCCATCATCGACATCTCCACCCGCCCAGAGCACTTTACCGCGCGGGGCCAAGTGGTTGTCTTCGACGGTTTTCTGAAGGTCTATGCGGAGGGCACCGACGACGAAACGACGGAAGAAAAGGAAGGGGAGGGCGAATCGGGCAAGTCCTTGCTGCCCACGATGGCGGTAGGCCAAACCCTGCAACGCAAACTCCTGACGGCCACGGAGCGTTTCTCCAAGCATCCGCCGAGGTACACGGAAGCGAGTTTGGTCAAGCGACTGGAAGAACTCGGCATCGGCCGCCCCTCCACGTATGCCCCGACCATCTCCACCGTCCAAAAGCGGGAGTACGTGATCAAAAAAGACCTCGAGGGCACGGAGCGCAAGTACCACGTGGTCGAACTGCAGGACGGCACGGTCAGCACGCGGGTGGCGACGGAAAACACCGGAGCGGAACGCGGCAAGTTGTTCCCCACGGACATCGGCCGGGTGGTGAATAACTTCTTGGTGGCGAACTTCCCGGACATCGTGGACTTCCATTTCACCGCACGGGTCGAGGAGGAGTTCGACGTCATTGCGCAAGGGGCCATGGACTGGCGCTTGATGCTCAAGAACTTCTACGCCCCGTTCAAGGGCAGCGTCGAGCGGTTCAATCGTCCGACCAGCGTTTCAGGAAAGGTGGAAGCGCCTGTCGAGGCGGAGCCCACGGAGGGCATCGGCGATCGGTTCTTGGGCGAGGACCCCGTCACGGGCAAGCCCGTCATCGCCCGGCTGGGGCGTTACGGGGCCCTGGCGCAAATCGGCTCCCGGGACGATGAGGAGAAGCGCTTCGCCCCCCTGCTCAAGACGCAGAGCATCGAGACCATCACACTGGAGCAGGCACTGGACTTGTTCAAGCTCCCCCGTCAGCTGGGCGAGTGGGAGGGCAAGGTGGTGACGGCGGCCATCGGTCGCTTCGGGCCTTACCTCCGCTACGATGGCGGATTTTACTCCATCAAGGCGGCGGACGGAGACGATCCGCATTCCATCACTTTCGAACGCGCTTTGGAGGTCATTCAGGCCAAACGCCAGGCAGATGCCCAAGCCCTCATCCGCGTTTTCGACGAAGACCCCGAGGTCAAGGTGCTCAACGGCCGTTACGGCCCGTACATCAAGGCAGGCAAGGTAAATGCCACCATCCCCAAGAAGGAAGACCCGGCGGGAATCACCTGGGAGCGGGCACAGGAACTCATCGAAGAGGCGAAAAAGCGCCCCGCGAAAGGGCGCAAGCGATCATCCTGATTCCCTGTGGGGAGGGAAGTGTTTTTTAATGAACTTTGGCACCCATGAGCAATGGTTTGTATGACTTGTTCTCGTCGGTGCCGATGCCTTGGTACAGCAACGCGGAAGGAACGCCGCGCTTGGCGGAACGGGTGGAGGTGCACCGCATCGATTTTCGTCCGGAGCTAGAGGGAGCCCGGGTGGCCATCTTCGGCGTGCAGGATGGACGGCGGAGTGGGGACAACGAAGGTTGTGCGGCGGGGTCCGAAGCCATCCGAGAGGCGCTCTACCGCCTGACGCCGCACCGCAACTGGCAGACCACAGTGGACCTCGGCGACCTCCGCCCGGGAGCCACCTCTGCCGACACCCTGGCCGCCGTGCGCCTGGTCGCTTCCGAACTCATCGAAATGGGCATCCTCCCCATCGTGCTGGGCGGAGGCCAGGACCTGACTGTGGCCCTCTACCGCGCCCTCGAAACCCTGGGACAGCCCGTCAACCTCGTCACCTGGGACCACCGCATCGACTTCGGCGCCGATCCGGAAAACACGACTTCCCGCAACTACCTGAACGAAATTCTCCTCCACGAGCCCAACTACCTCTTCGACTACGCCAACCTCGGCCACCAGGGGTACCTCACGGATCCCGACACCCTGGAGTTGATGTCCCAATTGCAATTCGACGCCCACCGGCTCGGGGAGATTCACGCCAACCCCAGCGCGTTCGAACCCATTTTGCGGGATGCGGATTTGGTTTCCATCGACCTGGGGGTGGTTCGCGCGGCAGAGCACCCTGCCCATGCCGAGGCTGGCCCCAATGGAATGGATGCATTGCAAGCCTGCCAGCTCGGCCGCTACGCTGGCATGAGCGACCGCTTGAAAGCGGTCGGCATCTTTGAGCACAATCCCGATTTGGACGACCGCGGGCGGGGCGCCATGTTGGCCGCTCAGGTGGTTTGGCACGTATTGGACGGCATCTTCTCTCAGACCTCTGATTTCCCCAAGTGCTCCAAGGAGGATTACGTAAAGTACATTGTAGACCTCCCCGAAGTGCGGCATGAGGTCGTGTTCTACAAGAGTCCCCGATCCGACCGTTGGTGGATGGATGTCCCTTTCCCCACCCCGCAGGACCCCGAGAGCGACCGGACCTTGATGGTCAGTTGCCACTATCAAACGTACGAGGAGGCCATGCGCGGAGAACTGCCCGACCGTTGGTGGCGGATGTTCCAGAAATTGGCCTAATCCCAAGCCTTCGTAATTGAGTAAGACGAACGAAAATCAAAAGGGTTGCCTCGCGAAAAGCCAAGAAAGTTTACAATCTTTTCATAGAGGGTTTGTGAATTTCTCTATATTAGCAGACCTTGAAGGAGGGTATTTATAAGTCAAACCGCTGTGATTCAGACATCTAACATGATTCGCATCTCATTTTTCGCTCTCTGCCTGACCGGAATGGGCCTGGGTGCTTTCGCGCAACAGGATCCGCAATACACGCAGTGGTTTATGGAGCCGGTCTCCTTCAACCCCGCCGTTGCAGGAAGCAGTGAACTGACTTGTGTTTCCGGTCTGTATCGAAACCAATGGAACGGTCTCGACCGCGACCCCAACACCTCTCTGCTCAACGCCCACACCTTTGTGGAGCAGCTGAAAGGTGGACTGGCGCTCTCCTTTTACAACGATGCGTTGGGGCAGGAGACGAACAATATGGCCCGCTTGGGCTATGCCTACCACTTGGAGCCCTTCTCCAATGGTTCGATTCTCTCTGCGGGGATTGCGGTTTCCATGTTCAACAAGACCATCGGAAACCAGTGGATTGCCATCGATAATTACTTGGATGACAACGCCATCCCCAATCAAAAGGTAAGCGGAAGCGCATATGATGTGGACTTCGGCGTCATGCTCCGCAAACCCGGCTCCTTCTACGCTGGGCTTTCTGCTACGCATCTCGCGGAAATGGAGTTGTCCTCGCTGAGCATCCAGCCCACCCGGCACTTCTATGCCATGGGGGGGTACGACCACCCTTTGGATGGGGATTACTTGGTGCTGCGCTCGAATGTTTTGGCAAAGACCGATTTGAACGCCACCATCGTCGACCTCAACGTGAATGTCCTTTGGAACAACATGATCTGGGGGGGACTCACCTGGCGTCCGACGGACGCGGTGGCGCCCGTGGTCGGCATCGAATATGCGCTGGAAGATCAGCAGCGCACCAGCTACTCCAAGCAGGTCTTCCGATTGGGTTACTCCTATGATGCAACCACTTCTGAGTTGCGCAACTATTCCTCCGGTTCACACGAGGTTTTCCTCAGCTACTGCTTCAAGTTTCAACAGATTCCGATCACGAATCGGCACTCCAACCCCCGCTTCCTGTAATCCTCCCAAAGGACTATACACGAAGAAGGAACCATTTGACGTTTGCATTCGTAGAATCTGCTGAACATTCCTTGCCAGACCCCATGAAAAACATCCTTTTGATTCTGGTAGCCGCCGCCGTTTTGACGGGGTGCTACAGCGGTCCCCAAGGGGAACTCGTCGGTGTTTACCCGAGGGAACAATGGGTTGATGTCAACCCTTATGGAATGAATTACATCCACTTGGGCTCTTATACAATGGGGCCCAGTGACCAGGATGTTCCCTTTGCCATGACCACCCGTTCGAAAACGGTGACCATCCCCGCATTCTACATCGACCAGACGGAAATCTCGAACAACGAGTACCGCCAGTTCGTTTACTATGTGCGAGACTCGCTCTTCCGCAACACCTTGGCAGAGGATGACCAAGAAGCGTTCTACATCGCCGAGGATGCGAGTGGACGTGAATTGGATCGTTTCATCGACAAGGGTTACATCCTCAACTGGGAGACGGAAATCGACTGGGAGAGCGAGGATGTTTTCGACCTGCTCTACGACGAGTACTTCCTGCAAGGTTCAGACCGATTCTACAACCGCATGGAGGTGGATACCCGGAAGCTCAATTTCCGCTACTGGTGGATCAATTTCGACGCCGCTGCCCAAAAGGAGGGTCTGGACGAAGAATATGGTGAGGTGAATAGCCTGAACCAGCTCCACTCCATCCGCGGGCACAGCGATCGTTCGCAATTTGTCATCGAAGAGACCATTAACGTGTATCCCGACACCTTGGTTTGGGTGCGCGATTTCACTTACGGGTACAACGAACCCAACACCGAAGCTTACTTCTGGCACCCCGCGTACGACGACTATCCCGTAGTCGGTGTAACCTGGAGCCAAGCGAAGGCTTTCAACGCCTGGAGGACGCAGATCATGAACGAATGGCGGACCAGCCAAGGCGAAACCTTCATCCAGAAGTTCCGCCTACCGTCTGAAGCAGAATGGGAATATGCCGCTCGCGGTGGACTGGATTTGAGTCCATATCCATGGGGTGGACCTTACATGCGCAACCGGGAAGGCTGTCCGCTGGCGAACTTCAAGCCCATGCGCGGAGACTATGTCGAGGACGGAGGAAGCTATACCGTGCCTGTGGAGAGCTACATTCCCAACGACTATGGCCTGTACCAAATGGCCGGAAACGTGGCAGAATGGACCAACACCTCCTTCGACGAAACGGTGTATGAGTTCTCCCACGACATGAGCCCCGAGTATGTGTACCACGCCACCGTGGACGACGCTCCTTCGCTGCACCGTCAGGTCATCCGTGGTGGATCTTGGAAAGACATCGGCTATTACTGCCAGACCGGCACCCGCGCGTATGAATACCGAGATACTGCCAAGAGCTACATCGGATTCCGCAGCGTGATGTCCTACCTCGGTCGCGGAAAGACGGGCGATCCTGATGATTGGAATTGAGTTGCCTTGGGGCTGGATTCCTTTCTCTGAGTTCGCTGTTGCACCTCGACACTCCTCCTCTTTTTGAGGAACCCACCGCTCGCCTGCGGTCTGAATCGAAATTGAAACCAAAAGCATAATCGTTATGAAACCTGGAAGCAAGGGCTGGAAAAACCTGATGGCCAAGATGTACGGATTGGGTGCATCGGTCGTAATCGTGGGTGCACTTTTCAAAATCCAACACTGGGAAGGCGCCTCGGAGATGTTGATTCTTGGACTGGGTACGGAGGCCCTCATCTTTGCTTTCTCTGCATTTGAAAAGCCCCACGAGGAGCCAGACTGGACCTTGGTTTACCCGGAATTGGCCAGTGGAGCCGCTGGCGGGTCTGCTCCCAAGAAAAAGCAAGGCTCCATCAGCGAACAGTTGGATGACATGTTGAAGGACGCGAAAATTGAGCCCGAATTGCTCGAACGTTTGGGTGATGGCATGCGCCATCTTGGGGATCAAGCCGCCAAAATGGGACAAGTCGCGGACGCTTCGGCTGCCACGATTGATTACAGCCAATCGCTCACGCAGGCCTCAAATCGGGTCAATCAACTGTCAGACACTTACGCCCAAGTATCTCAGTCGCTCACGGGGCTCGTCGGTTCGGCACAAATGGGAGATACCATCGGTTCGCACATGCAACGCATGACCGAGAATCTGAGTGCACTCAACGAAATGTACGGAGCCCAACTCCGCCAGTTGGAAGCCAACAGCGCGCTGTATGCTGGAATGGGGGAATTGGTCAAGAACCTTAGCGATTCCGTTGAGGACACCAAACTCTACAAGCAAAACATCGCCGAACTCTCCAAGAACTTGTCTTCGTTGAACACGGTCTATGCAAACATGTTGCAGGCCATGGGCAATCGTGGGTAATTCGACTTCCACTCCATCCCTAGCATAGAGAAACGATGGCAGGAGGAAAAGAAACCCCAAGGCAGAAGATGATCGGGATGATGTATCTCGTTCTGACTGCTCTTTTGGCCTTGAACATCTCGAAAGAGGTGTTGAACGGCTTTGTCAAGGTTGAGAACAGCTTGCGAAAGACTCAGGAAACGATGTCCGGCATCGCCATGGAGACCTTCAGCGAGCTGGAAATGAAGTACGAGCAGAACAAGGAAAAGGTAGGCCCCTTCTACAATCAAGCGAAGGAAGTCAAGACGCGTGCTGAGGATTTGGTCGCATATGTGCTTCAGCTCAAGGCGCGCTCCATGTCTGCATCCAACGGGGATTACGCGGAACAGGAGGCCGCTGGTTTCAGCAAGTACATCGCGAAAGATGCGATGGGACGGGATACCACGCTCAATCTGGTGCATATTGAAAAGAAGGATGAGTACCAAGCGCTGACCGCCTTCCTGATTGGATCTGAACCCCAAAAGCCCAAGGAGGATGAGTGGTCTGCCCATGAACTCCGCAAGCGATTGGAAGCTTATCGCGATTACTTGAAGGCCATTCAATTCAAGGACAGTGAAGGCAATGAGCGCATCCTTCCGGATCACATCAAGGCACAGTTGGATGAAGCTTTCAAGTTTCCCAATGAAATGGAGAATGGTGTGGAGGTCACCTGGGAAGCGGCTAACTTTTATGATGTTCCCTTGGCTGCTGTGATGCCCCTTCTGACCAAGATTGCGCTTGACGTGCAAGACGTGCAGGATGACATCACCGATTGGCTCCTCGGGGGAGTAGACGCCAAGAGCTACAAGTTCACCGCTCTGATGCCCTTGGTGGTTCCGCAATCCAGCTATATCCTCCGCGGAGATAGCATTCGGGCAGACGTGCTGTTGGCCGCATTTGACCGTACAAATCCGCCCACCATTTACGTAGACAATAACCGAAAGGTGGCACCAGATGATCAGTCGAAGCCCAATACAAGTGGCTTGCGTCCCCTGCCAATTGGAAGCGACAAGCTCGGAAAGCTGCGCCTTTCGACCTCTGGAATGGCTTTGGGTGAGACCGCTTACCGAGGGGTAATCAACTTCCAAGGTCCGGATGGATCGGTAGAGCCTTACTACTTTACCACACCGACCTTCACGATTGCCGAACCAGCCTTGGTGGTTTCACCCACCAAGATGAACGTCTTCTATCGCGGCTTGCCCAACCCGGTGGAGATTTCAGTTCCTGGGGTGCCCTCTGACAAGATTACCGCTACGGTCAACGCGGATCACCGATTGGAAAAACAACCTGATGGCACGTTCATCGTACGTCCGGGTGCGGCTGCAACTTGCGAAATCACCGTGACGGCGACCCTGCCTGACGGATCCAAGAAATCCATGCCGGCGAAATCCTTCCGGGTGAAGCGCATCCCAGACCCAGTTCCTGTTTTTGCGGGTAAAACGCCATCCGACAGAACGATCGACAAGGCCACCATGATGGGGGCACCTGGTGTCTCTGCACGGATGGAGGGATTTGACTTCGATTTGCAAGTTTTGGTCAAGAGCTTCACCCTCGTGCTTTCGCGTGAGGGAACCATGGTGGACAAGCCTTCGAACAGCAATGCCTTGACCGGAGAGCAAAAGACCATGTTGGAGCGGGCTTCCCGTGGAAGTACGATTTACATCGATGACATCGTTGTAAAGATGCCAGACGGAACCGAACGACTTCTGGCCCCCATTAAACTCAAAGTGAGCTAACCATGAACACGCGCTGCTTCAATCAATCCCTCTGGATGCTCGCACTCGTTGCGACCAGTGTGGGTGTCTTGCGGGCACAGGAATCCAATGTTTTGGATGGTGCTTACGTCAAGGAAACCAACATCACCAAGCGGGTGATCCCCTATCCCCCGTTGCGGGAGGCGGATGTGATGTACACCCGTCGGGTTTGGCAGCAAATGGACTTGCGTGAGAAACTCAATCACCAGTTCTACTATCCGATTAGTCCCATCCAGGACCGGAAGAGCTTGTTCGATGTCATCAAGCACGCATTGCTCACAGAGGGCTCACTTGTGGCCTATGGAACTGGACCCACGGGAGATGACGATGAGTTCCGCTATCCCTATTCTCCGAGCCAAGTGGACTCCTTGTTGAATCCCACGGTGATGGTGCCCCAGTTTGACCTGAACACGGGGGAGAAAATCGGGGACATGCCACAGCGGACGACGATTGAATCGCAATCCATCGTTCGTTACTTGATCAAGGAGGACTGGATTTATGACCGTCAGCGGAGCGAGCGCTATGTCCGGATTATCGGCATCGCGCCGCAGGTGGAGAACTTCGACAAGGAAGGTGAGAGCACAGGATTCAAGACCCTCTTCTGGTTGTACTACCCGGAATGCCGTTATGTATTCGCCAATTCAGAGGTGTTCAACATCTACAACGACGCCCAGCGTCGCACGTATGAGGATATCTTTCAAAAGCGCTTCTTCAGCAGCTTTGTGATCAAGGAATCCAACGTGTACGACCGTAAGATTCAGAGCTATGCGCGTGGTTTGGACGCCTTGGCGGAAAGCCAGCGCATCAAGGACGAATTGTTCGAACTGGAACACGACTTGTGGCATTACTGATTGCCAGACTGGAAATGCCTAAAAGGGAAGTCGCAAGGCTTCCCTTTTTTCTTGCCTTCTTCTGAACGACCTTTGCAGCCGATTTTTCTTAGATGCTCAATATCTCCCAGTTGGCGGTCCATTTTGGGCAGCGCACTTTGTTCGAACAATTGGACCTGTTTGTCGGCAAACGGGAACGCATCGGATTGGTAGGCCGGAACGGGGCGGGAAAATCGACCTTGCTGCGCATCATCTCGGGGCATCAGCGGGCCAGCGCGGGAACGGTGAGTACCCCCAAGGACTACCGAATCGGGTACCTGCCGCAGGAGATGGAGCACAACGAGAACCGAACCATCCTCGAGGAGGCGTCGAGCGCCTTTGCCGAATTGCACGCGCTGGAGGCGAAGGTGCTGGAGATTACGGACGAATTGGGGCGCAGAACGGACTACGAGTCGGTGGCTTACGCACGCCTCATCGATGAACTCACGGAGGCGAATGAACGGTTGGACATTCTCGGGGGGTCGACCATGGAGGAGCAGGTGCAGCGCATCTTGCAGGGATTGGGGTTTGAGGCTGAGGACATGGATAGGCGCATGCACGAGTTCAGCGGCGGGTGGAAGATGCGGGTGGAATTGGCGAAGTTGTTGCTGCAGAACCCGGACTTGTTGCTGCTGGACGAGCCCACAAACCACCTGGACATCGAGAGCATCCAATGGCTCGAGAACTTCCTGTTGCAGAGTTCCAGCGCCATTCTGCTCATCTCCCACGACCGGGCATTTCTCGATGCGTTGACCACGCGGACCATAGAGATAACGGCGAACAAGCTATTCGATTACAAAGCGTCTTATTCGGCTTATCAGGTTTGGCGCGAAGAAGAGCGCATCCGCCAGGAGCAAGCGGTCAAGAACCAGCAGAAGTACATCGAGGACACCGAGGAGCTCATCAACAAGTTCCGGGCGAAGAAGAACAAGGCCGCGTTCGCGCAATCGCTCATCAAAAAGCTGGACAAGCTGGATCGCATCGAAGTGGATGCCGCGGACAAGGCCTCGATTCGGTTCCGTTTCCCGCCTGCGTCACGATCGGGAAAGGTGGTGTTGGAAGCCTCTGGACTGGCCAAATCCTTCGGCGACCTCCAAGTCTTCCGCGACGTGGAATGGATTTTGGCCCGGCAGCAAAAGGTGGCACTGGTCGGCAAGAACGGGGCCGGGAAGACGACGCTCACCCGCATCATCCTGGGCCTGGAAGAAGCGGCGGGGAACTTCTCCTTGGGACACAATGTGGACATCGGATATTATGCCCAGAATCAAGCGGAGGAGCTCGATGGCGATCTCACGGTTTTGGAAACCTTGGACGAGGTGGCGGTGGGGGATATCCGCAAAAACCTGCGGGCCTTGCTCGGTGCTTTTCTGTTCTCAGGGGAGGATGTAGACAAGAAGGTGAAGGTGCTCAGTGGAGGGGAAAAGGCCCGGCTTGCCATGTGCAAGTTGCTTCTGCACCCATACAACCTGTTGATTCTCGACGAACCTACGAACCACTTGGATATCCGTTCGAAGGAGGTACTAAAGGAGGCGCTTCGCAATTATGACGGAACGCTGATCGTCGTTTCGCACGACCGTGACTTCCTCAGTGGGATGACCGAGTTGGTGTACGAGGTTACACCCCGAGGACTCAAGCAGTACATCGGCGACATCCAACAGTTCCTGCATGAGAAGCACGCCTCAAGCATTCGAGCGTATGAGGCAGGGAAGGTGGCCCATGTCGGGGGAGGGAAAGGGAATCAGGCCCCGGCTGGACAAGCGGGAGGGGCTTCGGTTCCCAAGTCAGCCCCAGGACAAGCCGCGCAGGAACCCACGGCGTCCAAGTCCACGGCCGATCGAAAAGCCCTGGAGAGAGAAATCAAGCGCCTTCAGAATCAAGTGCAACAACTGGAGAAACGCATCGCAGAGAAGGAGGGCCAGCTCGCTGAACTTTCCACAGCGCTCGCAGAGGCAGATCCCACGGACCGAACGGCCATCACCCGATTGACTTACGCCTATGCCGAGGCTGAGTCCCAACTCCAGCAGTCCATGCAAGATTGGACCTCTGCTGTGGAGGCCTTGGAGCGTTGCGAATCCCCCCAGTGACCCCACAGTTTCAGGGCCTCCCGGGTGGTGCGTCTGTTAAAAACGCTGGGGATAAATCTCTGAGATGGGCCGATTTGAAGGCCATTTGAACGCAACCCCGTTGCGAAATTGGCCGTATGATTCGCATGAAACAACAGGTCCTTCTTGTGGGGTTATTGTGCGCTGCCTTGACGGGGTCTTCTCAGAAGCAATTCGATCTGGGATTTCGGGTAGGGGGAGCCAATTACATCGGAGAAATAGGCGGTAGGGGCGAACCCAAGCCATTCCTCATCGACGTACAGCTCGCGCAGACCTCGCCTACCTTGGGTACGTTTATCCGCTGGGAGGTGGCGAACCGGTTGAATTTGCAGGCGGATTTGAACTTCGTGCAAATCCGACAAGACGACGCACATTCAGGAGATGCCGCTCGGCGGGCCCGCAACTTGCACTTCCGGAATCAGATGTTCGAAACCGGTCTGCGGGCGGACTTCGCCTTTCTCGAAATTCCACGGCTGGTCAATGAGAGCCCCCGGCAACGCCAGCGCATCGGACTGGAGATGGCGGTTTATGCCGGCGTGGCAGGGGTCTTGCACAATCCCCAGGCCCGCGTCCTTTACGATCCGCTGAATCAGTGGGGCGATGAGTGGCACGATTTGCGTCCCTTGCGCACCGAGGGGCAGGTGGAGAGCTACAGTTCCCTGATTGTGGCCCTGCCGATGGGCGTGCGGGCAGCCTTCGACTTCGGTCACCAGTGGAAGTTGGGCATCGAGGCCACTTGGAGAACGACTTTTACGGATTACCTCGACGACATCTCAGGCGTTTATGCGAACCCCAATGAACTCGACCCGCTGGCCAGAGCCCTGAGCTCACAGGCACATCCGGATGTGGTGGAGCAGGTGAATCAAGAGTTTGGCACCAACTTGTCCGTCTCCAACTTTCAGTTCAGCGAAGCCGGAACGTACCGGGGCAATCCCCAATCCAATGACGGATACGGAACCGTGGAGTTCACCATCGCCCGGGTGTTGAAAACTCGGGGGCGCGTTGTGGACGGATTTTAACGATTCACTCACATTCCTATTTAAAACCCTTGTATGTTGCGCATGGCTAACGCCCATTGAATGGCTAACGCCCATTGAATCAGCACACAACAGGTCCTTTCAGAAAAAGCCTTGCCAGCGATGGTGGGGCTTTTTCCTTTTCAGGTGTCGCCTTGGAGGTAGGTGCGCCAGGCGGTGAGGGTGTCCGCGAGGTCGGGAGGGAGGGGCGAGGAGAAGGCCAGCCAGGCGCCGGTGGCGGGGTGGCGGAAGGCCAGGGACTGGGCGTGGAGGGCTTGGCGGGGGAGGCGCTCGAAGCACCGGTTGAGGAAGGCGGTGTACCGGCCGCTGGGGGTGCCCTTGCGGGCGGAGTCGCCGCCGTAGGCCACGTCGCCGAAGAGCGGGTGGCCGATGTGTTGCATGTGGACGCGGATTTGGTGGGTTCGGCCGGTTTCGAGCTTGCACTCGACCCAGGTGACGGGGCCGAGGCGTTCGAGGACCCGGTAATGGGTCACGGCGTGCTTGCCCTCGTCACCGGCGGGGAAAACCTGTTGCAATTTCCGGTCCCGCCGGGACCGACCGATGTGACCGGTCACCGTGCCATCCCGCTCCAGATCCCCCCAAACCAGCGCCACGTAACGGCGTTCTACCGTGCGCTCGAAGAACTGCAGGCTCAGGTCGGTCATGGCGTGCTCGGTTTTGCCTAACACCATAACGCCCGTCGTGTCCTTGTCAAGCCGATGAACCAAACCCGGACGGGGCACTTCGCCTCCCCCACCCAGGTCCGCCACCTCATCCGCCGTCTTGCCCCCGTGCATCAGGTGCCAGGCCACGCCATGGACCAGCGTGCCCGTGTAGTTGCCGTTGCCCGGATGCACGACGAGACCCGCAGGCTTGTCCAGCACCAGCACGTGCTCGTCTTCGAAGAGGATGTTCAGGTCCATCGGCTCCGGGAGGAGCTCGAACTGCTGCACCGGCTGGGGGAGCTCGATGGTCACCACATCCCCGGCCTTGACGCGGGCGTTGGGCTTGACCGGCTGTCCGTTGATGCGGACGTAACCGGCGCGGGCGGAGAGCTGGAGCTTGGTGCGGGAGAGGTGGGCGACCAGGTTGTGCAGGAACTTATCGACCCTGAGCGGGGCCTGGCCCTTGTCCGCGACCAGCCGGTGGTGCTCGTACAGCTCCTCGCCGTCGAGCCCTTCTTCCCCGGCGATGGCGTCGGGGTCCTGCATCATTGGAGCATCCAACGCACCACCTGACCCGTGGCGGTGCGGAGCAGGTAGACCCCGGCGGGCCAGCCCTGGGCGTCCAGGGTCCAGCGCTCGGAAGTCGCATGGCCGCGGGCCTGTATGGCTCCGGAGGCATGGTACACCACCCAATCCCCGGCCGCCGGCATCTCTACCTGGAGCAGGCCCGACGTCGGGTTGGGGAAGACCTTCAGGCCCGCCGCGGCCGCACTGACCGCCGGAGCGATGCCCGTCCAAACCTCCTGCTTCCCGGCCCGCAGCACCGGCCGGATCATCACCGTGCCCTCAATGCCCGACGCCAGCCACTCGCCGCCCAGCCCCAGCTGGTACCGGAGGTTGCCGATGTTCGCCGAGGAATTCTTGTCCAGCCCAAAGTTGAGCAGGGTGTTGGCGGTTTGGACTAACCCCACGTGCACCACGCCGGAGACGGGAATGGGCTCATCGTAGGGGTAGTACGCGAACACGTCGTACCCATCCGTGAAGTACATGGGGGTGTGCATGAAGAAATTCTGCCCCAACTCCTCGCCGGGAATCCCCGCGTCATCCGCCCACGCGCGCAGCAGAAACGTCTCGAGCGACGCATTGTCGTAATAGGGGGTGAAGTGGATGGCCAAACCCAGCAACGTATCCGCCTCCGCCAGCGCATACCGCAACGCCACCTTGCCGCCCGCAGCCGTCAACGCGTAGGCCTTTTCCGCGGAACCGTCGTCATAGGCGTAGTCGTTGAGGAAAACCTGGTCAAATCGGATGCTGTCGTTGTCCAGCACCCCCACTTTCTCGGTGTGCAACAACCCGATGGAACTCTCCCACAGCGACACTTCAAACGTCGCACAGGTGTCGTTCACCGTCGGGTCAAAGGCGAAGTTGTTGGGGGCGTCATTGACGTAATAGCCCGTGTTGAATACCTCGTAAGGCGCCACGAACGTATTGGAAAAGGTGTTCGCATACGACGCAATGCTGCCTTCGTAGGACACGCGGAATCCTCCTGTGACGTTGTCAGCCTGGGTGCCGCTGAAATTGCGGTGCAGGGTGGTCGTGCTGTCGAGCATGTGCAACGCCGGGTTCGCGATGAAGTGCGTCCACGGCATGCGGGAGTACTGCCGCAGGAAGGTGTACTCGGGTTCCACGAAGGCCACTTCACTGGCAATGTCGAACACTTCCGGGTCGATGTTGTCGTCCAAGAAGACGTAGTCGATGTGCCACATGTCCACGTTGCCGGACAGGGCGCCGTAGTTCCTGAACCGGAATTGGAAGCCGGATTGGAGGTGGATTTGTTCCGTGACGGGGACGATGGCGCGGGTGAATTCCGTGGTCGATCTTTCTGTGGTAGACCAAACCTCTGTCCAAAATTCCTCTCCCCCGGTGCCGGGGGCCTTGAACTCCAGCACCAGCTCGTCCTCTCCCACATCGGGCGCATTGCCCCGGCCGCCCCCCTGAAACCAGAAGACGAGATGCACCCCCGACTCCGCGGTGTAGCCGGCGAGGTTGATGGGCAGCGAGGTCAGGGTGTCGCACCAGCCCGATGGGTTGGCCCCGTTGAAGCTGTACGGATACCCTTCGCGGTCCAGCCCCTCCAGGGTCGCCACCCCGATGGTGGGAGGCATGAGGCCGTAAGTTTGGGTAATCCGGGCACTGCCCGCCTCCCACCTGTGCAATTCCTGGGGGATCTCGGCCGGGGCATCGCTGAACGACGGCGTGGAGAAGTCATCGAAAAACGGCAGCGAAATCACCCCCCCTCCGCGCACCGTCCCCCCTCCGCGCACCGCGCCCCCGCTCCAACGCGCCGCGCCCACCGGCACCACCTGCAAATCCCGCTCCTCCTCCCCTCCCCCGGCACCCTGCCCCCCCGTCCCCTGCGACCACCCCATGCCCACTCCGGCCCCCCAAATCATCACCAGGAACACCCCGTGCCGCAGGCCGCGGCCCATCCATCCGTCAGTTGCCACCATCGAGAAGCAGTTGTTTAGAGGAGAAGAACGTACAAACCTCATGGGATGTTGCCTGCGGCCGGCGAAATCGTTCCGCCGCATTGAAAATCGAGGTCGATTTCGGTGCCCATCGGAACCTGGGTGCCGTCCGCAGGGGGCACCTGCATCACCACCACCGCGCCCGAGGAATCCGCGCCCGAGTTGCAACCCCGGAACGAGGCCAGTCCCACCGCGAACTGGCTGCGCCCCAACACCGCTCGCGCGGAGTCCAGCGTCAAGCCCATCACATCCGGCACCAGGGCATCCGCCCCGCCCATCCGGCCGATGACCACCGTCACCTTGGCTCCGCGCGGCAGCTGGGACCGGGGGTTCAGCACCTTGCCCTTGGCGTTTTCGACCCGGACGACCTTGTCCGCCAGCGGGATATTCGCCTCGTAGCGCTCGGTGATGTTGAACCCCTTGTTCTCCAAGGTGATGCGGGCGACCCGGCGATCCATGCCCTCTTCGACCCCCAGGTCCTCGCTGGGCGGAGTGGCCCGGTAGGTGGTGAGGTAGATGCGGCGGTTTTCCTTGATGAAGCTGCCTTCTTGCGGGATTTGGTCTACCACCTCAAAAGGAACCGCGTTCGCGCTGTAAATGCTGTCGATGTGGATGGTCTCGAAGCCCAATTCCTCCAGCTGGGCCTGGGCCTGCACAAAGTCCATGCCCGTGACCTTGGGCACTTCGACCCCCGCCCCGTGGCGGCTGTACAGGCGCAAGATGCCCCATGTGAAACCCAGGAAAAGCACCCACAGTCCAGCGACCCGCAGCAGCACCCGCCTGAAGTCCGGGGTGCGCACGTAGGCCATCCAACCGGCCCAATCCACAGCATCCAAGGAAAACCCAGCGAACTTTTTCATGCTTCCAATTCCTCGACGATTGCGTTTTCGTAGGTGTTCCGGAGCTCCTCACAGGTCCCGAAAGCGTGTCCATCGACCTGCAGTTTCCCCTTGGTGACATGGCCCAGCAGCACCACGGGCACCCCGTGGGCCTCCACCACGTCCAGGAACATGTCCTGCTGCGCCTCGGTGCAGGTCACCACCACGCGGCCCTGACCCTCTCCGAATAGGAAGGCATCCAAGCGAATATGGCCGTCCGTCTCGATGTCGAAGCCCAGCCCACGCGGCATGCCCATCTCGAGCAAGGTCACGAAAAGCCCCCCCTCAGAGACATCATGCGCCGACTGAACCGTGAACCGGCGAATCGCCTCTCGGACGCAGGCCTGTACCTTCTTTTCCGCCTCCAGGTCGAAGTGCGGCGCGGGCGACCGCTTCACGCCGTGCATCCTGACCAGATACTCCGATGAGGCGATGCAGGGATGAACTTCTCCGAGCAAGAAAATCAACTCCCCCTTCTCCTTGAAATCCAACGACATATGATGACGGATATCCGACATCACTCCGACCATGCCGATGGTGGGTGTCGGAAACACCGCCTTGGAACTGCCGTCGGCGAGCGTGGACTGGTTGTAGAAGCTCACATTGCCCCCCGTAACCGGGGTTTCGAATGCACGACAGGCTGCCCCCATGCCCTCGATGGCCCGGACGAACTGCCAATACACCTCGGGATGGTAGGGGTTGCCGAAGTTGAGGCAATTGGTGATGGCGGAGGGCTCTGCCCCGGTGCAGCTGATGTTGCGGGCTGCTTCCGCCACTGCGATGGCCGCCCCTTGGAACGGATCGGCCTCCACGTAACGCGCGTTGCAATCCACCGTGAGGGCCAGGGCCTTCTGGGTGCCCCGCACCCGAATCACCCCGGCGTCGGAGGGCCGGTTGGTGGTGCAGTTCACCGTGCCCACCGTGCCGTCGTATTGCTCGTAAATCCATCGCTTGGAGGCGATGTTGGGCGATTGAATCAGTTCCTCGGCCACGGCTGCGGCCTCCTCCAACGAGGGCACGCGAATGTCATCGGCCGTCCAGGTCGCCTGCTCCGCAAACCACGCAGGTTCCCGAAACTCCCGCTCATACACCGGCGCCCCCCCTCCGAGCACGAGGGTCTTAGCGGGCACCTCGGCCACGAGCTCCCCGTGCATGTAGTATCGAAGCGATGGGCCTTCGGTCACCTCCCCGATGGCTACGGCGTGCAAATCCCACTTGGCGAAGATGTCTTCCACCACCTTTTCCTGTCCCTTGCGTACCACCACGAGCATCCGCTCCTGAGACTCGCTCAGCAGGATTTCGAACGGCTCCATTCCCGCCTGCCGCAGGGGCACCCGGTCGAGGTGAATCTCCATGCCCACCCCGCCGCCAGCGGACATCTCCGAGGTCGAGCAGGTGATGCCCGCCGCTCCCATGTCCTGCATGCCCACCACGGCATCCGTGGCCGCCAGCTCCAACGTGGCTTCGAGCAACAACTTCTCCTGGAAAGGGTCGCCCACCTGAACGGCGGGCAGGTCCGAGGCGCTCTCCGCCGTCATGTCCCGGGAGGCGAAGGAAGCCCCTTGGATGCCGTCTTTGCCCGTGGCGGAACCCACGATGTACACCGGGTTGCCCGGGCCTTGCGCCTTCGCCGAGATGATGCGGTCGGTGCGCAGCAGCCCCACCGACATGGCGTTGACCAGCGGATTCTCGAGGTACGAGTCGTCGAAATACACCTCCCCCCCGACCACCGGAATCCCGAAGGCATTGCCGTAATCGCCGATGCCCTTGACCACCCCTTCGAGCAACCAGCGGGTGCGGGCGTGCTCCAGCGAGCCGAAGCGCAAGCTGTTGAGCTGGGCCACCGGCCGCGCGCCCATCGTAAAGATGTCCCGGTTGATGCCCCCGACACCGGTCGCCGCCCCCTGATAGGGCTCAAGTGCGGAAGGGTGATTGTGGCTCTCGATCTTGAAGGCGCAACCCCAGCCGTCGCCGATGTCCACGATGCCCGCGTTCTCTTCGCCCGCCTTGACGAGCATCTGCGGACCGTCCTTGGGCAGCGTCTTGAGCCAGCGGATGGAGTTTTTGTACGAGCAATGTTCGCTCCACATCACGCTGTAGATGCACATTTCCGTGAAATTGGGCGCCCGGCCGAGCAGCCCCGTCAGCGATTCGAATTCGTCCTGACGGAGCCCCATTTTCAGGGCCTGTTCCAGGGTGGCGGGAGCGGTGGAAGCTTGCATGCTCTTCAGTTTCTTGCGCAGCTTTTGCTGCTTTCATTCAGGCCAAATTTACATCTTCCCCCCAACCGCGCCGCACCCAAAATTCACCTCCGGCTTGTATCTTGCCAACGATTTTTTACTCAAAACTCTTTAAATTTTACCTCATGAAGTTGTCTTTCAACTGGGCGTTTGTGCTCGTAGGGGCCACCGCGTTGATGTTTGCCTCGTGTGCCAAGGAGGGTCCTCAGGGACCTGCCGGTCCTGCCGGTGCGACTGGACCTGCGGGTCCTGCGGGTCCTGCGGGTCAAGGCGCGAGCTTTGAAATCTACGAGACCACCGTCACCGCGGCGGAGTGGCAGGCCGCTTATGTCGAGTTCGCCGCTCCCAACATCACCGAGGCCGTCTTCAACGAAGGCGTGGTGCTGGTTTATGTGCAGGACGAGTACGGCTACTGGAACCAAATCCCCAGCGCTTGGACCCCCATCACCGGCTGGGCCTACTTCTGGACCGCTGACACGGGCGGCATTGTGGGCCTGGATCACGATCCGGCGACCACCGTCGAATTGGACTACCCCGTGCGCGTCGTGACCATGGGCCAGCGCGACTTTGAGCTGCTCACCGACGACGTCCTCGCCGATTGCGACAAGCTCATCGAGACCCTGCGCAAGTAATCGCTTCACGCAGAAAGCATCGAGGCCGTTTCCGAAAGGAGGCGGCCTCTTTTTTTTTACCGGGGCCTCCACCGCTATTTTCGCAGCATGCGTGCCATCATACAGCGTGTCAGCGAGGCCCGGGTCTCCGTTGGGGGGCAAGTCGTCGGCGCCATCGACCGCGGACTGCTCGTGCTGCTGGGCATCGAGCATGCCGATGCCGCCGAGGACGGGGAATGGCTGGCCGGCAAAATCGCAGGCCTGCGCATCTTTTCGGACGCCGACGGCAAAATGAACGCCGACCTCGCAGAGGTGGGCGGCCGGGTGCTGGTGGTGAGCCAGTTCACGCTGCACGCCTCCTACAAAAAGGGGAACCGTCCGAGCTTCATCCGCGCTGCGAGACCGGAGCAAGCCACGGAGTTGTATGAGCGGTTTGTGGGGGGTTTGGCCTTCAAAACCAATACAAAAATCGAGACGGGCATTTTCGGGGCTGACATGCAGGTGCAGCTGATCAACGACGGCCCCGTGACCATTTTCATGGACTCCAAATCGCGCGAATGACCCCCCCTAACTCCCCCACCCCCCACGAGGCGGACATCACCCTCCGAGAGGCTCAACGGCAAGTGGATGAATGGATTACTACCATCGGCGTGCGGTATTTTTCCCCGCTGACGAACCTGGCCATCCTCACTGAGGAGGTGGGCGAGGTGGCGCGCATCTTGGCCCGCCGCTATGGCGACCAGAGCGAGAAGCCGTCGGATGCCGCCCTGGACCTCGGCGACGAGCTGGCAGATGTGTTGTGGGTCGTGCTGGCATTGGCAAACCAAACCCAAATCGACCTCACCTCCGCGCTCCAGCGCAACATCGACAAGAAAACCTCCCGCGACGCCACCCGGCACCGGGACAACGAAAAACTGCGACAGCCATGACGAAGGAGAAGAGAGAAATGAGAATCGAGCGGGGAGCAGGGCGGTGGGCGGTAGCTGTCGCGGGGATGCTCCTGGGCCTTACCCTGACGAGCGCTGGGCAGGAGGTGTCCGTCCGCCGGGGCAAGGGGACGGGGCTGGAACCCACCCGGCCGGAGCGCATGCTGGCGCGCGACTCGATTTACCAGCGGCTCGCCTGGGCATCCCAATCGGCGGGGTGGGAACTGCGAAATGTGGGGCCCACGGTGATGAGCGGGCGGGTGGTGGATTTGGCGGTGAAGCCCGGGGCGGGGGCCGAGTTTTACGTGGCGTACGCCTCCGGCGGCCTTTGGCACACCCGCAACCACGGCACCTCGTTTGAGCCGTGCTTCGACCACCAGGCTTCGATGACCCTCGGGGCGCTGGCCGTCGACTGGACTTCCCAGGCGAGGCCGGGCATGGGGGCCAGCTTGGGAATGGATGTGCCACGGGCGATTTGGGTGGGGACGGGCGAGGTGAACAGCAGCCGCAGTTCGTACGCGGGCACGGGGGTCTATGTGAGCGAGGACGGCGGGAAGAGCTGGCGGCATGCGGGGTTGGCCGGGGCGCACCACATCGGGCGCATCGTGCTGGACCCCGTGCGGGCCGGGGTCGCATGGGTCGCCGTGCTGGGGCCGCTCTACTCCCCCAACGGCCCGGCGGGCGGCGTATACCACACGGAGGACGGGGGAAAGACTTGGAGGCGGCTCTTGGCCGGGGCAAACGAGACCACCGGGGCGGTGGACCTCGTGGTGGACCCGCGCGACCCGGCGCACCTGATCGCCTCGATGTGGGACCGAACCCGGCGGGCATGGGACTTTCAGGGCACCGGCCCCGGCACGGGGGTGTGGGAAAGCCGGGACGCCGGCACCACTTGGGAGCACATCTCCACCCCGGCGAACGGGTTTCCGGACAGCCAGCGGGGCGAGGTGGGCCGGGTGGGACTCAGTTACCACGCCGACAGCGGCACCCTGTACGCCCTGCTCGACGATCACCGCCTGGCCCCCAAGGACCCGGCGGAGGAAGCGGCGGCGGTGGACTCCCTGCCCGCGCTGCGGCCCCGGGACTTCTTGCGCATGACGCAGCCGGAGTGGGAGGCGCTCGACTCGGCGCGGCTGGAGACCTTCCTGCGCGACCGCGGCTTTCCGGACTCCATCGGGGTGGCCGTCGTGCGGGAGCGGGTGGCCGCGGGCCCGTTGCGGCCCGCCGATTTGCACGGCTACCTCTACGGCTACGGAGCCGAGGCGCAACGGCGGGAAGCGGAGGAGGACGCGGAGCGGTGGGGGGCGACGGTTTGGCATAAAGCGGCGGGAAAACCGTGGGTCCCCACCCACAGCACGCCCCTCGAGCCCTTCTATTACACCTACGGCTACTACTTCGGGTTGATCGAAGGGGACCCGACGGACGCCCAGCGCCTGTACATCGGCGGGGTGCCGCTGTGGACTTCCGGCGACGGCGGCGCCACATGGACTGCGATCGGAGCCGACCACGTCCATGTCGATCACCACACGCTCTACGTGAACCCCGCTGATCCCCAGCACCTTATCTCGGGCAACGACGGGGGCATCAACATCTCCTGGGACCGCGGGCAGCACTGGATCAAGTGCAACACGCCGGCGGTAGGCCAATGCTACGCCATCGAAATCGACCAGCAGTCCCCCTACCGCATCTATGCCGGGTTTCAGGACAACGGAACGTGGGTGGGCCCCTCCGACCACGAGGAATCGCCGGGTTGGGTGGCCACGGGGCACTACGCCTGGGAGTCCATCGGCGGCGGGGACGGGATGCAGGTGGAGGTGGACCCGCGCAACCCGGAGGTGGTGATCACGGGCTATCAATTCGGGAACTACACCCGGCAGGACCGGGCGGGCGGGGAGTCGCGGGATTTGCGGCCGATGCACGCGCTCGGTGAGCCGCCGCTGCGGTGGAACTGGCAGACGCCGGTGGCGCTGTCGAAGCACCAGCCGGACATCTTGTACCTGTGTTCCAACAAGGTGCACCGGTCCTTGGACCAGGGCACGACGTGGGAGACCCTCTCGCCCGACCTTACGCGGGGCGGCCGGCCCGGGAATGTGCCGTACGGGACCATCACGGCCTTCCATGAGAGTCCGCTGCGCTTCGGTCAGCTGGCGGTGGGGACGGACGACGGCCGGCTACACATCAGCCGGGACGGCGGGTATACGTGGGTGGAGTGCCCGCTGCCCGTGCCGCAGTCGCCGCCCCACCGGACCCTGTGGGTGACCGAGGTCCTGTGGGATGCCCACCACCGCGATCGCCTCTATGTGGCCCTGAACGGCTACCGGCTCGACCACTTCGAGGCGTACGTCTTTTCGACCGAGGATGATGGGCGCAGCTGGAGCCGGTTGTTTGCGGAGTTGCCCCCGGAGCCGGTCAATGCCCTGGCGCAACCTCCGACCGCCGGAGCCGGGGGCTGGCTCTTCGTCGGGACGGACAACGGGCTGTACGCCTCGATGGATGGAGGACGCAGCGCCTTCGTGGCCAGTCTGCAACTGCCGCGGGTGGCGGTGCATGATTTGGCCTTCCACCCCACGACCATGGAGCTGGTGATCGGCACGCACGGGCGCAGTGTGTATGTGCTGGACGCGTCGCCCGCCATGGTGCCGGCCGAGCGCCTCACCGCAGGAAATCCGGAGGGGCCGGTGGCGGGGGTGCTCCCCGAGGTCAAGCACCGAGAGGACTGGGGCGAGCCCCGGTGGGACGGCACCTTCGGGGAGTTGCCGGAGGTGAAATGGGAGCTCTATTCCCCCGAGACGCGTTACCTGAGCTGGGAGTTCATCGATGCCGCAGGAGAGGTGGTCTTCCGGCATGGAGCCACGGTGGCGAAGGGCTGGCAGCGTTTGGCGTTGCCGCTGAGCTGGCCGGTGGCCCAGGGGACGGCATCAGCCGAGGAGGACGACAAGGACGGCAAGGACGGCAAGGACGGCGCTGCCGTTTCGGCGGTGGTGAGGCCCGAGGACCTCCCTTATCGGTCGGTTCGCCGGTTCCTGACACCGGGAACCTACACCATCCGGGGCACGTTTAGTGAAATCCGTTGGCAAGTCGACCTCAACCCCGAGGTGATGTACGAAGGGACGCTCGTGGTGAAAGCAAAGGAATGAGCCGGGCGGGCACAGCCGGGGGTTGGACGGGCTGCCACCCCGGCGCCCCAAGGAACGCGAAACAAGCACATGGAGTCGACTGAAATCCTGCGGCACCTCATCCATTATTCCCTCCACTTGGCCTTCCCCTTTCTGCTGGCGAGGTGGGTGTTTCCGAAGGAAGGCTGGCGGGCCGGGGCGCTCATGGTGTCCACCCTGTTGATCGACTTGGATCATCTCCTCGCTGACCCGGTCTTCGATCCCCATCGGTGCAGCATCGGATTTCATCCCCTGCACACTTCCTGGGCGCTGGGGGCGTACTTGCTGATGCTCTTGATTCCGTCGTGGCGGTGGCGAGCCGTCGCGCTGGGCTGTGTTTTGCACCTGGGAACCGACGCGCTGGATTGCATGCTCGGCGGTACGTGGTGATTGGGGGAGCGAACATCCCGGGGCCTTGGTCGACCGACCGGCGGGGGGGAAGTTGCGCCGGTTAAGCCGGGCGGTAGCGAACGGCGTCGGGCACCACACAAACCGGAATCGGCTCCATCTTGTGCCGGTTCGCCGTGTTCAAGCGGCGGTAGATGGCCAGCACCTCCCGCTGCCGCGGTGTAAGGGACTCAGGACCAGCTATATCGGAGGCTGATGCGAGGTACTGCATCGCCCACTCGAGTTCCGGGTAGGTGGCCCCCAACTGATCCTCGTCTGTCCGGTCGTCGCCCCAGAGCCCGTCGGTGGGCGGAGCCTGCAAAATCGACTCCGGCACCCCCAGGTAACGGCCCAGCGCGAAGACCTCCGTCTTGACGAGGTCCGCAATGGGGCTCAGATCGACCCCGCCGTCGCCGTACTTCGTGTAAAAACCCACCCCGAAGTCCTCCACCTTGTTGCCCGTGCCCGCGACCAGCGCCCGGCGGTGAGCGGCCAGGGCATAAAGGGTGGTCATGCGCAGACGAGCGCGGGTGTTCGCCCAGGCCAAACCCCCCGAACCA
>JBEEPJ010000037.1:0-13395 GCA_041191165.1 Bacteroidota bacterium | reverse complement strand
ACACATCGACGGACCGTGGCTGGAGAAGCGTTTTCCCGACGCCCACGGCAACTTGTGGAAATGCACGTACCCGGCGAATCTGCAGTACCAAGGCCCGGATGGCGACGACTACAAGTTCACCCCATCGTGGAGCAGCACCCGGGTTTACGACCTCAAAACGAACAACTTGTCGGATGATTACAGCGGCCTCGCCCACTTCATCGACGTGCTCAACAACACCCCGCTCGCAGAACTTCCCTGCGCGCTGGAAGCCGTATTCGACGTGGACGCCTACCTGCGCGTGGCGGCGGCGGAAATCCTCGTGGGCCACTGGGACAATTACATCGGCAATCAGAACAATTTCTACCTCTACGAGCGGAGTACCGACGGGCGCTTGATGTACCTGCCTTACGACATGGACAACACGTTGGGGGTGCAGTGGTTTGGGAACTGGGCCAACCAGAATCCCTATGCCTGGGCGCTTGAGCCTGGAAGGCCGTTATACCACCGGCTCATGCAGGTGCCGGTGTACCGGGCGCGGTTCACGGAGCACCTGGCGGAGCTGCTGGCGACGGGGTTTGAGGGGGAGGTTTGGGAGGAGCGGGGCGAGGATCTGCTGGAGCTGGTGGGGCCGGCAGCTGAGGAGGATATCTACCGGACGATGGATTACGGTTTTTCGTGGTCCGATTTTCAGGCATCGGTAGGCCAAACCTGGGGCAGCCACATCGCCCTCGGCATCGTGCCGTATGTCCAGCAACGGCGCACCACCGCCCTCGCGGCGCTGGAGGCCTTCGCGCCGGCGGCCGGACATTTGATGGGATGGGCCTCGGGGCCGGTGGCAGACGGGGTGCTCCGGGTGGAGGCCCGGGTGGAGCCCGAGGATGCCGCCGCCGGAGTGTGGGGCGAAGTCGCTTCGCAGGAGGGTACGGTTTTTACGGTCCCCCTCCAGCCCTCTGGGGAGGCGCCGGGACACTGGCACGGCACCCTGGACGTCGGGGGCTGGGAGTACGCCGAGGTCAGGGTCGTGGCCCAGTGGAACGGTGGCTCGGAGGCCGTATCGCCGTGCGTGGGGCAGCGGGTTTGGACTTCACCCCACCCCGGTCCCCTTCGCATCAATGAAGTCATGCCCGCCAACAACAGTTTCGTGGCGGATGCCGAAGGTGGGTACGACGACTGGGTCGAACTGGCCCACATCGGCGGGGGGGCGGTTTCGCTCGCGAACTGGCACCTGACCGACCGCCGATTGGAGCCCGGCCGCTTCCCGCTGCCCGCCCTGAGCCTGGACGCCGGCGATCACCTCGTCCTCTGGTGCGACGACGCGCCCGAGGAGGGCCCGCTCCACACGAACTTCCAGCTGGACGCGACCGGCGATGACCTCTGGCTCATGCGCAAGTACAACGGCGCGTGGCGCTGGATGGACCGGGTCGAATGGTCGGCGCCCGTCCCCCCCAACGCCAGCTGGGCCCGAATTCCCGACGGCACCGGGCCCTGGACCCTCTGCACCCCGTTCTCCTCGCCGCCTCCCACGCCGGGCAGCCCCAACGACCCGGCCTCCGTCGACATCGGCGGCGCCGCAACCCCGCAGGCCACCGCGCCGCTCCCCTACCCCAACCCGGCGGCCTCTGGCACTTCCATCCGACTGCCGGCCGCAGGTCCTTATCGGCTGACCCTTCCTCTGGGCCAAACCACCCTCCTCCCCGCCGCTACCGGCATCTGGGAAACAGCCGGGTGGCCCGCCGGGGTATACGTGATTCAACCCCTGTCGCAACTGGGGCTCCACTGGCGGGTGATTCTGACGTCCCCGTGACCCAACCCCGGGATTGCGCCGTTCATGGACCGATTTCCAACTAAGTGTAATTTGTACACACCAAGTCGACTAACTTGCATGCCACACAAAACATCTTCCTCTATGCGCGCAAAAACCTCACTCCTGCATTGGACCGCGATCGTGGGCCTCATGCTCGCTCTGAACCCCGGGGCTTGGGGGCAGATTGTTTGGACTGACCCTCCCTTCCCGACCCAAGACGATGTGGTCACGCTTTACTACAATGCGAACTTGGGCAACGGTCAGCTCGCGAACGTCATTCCCGTGTACATCCACACCGGGGTCATCACCTCGGCCAGCACCGGACCGTCGGACTGGCAGCACGTGCAGACGAATTGGGGGGTCGCCAACGCGGATTACCTGCTGACGCCGCAGGGCAATGGCATCCATACGTTCACCTTTGGAGGCCAAACCCTCGCCTCCTATTACGACCTCGCGCCCGGCGAGCAAATCGAGTCCCTCGCCCTCGTCTTTCGCAACTACAATGGGAGTTTACAGGGCAAGAATGCCGATGGTTCGGACATCTTTTACGCCATCAGCGACGGGGGGTTTGCAGCCCAGCTCATCACCCCGGAAATGGGTTACGCCGTGCTCGAATCCGGCGAGAGCATCACCCTCCAAGGGGTTGCAACAGAAGCTGCAGCCCTGCGCATCCTCATCAATGGGGATGAAGTAGCTGCCGCCAACGGCACAGGCATCTCCCATACGTTCACCGCCGGCGACGGGGGGCAGTACGATGTCACCTTGGAGGCTACCGCGTCGGGCGTGACCGCCACCGATGAGGCTGTCATCACCGTGCTGCCCGACAGTCCGCCCACCGCCGTGGCGCCCGCAGGCACCCAGGACGGCATCACCTACATGAGCGACTCGGACGTTCGGCTCCAGCTGCTCGCCCCCAACAAGGACTTCGTCTTCGTCGTGGGCGACTTCAACAACTGGCAAGTGCGGCTGGACTACCTCATGAACCGGACGCCAGACGGCCAGCGCTACTGGTTGGACCTCGAAGGGCTGACGCCCGGAACCGAGTACCGCTTCCAGTACCACATCTTGCCCGATGACATCCGGGTGGCAGACGCCTACACTGAGAAGGTGCTCGACCCCTGGAACGACAGCTGGATTCCGGAATCGACGTATCCGGACCTCATCCCCTTTCCGGCCGGCCTGACCCCCAACGAACCTGTGTCCATCCTGCATCCCGGCGCCCCCGAATACGCATGGAACGACGCAAATTTCCAGCGCCCGCCGCAGGAGCAACTCGTCATCTACGAACTCCTCGTCCGGGATTTCACCGAGGAGCGCACCTTCCAGTCCGTCATTGACACCCTGGACTACCTCGATAGCTTGGGCATCAACGCCTTGCAGCTCATGCCCATCATGGAGTTCAACGGCAACGACAGCTGGGGCTACAACACCACTTTCTACATGGCGGTGGACAAAGCTTACGGACCGGCGGACAAGTTGCGCGAACTCGTGGACGCCTGCCACCAGCGGGGCATTGCGGTGATTTTGGATTTGGTCTTCAACCACGCCGACCAACCCAATCCCTTCCTGAAGATGTACTGGACGGGCAGCGCGCCCACGCCGGAGAACCCGTGGTTCAACGTGACGGCGCCCCATGCACTCAATTGGTTCTACGACTGGAACCACGAGTCGCCGCACACGCGCGCCTTCACCAAGCGGGTGATGGAATACTGGGTCGAGTCATTCCATGTGGACGGATTCCGGTGGGATTTTTCGCAGGGCATGAGCCAAACCCCCAACGGCAACGGCAGCTACGACCAGAGCCGGATCAACATCCTCAACGATTACGGAAACCACATCTGGGCCCAACACCCGGACTTGTACATGATCCTGGAGCACTGGTGCACGCAGTCCGAGGAGACGGTGCTGACGAACAATGGGTTCATGGTTTGGTCCAACTCGACCCACGACTACCAGGAGGCGGCCATGGGCTACCCCTCCAACCTGAGCTGGGCGAACTACCAGAGCCACGGCTTCTCGGTCCCCGGCGCGGTGTCCTACGCGGAATCCCACGACGAGGAACGATTGATGTACAAGAACTTGCAGTTTGGAAACGGCTCGGGCAGCTACCAGGCGGATGAACTGGCCACGGCCCTCGACCGGATGGAGGCCATCCAGTGCTTCAACATCCTGCTGCCAGGTCCCAAGATGATTTGGCAATTCGGTGAGCTCGGGTACGATTACTCCATCAACACCTGCTCCGATGGGGTGACCGTGCAGGAAAGTTGCCGGGTGGAGGCCAAACCGGTCCGGTGGGATTACCGCGAAGACCCCGATCGCTATGACGTCTACCGTGTCGTAAAGGCCCTGAACCACTTGAAAACGCAATACCCCACGTTCTCCTCGCTCAATTTCAACTGGGATGTGGGGGGCTTCGGGAAGCGCCTGCATCTCTACCACCCGGACATGGATGCCGTGGTGGTGGCGAACTTCCAGGTGGTGACCTTGAACATGGTGCCGGGGTTCTCGCACACGGGCACATGGTACGACTATTTCACAGGCGAGGCGATCGAAGTAGCGGACATCCAGGCGGCGATGACGTTTGCGCCCGGGGAGTACCACGTTTACCTCGATGAGCCGGTGGTGGCCCCGGGCTTTGTGCAGTCCGTGGCGGATGCGTCGGCCTTTGGGGGTGGGGCGTGGCGGGTTTGGCCTCAGCCAGCCTCCCAGCTCCTCGAAGTGGAACTCGACCTTCCCCAAGCGGGGGGCTTCACGGCCCGATTGCTGGATGCGCAAGGACGGGTCGTGCGCGAATCGCAGCGCCAGGCCTACCGCCCGGATGCCGTGCGCTGGCAATGGGAGCTCGACGGCGTCGCACCTGGATTGTACGTGTTGCAAGTGCTCCAGGGCGGATGGTCGCAGAGCCAGCGGGTGCTGGTGGGGAGGATGGAGAATTGAGAAGGGAGAATGGAGAAAAAAGGGATGAAGTGTCGAAATGACACCATCCCTTTTACATTTGTCCGAAACCGAATCGTTTTGAATTTTTAACGCCATGCGCAAAAACATCTTGTGGACCCTGACGGGCCTGCTGGCCGGGGGCGTCTTGCACGCCCAAACCGTGACCGGCGTGGTCCGAGAATCCAAGGGGGAGACCCTGCCCTCTGCCTCCGTGCTGGCGGATGGCGGCAAGCAAGGGGTGTTTACCGGCCCCGACGGCCGCTACACGTTGAAACTCACGCCGGGCAGTCACACCCTCGAGTTCAGTTTCATCGGCTATGTCAAGCAACGCCGAACGGTCGAACTGACCGCAGGCCAAACCCTGACCGTGGACGTCGTGCTCAAAGAGGACGCAGTGGCCATCGGCGACGTCGTGGTCGTCGGTTACGGGGTGCAGCGCCGCGTGGCGGTGACGGGTTCCATCGCCCAAGTGGACGCCAAGCAGATCACGGCCATCCAGACACCGTCCTTCGAGGCAGCCTTGCAGGGGCAGGCCGCGGGGGTCCAAGTAAGTCAGTCCTCCGGCGTGGCGGGGGCGGGTTCATTGGTGCGCGTTCGGGGCGTCGCTTCGATTTCCGCCGGAGGTGACCCCCTGTATGTGGTCGATGGCATTCCCATCACCCAGGAGTACTTCCTGCGGGGCAACAGCGGGGCCATGAACAACAACCCCCTCGCCTCCATCAACCCCAACGACATCGAGTCGGTGGAAATCCTCAAGGACGCCGCAGCGACCGGGATTTACGGATCACGGGGTGCGAACGGGGTCATCTTGATCACCACCAAGCGGGGCCGCAAAGGCACGTCTTTCGAGTACAGCTCGCGGGTGGGCTGGGGCACGGCGGCCAGCCGTCCCAACATGACCGACACGGAAACCTACCTCGGGCTGCGCCAGGAGGCGTGGGAGAACGATGGAGGGACGGGCTATGTTTGGCTTCCCAACGTGACCTCCCCGCTCGATGATCCAGAGACCCGGCGGGCTGCCTACCAGAACGCCCTCTTGACCCACACGGATTGGGTCGGCCAAACCATCGGCACAGGGCTCAAGAACGCCCACAGCTTCGGGGTCCGGCACGGCGCCGAGAAGTATTCCTTTTACGGTGGCATCGCCTACGACGACAACCACAGCTACCTGCTCGGCAACAGCTACGAGCGGATCAGCGGACGGATGAACATCGACTACCGACCCATCGACCGCTTGACCCTCACCGGCAGCACCTCGATCAGCCAGGGCCGCAACAACCGCATCGACGCGGCTTGGAGCGGCGGACTGGGCGATGCCATGTCCAACGCCCTCCCCTACTACCCGGTGCGCTACGACGCCGACGTGCTCGGGGACAACGGCGACACCCTGCACCGCGCTGGCGAGTACTTCCTCTGGTTCGATGAATGGGGCGGAACCAAGAATCCGGTGGCTGTGCGGGAACTCAAGAAGTGGCGCACCACGGAGAGCCGTTCCATCAGCAACCTTCAGTTGATCTACCGGTTGGCGGACGATTTGCACTTCAAGGCCAGCGGCGGTTTTGACTATATGCACCTGCGCGAGGACCAGTTCAATCCCGGTGCGTTGAGCATCACCACGGACCTCGGAACCGCCAATCGCTACGCGAACTACATCCTCAACTGGAACTACAACGCCACGGTGGATTACGCTTACGAACTGGACGACACCCAGCGGTTCGATTTCCTGGTGGGGAGCGAGTTCCAGCGCACGGACAACTTCGGTTACGGGCTGTTCTTCCCCAATGCGACGGGCCCGGTTTACGAGGTAGATTCCCTCTCGCAGGAGGCGGCTTCGGCAAACCGCACGGTGAACAACCCCAGCCAGCACAGCTTCCTCTCTTACTTCGCCCGAACGAACTACACCCTCAAGGACCGGTACTTCTTCCAGGCCACAGCGCGGGTCGATGGCAGTTCGCGCTTCGGACGGGAGAACCGCTACGGCTTCTTCCCCTCCGTTTCTGCAGGCTGGGTCATCTCGGATGAATCCTGGTTCCAGAGTGCGTCCGTGAACTTCTTGAAGTTGCGCGCCAGCTGGGGCCGAACCGGCAACGCCGCCCTCCCCGATTATGCCCGCTTCGGCACCTACTCGGCCCGCGACAACGGAATCACTTACGCGGCAGACTCCATCCTCTTCCCGTTGCAGCCGGAAAACCCCACCCTGCGCTGGGAAACCTCCCAGACCTGGGATGCCTCGGTGGAAATGGGCCTATGGAAGGACCGGATTACATTGCAGCTCGCCGCCTACCACAAGCGCTCCGAAGATGTATTGATGAACGTCAGCACCCCAGCGAGCATGGGCTTCTCCAACCTCTGGGACAATGTGGCCACCATCCTCAACCGCGGCGTAGAGTTCTCCGTCAAGTCCCGCAACCTCGTGGGCAAGTTCGAGTGGACCACCGATCTCAACATCGCCCGCAACTACAACGAACTCGAGGACATCGGCAACTACACACCGGACGCGGTCAGCGGCGGCACGAATGACAGCCGGGTGATCGTGGGCCGTCCCGTGGGGTCCTTCTACCTCGTGGAGCACAGCCATGTGGACCCCGCCACGGGACTTCCCGTCTACCTCGACCTCAACGGCAACGAGACCTTCGACTACAACAACGACATCCGCAAGTATGTGGGCGATGGCCTGCCCGACATCATCGGGGGCATGACCAACAGCTTCCGCTACGGCCGATTCGATTTGAGCGCCCTGGCCACCTTCAGCATCGGGGCCAAGATCTTCGATTCCTCTGCCAAGCGACAGCTGGGTGTGGTGTCGGGTTGGAACATGCGCACCGAGAAGCTGGACCGTTGGCGCCAGCCGGGCGATGAGGCGACGTACCCCCGCCTCACCTTGGACGAAACCACTTATGGGCTTCCGTCCGGATTCCCCTGGTGGAACACGAGCCTGTTCGTCTATGACGCCTCTTATTTGCGCCTGCGCAACCTGACCTTGGGCTACAACCTGCCGGACTTCGATTTGGGAAAGACCCAGTTCCAGTCCTTCCGTTTGGCCTTCAATGTGACCAACTTGTTCACGATTACGAACTTCCCGGGCCTCGATCCTGAGGTCGTCCGGGACTTTGAAAACGCCCAGGACCGCAACATGAGCCCCAACGTGACGTACCTCACGCCGCCGCAGGAGCGGGCCTTCACCTTCAGCTTGTCCACCAACTTCTGATCCGGAATCCCATGAAAACAAAACACCTTTTGCTCGCATTGGGGCTGATGGGCACGCTGGCTTCCTGTGACCGGCTGCTCGACTTCGAACCGGGGGACGTGATTCTCGCGGAAGACGCCATTCGCACGGAGGATGACTTGCAGCGGCTCCTGGTGAGCACGTATGACGTTCTCGGCAACTTGTATGGCGGCCGGCTGCAGGTGGTCAATGAACTGCGGGGTGACAACTTCGCCGCCCCCAACAACAGCCTCGATTTCACTTCTGTGTACAACCGCGAAACCACGTTTTTCACGGGCATCAACGGCGGGGTCTACTCGGACCTGTACCGGGCGATTTACCGGGCGAACGTGGTCATCGAGCGCTTCGACTTTGTCGATGAACTGTCGGATGCCGGGCGAACCCGAATGGAGGCCGAGGCGCGATTTGTCCGTGCAGTCAGCCACTTTGCCGCGGTGCGGATGTTCGCGCAACCTTACGGATACACAGCGGACAACAGCCACCTGGGCGTGCCGTTGCGGTTGAACTCCTCGCAGACGCCTGCACCCCGGTCGAGCGTGGGGGATGTGTATGCGGCGATTGTGGACGATTTGGCCTACGCAGCGGAAAACCTGCCGACCGCCAATGGCGTGTATGCCACCAAGAGTGCAGCGGAGGGATTCCTGGCGATGGTGTATTTCCAAATGGGCGATTATCCCGCGGCCGCCCAATTCGCGGATGCGGTGATTTCCTCCGGATTGTATGAAATGGATGATGACCTCGACCGTTTTGAGGCGGATGTCATCAATCCCGAGATGGTTTTTGGAATTGTAGGCCGAATCCAGGACAACCGGAGCACCTGGTTCCGCGACAACCTGCGCAGCGACAACAATCCCTCACCGCAGCTTTCCCTCAGCGAGGACTTTCAATTCTTCCTCTCCCTGTCCGGAGCCGGGGACGCCCGCAATCAGTGGGTCACCTCCAGCGGGGGGCGCTACCTGTGCAACCGATTCAATGGCAAGGAGTACTTCAATGTGCCGGTGATTCACCTGACGTTGATGAAACTGGTGCGGGCGGAGTCGCTCGCCGAGGTGGGTGGAGACCTGACTGTGGCCATCGGCGACATCAACGACATCCGAGACCGGGCTTTCGGAGCGGGCAACTTCCCCCTGTCCGCGTCAGCGTCAGCGGCTGAAGTCCTCGCCGCGGCGCGGGACGAGTTCCGAAAGGAAACGGTGTGCGAGGGTTGGTGGACGGATCACCTGGTGCGGCGCGGAGCGGCCGGTGAGAACATCACCATCCGAGGAGCAGCCTGGGATTGCCCGGGGATGGCCCTGCAATTCCCCAACTCCGAAACCACAGCGGCGGGTTTTGTGCTCAACGAAGAAGGCGGTTGCCTGTAACTTTCGAATGTTTGAAATCATGAAATACAGTCCCTTGAAAACTGGTTTTTGGCTCGCGGGGCTCGTGGGCTTGGCCTTTTTCGCCGGTGGTTGCAAGCCGGAGACGGAAGGTGAGATCGGCGAACCTTTCGATAAGGTCGCGGGCATCTCGGGTACCTGGGAATTGCGCGCGTTCCTGCAGCAGGATCTCAACAGTCCGGTGAAAGAGGTTCGCGACTTGAGCGAGTTCTACATCGACGGCGTAACACAGCCGCTCCGCATCACTTTCGCAGCCGACCGGACCTATGACGTGGACATCACCCTGGGCAAAAACTTCTTCGGGCCCGGTGGAACCTGGGCGTTCGATGACGATCAGTATCCCTCTGAGCTGATTCTCCACACCCCAACGGACACCCTGGTGTACGACTTGGGGGCCATGACCCGGACTTTTGACACCAGCTTGGGCATCGAATATGAGCGTTCCTGCGGTGGAACTTCGACGGTGCGTTACTCCTTCCTCTTCGATCGACTGCCATGAAAAACACCCTCTACCTGATGGGAATCGCATTGGCGGGACTGGTTCCCTCCTTGCCCGTTCTGGCGCAAAAAGCCTATGTCCTCCCCTCCCCGACCGATGCGAATGCAGAGGTCACCCTTTTTATCGATGTCAATCAGTGTGAGGACGGTGTCCAAAACAGCGGGTTGGGTGCCATCTTGGACGCCTTCCCTGACACGGCGGTTTACATCTGGACCTGGCAGCCTTCGGACCCGGCTGCAGGCAACGGGAACTGGGACAATTCCGCCGCGCATCAGCTCATGACCAAGGTTGGGCCCAAGTTATACTCCATCACCTTCGTTCCCACCGCCTACTACGGAGTCGATGGACCCGCACTGTTCTCCCGGGGTATAAGCTGTCTCGCGAAGCTTCAAAACGGGAACAGCATTCCGGGTTTCAATGGAGAAGCGAAGACGGAAGACATCCACATCGACATCATTCCCCAGCTCTGCAGTGCACGGATGTGCGTGTTTCCCGAACTGCGAGCGCCCAGCGATTTCGTGAGCATCACTTACGACAATGACAAGGAGATCGCCTATCCCGGTCTCCAAAACATGGGCGATGAGGAGTGTTATCTCTACATCCTGGGCAAGGTCGACGACTTCACGACCTATGAAGTGGCTCCGTTGGGCGAAGTGTTGAACACGCCGGCGCTCAGGATGAAGAAACTACCCGATGGCAACAAGTTCCGGCTCACGTTCATCCCAGAGGATCTGTTTGCCGACCAGCTGCAACCGGGCGAGCAGATTGAACAAATCTATTACTACGTCGTCCGCTCCGGTCATACTTATCCCCCCGGCCCGCCTCCTTTCGAAATCATCTCGCTCCTGGATTGTCAGTAAACTTGCGCATGAATCGCGTCTTTCCCGCTGGGATGTATGCCGGCTTGGTCGCTATGGCCACGATGGGGAGTTGGGGCTGCCAGTCTTCTGGAAAGCCCGCTGCAGCGCCCGATTGGGATTTCTCGTCGGCCTTGCCGTGGCCCCCATTGGAAATGGGGTTGGATTCCACCGTGGTGATCATAGACGATTACTTCCCGGGCGAAGAGCAGCCCGATTCCGTCTTATGGGAAGGCACAGAGCATCTGCAAATTCTGCCGGGACCCGCGGAGAAGGGGCATGTCGTGCTGCGGAAGCAACCGGGATTGGGCATGGGGTTATTGGCATTCTGGTCCGGAGGGAAGCACACGGAATTGCCCGTGGTTCCCACCCGGCTGGAACGGGTGACCTTTCGGTATGAAGGTGCCCCCCGTGCCCGCGAGGTGCGGGTAAAGGCCGCGCACAATGGATGGACCCCAGGAGCGCCCCTGCGCAAAACCAGCCGCGGATGGGAAGAAGAATGGATCCTGCCCCAGGGCGTTCACCCGTACCTCCTGGTGGTCGATGGACAGGAACAACTCGATGAGTACGCGGAGGAACGAGCGCCCAACGGCTTGGGAGGCTTCAACTCGCTCTACCGTGTGGGGTCTGCCGAGGCTGCCCCGGTGATCGAAGCCACGGGATTTGAACAGCGAGGAGACAGCGTCATCATTCGGTGCCAGGGTACGCCGGGATCTGTGTTGGTGGCCTATTGGAACAACCGATTGCTCGCGCTGGCCCAATTGGATGCCTCTGGCACCTCAGGGCTTTTGCTCCCCCCGGAGACCCGGGAAGGGAGGCGTTCCCATTTGCGGATTTGGGCCGTAACCACACGCCAGCGGAGTGCAGAAGTCCTGATTCCCCTGGAACGCGGGGTGCCGGTGACCGATGCCGGCGACCTGACCCGGTACGATCCGCACACCCAGATCATGTATTTCCTCATGGTCGATCGCTTTCTCAACGGCGACCCCGAAAACGATGCTCCGGTGAACGACCCCGCTATCCACCCAAAGGCAAACCACCAAGGGGGGGACCTGGCAGGGGTGCGAAAGGCATTGGGCAACGGGTACTTCGACCAGTTGGGGATGAACACGGTTTGGCTTTCCCCTATCACCCAAAATCCGGAAGGCGCCTACGGACTCTGGAAAAACCCGCAAACCACCCTAACCAGCAAGTTCAGCGGTTACCACGGGTACTGGCCCATCCGCTCGACCGTGGTCGACCACCGGTTCGGAAACATGGAGGAATGGAAAGCCCTGCTCGACGAGGCCCATGCGCGGGGGAACAATGTTCTGCTGGACTACGTGGCCAACCACGTGCACGAAGAACACCCGATTTATCAGGCGCATCCCGATTGGGCCACGGAACTCTATCTCCCCGATGGCACCCTCAATACGGAACGTTGGGATGAATACCGGCTGACCACCTGGTTTGACACCTTTATGCCCACCTTGGATTTGGAGCGGGAGGTGGTGTACGAGACCATGACCGACAGCGCATTGTGGTGGGTGGTGAACACGCCCGTCGACGGTTTTCGCCACGATGCCACGAAGCACATTCCGGAGATATTCTGGAGGACCTTGACCCGGAAAATCCGCAGTGTGCAAATGGAGCAGCAGCGTCCCATTTTCCAAATCGGTGAGACTTACGGCAGTCCATCGCTCATCAAGAGTTACATCACCCCGGGGATGTTGGATGCCCAATTCGACTTCAATCACTATGACGCGATGGTCGCAGCGTTTGCGCAGGAAGACGCCCCATTTGAAGACCTGGTGCGGATTGCGGAGGAAAGCAGTTCCTACTACGGGGCGCACCATTTGATGGGGAATATCACCGGGAATCAAGACCGACCGCGGTTCACCTCGCTGGCGGATGGGAGTTTGACCTTCGGGGAAGACATGAAGCTCGCGGGCTGGACGCGGGACATCCAACACGCCGGCGATGTGGGCTACGAGCGGATGCGCATGTTGCAGGCCTACTTGTTCGCTGTGCCCGGGATTCCCTGCATTTACCAGGGGGATGAGATTGCAGATGTGGGCGGCAATGATCCCGACAACCGCAGGATGATGCGCTTTGAGAATCTCAATGCGCAAGAGCGCAAGACGCGTGAGTGGGTGTCGGCCTGGGCGAAGTTGCGCCGGAGCCGGATGAGCATGCTCTATGGCAGCACCCGATACTCCAGTCCAGAACCCGGCATTCTGGTCATCGAGCGGGACTACTTGGACGAACACACCATCATCTGGATCAACAAGCGTCCCAACGCGGTAACCCTCACGCTTATTCCCAGTGAGAAACGGCCTTCATTGCGACCGGAAATGTTGCTCGCAGGCGAAGGGCAGGTGGCCGGAGAAAGGGTTACGGTTGCGGCGCGTTCTGCCGTGGCCGTGGGCTGGACGGGGCGGCGTTGACCTCCACGTCCTCGAGGATGAAGGCGTGGGATTCCACCCACTTTCCATCTCCGCGATTGACGGCATGGCTCAGGCGCAGCTGACCGGGTAGGCGCTCGATGTTCCAGCGCAACAAAGCCGGTTGATCTTGATGGCTCCCGCCCCGGACGAGGGTGGCTCCGAGCGCATTCGTGGAGGTGATATACCAGTGCGACGACACGGGCTTGCGGCCGGTGGTTTCCGTGATAATCACCTGACCTGTCGCTCGGTCGTATTGCCACATGCCCAGCGATTCTTGAACGGAAG
>JBEEPJ010000036.1:0-13800 GCA_041191165.1 Bacteroidota bacterium | reverse complement strand
CGGAGCCAATGGAATGGGCAAGACGAACTTGCTCGATGCCATCCATTACCTATGTCTGACCAAGAGTTATTTCCACGCCACGGATGCACTCAATATCGCTCACGACGCCGAGGGGATGCTGATCCGAGGGCATTTTGTGCGCGATGGGATTCGCGAAACTGTGACGTGTGGTTTGCAGCGGGGCGAGAAGAAAGTGGTCAGGCGCAACGAAAAGCCCTACCCCCGGCTGGCGGATCACATCGGTCGGTTTCCCGCGGTGATGCTCGCTCCGGACGATGCGGCCTTGATTCATGAGGGAAGCGAAATGCGCCGCAAGTGGCTGGATGCGGTGATTTCTCAATTCGATCGGGCCTACCTCGACGCGGTGCTGGGATACAACCGTGCGCTGCTGCAACGGAATATGTTGCTGCGTCAATTTGGGGAGCAGCGGTTCTTCGATCCGGAGCTCCTGGAGCTCTGGGATGAAAAGCTGGTGCCGTTGGGCGAGCGAATCGGCGAGGGGAGGAGGTCCTTTCTGTCGGACTTCGCACCGGATTTTGGTGCGGCGTATCGCGAGGTGTCCGGGGCGGGGGAGGAGCCGGGTTGGACCTACCGAACCACTTTGGGCCCCGAACGAGAATCTTTCGCAGATCAATTGCGGGCATCGGTCGAGGAGGACAGGAGACAGAGGAGGACCACTGTGGGAATTCATCGTGATGATTTGGTTTGGGAACTGGGGGGACACGCCATCAAGCGCTTCGGGTCGCAAGGGCAGCAGAAGACCTTTCTCGTCGCGCTCCGATTGGCGCAACGGGCTTACATCCATGAACGCACGCAGCAGGCGCCGATCCTGTTGCTGGATGACATCTTCGACAAGCTGGATGGGGGGCGGGTGGCGGCGTTGATGCAGCGCGTCGCGATGGCGGCTGCGGGTCAAGTCTTCATCACCGACACGGACCCCGATCGGGTTTCCGCGCTGTTCGCTGGGCTGGGAGTCGAAGTCCGGACCTTTGTTTTGGGGCCGGATGGAATCGAGGAACGTCCGGCGCTGGAATTGGGGGAAGGGTGACGAAATTTGGCCTAAATCCCCCACACCCTGTGCACAACCGATCCGCAAAACAACCCATGCCCCTGAAGGCGGCCATCGATCAATTCGTGCGTGCACACAAAATGCAGCAGAAACTGGACGAGGTGGATGTCATCCGGGCTTGGGAAGATTGTTTTCCATTGTTTGCCCGAAAGATGACCTCGTTCATTCAATTGCAGCCCGGTGGCCGGCTGTTGCTCCGGCTGGAGAGTGCACCTTTAAAAGAGGAGCTGGGGATGCAAAAAACGGAGTTGGCGAATCGCCTCAATGAGCACATTGGGCGGAAATTGGTGCACGAAGTGATCATTCAGTGACAGGAAATCCCCGGGCGGGTCTTCCATTCCTGTGGCTTTCGGCGTAAATTCCGGCACCAACTGCATGCGATGAAACGGATCCACTGGGCCCTCTTCTCCTCCTTGTTGTGCGTCGCGGGAACCGCTTGGATGGCCGGGGATACGCGTCCTGCGCACATGCACGCCGAGAAGGATCCTTACCATTCCGAGGCTTTCCGCATGGTCTACGGCGGCTTGCCCGAGGGTTCCAATTCGCTGTTCACGGGTTCAGGAAAGTGCGCGGGTTGTCACGCAGCAGATCCCAATCATTTTGCGGGCATTGCAGGCCAAACCTTTCCCGCCACGCCCATGCCCGGCGGCTGGGACGTGAACCCCACCGATGCATGGCGAAGCTCCATCATGGCGAACTCCGCCAAAGACCCGTTCTGGCGCGCAAAGGTGAGCCACGAGGTGGCGCTCAACCCCTCCCACCAATTGCTGCTGGAAGACAAGTGCACTTCCTGCCATGCTCCGCTGGGGCATTTTGCCGCCCACCACGACGGCATGGCGCATTATTCGTTGGCGGATTTGGTGGGGGACAGTCTGGGGTTGGATGGGGTGTCTTGCAATGCCTGTCATCAGCAGTCTCCCGTGGGGATTGGGACCCGGTTCAGCGGGGAGTTGACGTTCACTGAGGACACCCTGTACGGGCCATACGGAGGCGGCAAGTCGGAACCGCCCATCTACAATCTGCCGATGAACACCTACGTCGGATACGAACCGGTTTACGGGGCGCACATCGCCAAGAGCGAGACCTGTGCGGGTTGCCACACCCTCGTCACCCAGACGGTGGACCTCGCTGGAATTCCCACCGGAGCGGATTTTGTGGAACAAGCCACGTATCACGAATGGCTCAACAGCCGGTATGCTCCTGACCTGTGGCAAGGCGTCACCAATGCGCTGCAGCAGGAATGCCAGGGTTGTCACATGAAGCGCATCGACGATCCGGTGATCATCTCCAGTGGATACTCCTTTCTGGAGCCGCGCTCTCCCTACGGCCTGCACGACATGGTCGGTGCCAATGCCGCCATGCTCCGCATCATGCGAGATCACACCGAGATCCTGGGGTTGAATGCCACGCCCGCCCAGTTCGACTCCACGCTGTCCAAAACCTTAAACATGCTGCAACAGGAGACGCTGGACATGGAGGTGGAGGCCGCTTTTGATGCGGGCACGGGCACCATGTCGGTGGATGTATCGCTGGTGAACAAGGCCGGGCACAAATTTCCCTCAGGGTATCCCGCCCGCCGGGCATGGGTCGAGTTGAAGGTGACCCATCCGGTGACGGGTGAGGTGGTCTGGCACAGCGGGGGGTTGGCCGCAGATGGCTACAGCATCGAAACGGTGGATGGCGCAGGTTTGAGCACTTGGGAGCCCCACTACGACGTCATCACCTCTGAACAGGAGGTACAGATTTACGAGATGGTCATTGCGGATGTGAATGGGAGCCCGACCAATGTGCTGGAGCGTGCGGCTTTTTCGCTGAAAGACAATCGATTGCTTCCATTAGGATTCTCGGTAAATCATCCGACATACGATACGGTGTCGGTGGTGGGCGCATCGGTCTTGCAAGACATGGCCACCGGGGATTTCAATCGCTCGGCGACCGGCAACACCGGCACGGGTTCGGATGTGGTGCATTACCTCTTTGACGTGCCACAGGCGCTGGCGGGGAACTGGGTGCCGGAAGTGACGGCTCGCGTGTGGTATCAATCGATGCCTCCACGGTGGGTGGCCCCCATGTTCGAAGTCAACACCCCTGAAATTGAAGCGTTCGAGGCCATGTTCTGGGACTACGCCGCTCCGGATTTGGTGGCATCGGTTACCACGGATGCGGTGGTGACGTCCGTGGCCCAACGCGAACCTTGGGCTGCTGCCGTCTTCCCCAATCCCACATCGGATGGGAGGGTGAACATCCAGCTCCCTGCGGATGCCGCGTTTGTCATTTTCGAGGTGATCTCACCCCAGGGGGATCGGGTGCGCTCGGGGCGTGTTCCTTCGTCCGGTCGATGGTCGATCGAATTGCCGGGCATTCCGGGAACTTACCTGCTGCGGCTGACAGAATCCTCGGGCAAGTATCACGTGCAGAAACTCATCCGACGCTGATTCTCACCCCAGAAGATTCAAGGGGCATCTGGGCCTTCC
Source organism: Bacteroidota bacterium (assembly GCA_041191165.1). Lineage (GTDB taxonomy): Bacteria > Bacteroidota > Bacteroidia > Flavobacteriales_D > Sanyastnellaceae > CAMCYM01. The sequence goes on along the minus strand of JBEEPJ010000036.1, from coordinate 10,257 downwards.
CCTTCCTCTTCCGCTTGTGCATTGCCGGAATGGGGTTTGAAAACGTCCAGCAGGCCTTCAGGCCAAACCAACCACAACACCCGTTCTGCCCTGTCCACGCGAATGGGAATCTCCGCGGGTAGCGGGAGCAAGGCTTTGTTCCCCTCCCAGTCGGTTTCAAGCAGCGGATAGGGGCCATGTTCCAGTACACGCAATACCGTCCCACCGGACTCTCCCGTTTCCAAGTGCCGCGTCTCCCAACCCACCACCTCGTGCAGGTAGAATTGGTTTTCGCTGAGTTCAGGGAGGTCAGATAGGGTAAGATAGACCGACTTGCCGGCCCACTTGGCTGCCTGCTCCTCGGAATCCACCCCTTCGAGGCGTACGACGAATCGATCTCCATGGGGCCGCATGGATTTTACAAATTGCGGAACCAACCCCTGCGCCGTCTCCACCCAAAATGAAGCCAGGGGGTGGTAATGCTGCGGGTCATCCGCATCGATCCACAAAACGAGTTCTCCGTGAAACCCGAAGGGCTTCGTCAACTTGCCCAACAGAAACAAATCTGATTTTTCCATGGGGTTCTGGGATGAAAAAAGCCGCTCCTCCAAGAGAAGCGGCCTTTCAATTGATTTCGATTTTGAGCACCGATTACTCAGCGTCGGGAGCAGCTTCTTCTGCAGAGGCTGTTGCTTCTGCTTCGTCTGAAGAGGTTTCCTCAGAAGTTGCTTCCACTTCGGCCTCTTCAGATGCAGCCGCCTCCTCTTCTTGCGATTCTGCTGCTTCCGCTTCCCCTGCAGCGGCGCGGGCTTCTGCTTCTGCCTGGGCCTTGCGGGCGGCAGCAGCAGCGTTCAGTTCCGCCATGCGCGATTCATTCAGCGCTTTTTCCGCTTTGAGACGGGCCTGCTGCGCCTGGTCGGCAGCGCCGGCGAGCTTGTCGATTTTGGACTGGATTTTGCTCGATTTCTCGCGCATCCATGCCTCGAGCTTGGCTTCGACCTGCTCTGCAGTCAGTGCACCTTTTTTCAGTCCGTTAAGCAGGTGGTTGTGGTAGACGACCCCCTTGTACTTCATCAGTGCACGGGTGGTCTCCGACATCTCAGCACCATTCTGAATCCAGTAGAGCGCGCGCTCGTGATTCACGTCGATGGTCGCGGGATTCGTGTTGGGATTGTAGGTTCCAATCTTTTCGATGAAACGACCATCGCGCGGAGAGCGCGCATCGGCCGCTACAACATGGTAGAACGGCTTTCCTTTCTTGCCGTGGCGCTGGAGTCTGAGGCGTGTTGCCATGAAAAACGTTTTAAAAGGGTCCTAAACCCGGTTGTTAATGAGGCGGCAAAATTAGGCAAAGCCCCGGAAAAACAAAACGTTTTCCCTGGATTATTGTTTGGCTGCTACCAACTGAAGGAACTCCTTCCTAACGTCGGGGTCTTGGAAGGCACCATGGAAATCTGCGGTGACGGTCGAGCTCAAGGTGTCTTGGATGCCGCGGCTCGCCACGCAATGGTGGTAGGCATCGATGACCACGGCTACGTCGGGCGTGCCCAGTGCTTCCTTCAGGGCTTCGGCGATCTGGCGCGTCAGGCGCTCTTGCACCTGGGGGCGCTTGGCGTAGTGATTGACCAGTCGGTTGATCTTGCTCAGCCCCACGACCCGGCCTGCGGACTTGTATGCCACGTGGGCGACACCGGTGATGGGGAGAAAGTGGTGTTCGCAAGTGGATTGCACGCGGATGTTGCGCTCGACCAGCATTTCCGTGTATCCGTATGCGTTTTCAAACGTCTTGCAGTGCGGCGCATGCGCCGGGTTGAGACCTGCGAAGATCTCTTGCACGTACATCTTGGCCACCCGAAGGGGAGTGCCGCTGAGGCTATCGTCCTGAAGATCAAGTCCAAGGATGTCCATGATTTGGCCAAACAAAGGCGCAATCGCCTCGATTTTCTCGGCATCGCTGCGATCGAATGCGTCAGGCCGCAACGGCGTATCCGTGGCTTGTGAGATGTGCTGTTCGCCCATTTCCAGGGCTTCTTCAAGACTCGGACCGGAGGTCCAAACCTTCGAAGGGGAAGGGTGCGGTGAGGTCATAAGCACAAGAACAAGCCACCGGGACTTGGGTTCAACCGACGTGCGCAATTGTGCAAAAGTGACCCCGGATTTCCGACTCAATCCCCTGGGCCCAGCGTAAATTGCAAGTCCGATGATTCTGATTTTCGACACCGAAACGACCGGCCTTCCCCGGGATTGGAACGCCCCCATCACCGACGGCGACAACTGGCCCCGTCTGGTTCAGTTGGCGTGGCAGTTGCACCTGCCCGATGGCAAGTTGGTGCGGCGCGGCAACCGAATCGTCCGCCCCGAGGGATTCACCATTCCCTACAACGCCGTCCAGATCCACGGAATCACGACAGAACGTGCGCATGCGGAGGGGGCCGCATTGACTGAGGTGCTCGCAGACTTCCAGGCGGATCTCGCACAGGCCACGTACATCATGGGCCACAACGTGGGATTTGATGTGAAGATTCTCGGTGCAGAGTGGATTCGACTGGGCTTGGGAGCGGAGATCATAACGGAACGGCCCCTCATCGATTCCAAGGACGAGGGCACGGCGTTTTGCGCCATCCCCGGTGGCAAAGGCGGGGCCTTCAAGTGGCCCACGCTGACGGAGTTGCATGAGAAGCTCTTCGGCGAGCCCTTTGCGGAGGCCCACGACGCGGCGTATGATGTGGCGGCTACGGCACGGTGCTTTTTCGGATTGGTGGAGCGGGGGGTGCTGGTCAGGCCGGGCTGGCCCGCGCCCGCTGACGTACATTACGAGGCGCCTGTGTTGGAGGCCGCGAACTTCAGTGCACCCGCGGAAAAAGCCCAGCCCGCCCCCGCAGAGTCCCGCCCCCCGGCAGACCACTCCGCGGCCCTGGAGGCCCTCTCCGAGGCACCGTTTTCCCACCTGCATGTGCATTCGCAATTCTCGGTGTTGCAGGCTGTGAGTTCCGTGGAAGAAATCGTCCAGGCCGCGAAGACGGCGGGAATGCCCGCCGTGGCCTTGACCGACCACGGCAACATGATGGGCATCTTCCAGTTTGTTCGGGCTGCGCGCAAAGCCGGCATCCAGCCCATTGTGGGTGCTGAGCTCAACCTGTGCAAGGATCACCGGGATCGCTCGGTGAAAGATGATGGCTATCCCGTGGTGTTGCTCGCGATGAATAAGGCGGGTTATCACCGGCTGGCCAAACTCAGTTCCAAAGGCTACACCGACGGCTTCTATTATGTACCACGCATCGATCGCCCCTTGCTCGAGGCGTTGAACGAAGATTTGATCGCCACCACGGGCGGACTGTTTAGCGAGGTGCCCTCGCTCATTCTCAATGTGGGAGAAAAGCAGGCGGAGGAGGCATTTTTGTGGTGGAAATCGGTGTTTGGCGATCGATTTTACGCGGAGTTGAACCGGCATGGCCTCCCGGAGGAAGATGTGGTCAACGAGACCCTGCTGCGGTTCTGTGCCCGGCATAATGTTCGCTACATCGCGGCGAACAATGCGTATTACTCCCAGAAATCACAAGCGGAGGCGCACGACATATTGTTGTGTGTGAAAGATTCGCAGAACCTCTCTAAGCCCAAGAAGTACGTCGGCAAGCGGGGGAGGGAGTTTCGGTTTGGCCTGCCCAATGATTCCTTCTATCTGAAGCCGCCTGCGGAGATGAAGTCCCTTTTCGCGGACCTGCCCGAGGCGATTTGGGAGGTGTCGCGGCTGGTGGAGCGATGCACGCCTTTTGCGCTCGAGCGGGATGTGCTCCTGCCCAAATTCGACATCCCCGCGGAATTTATCGATCCCCGAGACGAGGAGGACGGCGGCAAGCGGGGGGAAAATGCTTACCTGCGTCACCTGACGTACGAAGGGGCCGTGAAACGCTATGGTGAAATCACGCCGGAGATCCGGGAGCGACTGGACTTTGAGCTGATGACCATCGAGAATACGGGCTATCCGGGCTACTTCCTCATCGTTCAGGATTTTACGCGCGAGGCGCGGGAGATGGGGGTGAGTGTGGGGCCCGGTAGGGGGTCGGCCGCGGGTTCCGCGGTAGCGTATTGCGTGGGCATTACCAACGTGGACCCCATTCGTTACGATTTGCTGTTCGAACGTTTCCTGAATCCGGACCGGGTTTCGCTTCCGGATATCGATATTGACTTTGACGATGAGGGCCGTGGAAAGGTGATTTCATACGTTATTCGCAAGTACGGGGCGAATCAGGTGGCCCAGATTATCACCTACGGCACCATGGCGGCAAAGTCCTCTGTGCGCGACACGGCCCGGGTGCTCGAGCTGCCGTTGTCCGATGCCGACCGCATCGCGAAGTTGGTGCCCGACATCAGCCTCAAGAAGCTGTTTGGCGGGGACGAGAAGGCCTTGAAGCAAGCGCTGAGGCCGGATGCGTACCAACAGGCGGAGGTGTTGCGGGATTTGGCCCGCAAGCCGGGTCTAGAAGGCCAAACCCTGCAAACCGCCCAAATCCTCGAGGGCTCCGTGCGCAACACGGGCATCCACCCCTGCGGCATCATCATCACCCCGACGGACATTACGGAATTGGTTCCGGTGGCCACAGCCAAGGACAGCGAGATGTTCTGCACGCAGTTTGACAACGCGGTTGCGGAAGATGCGGGCCTGTTGAAGATGGACTTTCTGGGCCTGAAGACGCTGACCATCATCAAGGACGCGGTACAGAACATCCAGGATCGACATGGGATCTCCTTAGATCCCGACGCCTTCCCGCTCGATGATGCCGCGACATACGCCCTTTTTCAGCGCGGAGAAACGGTGAGCATTTTTCAGTACGAAAGTGCCGGAATGCAGAAGTATTTGAAGGAGCTCAAGCCCACGACGTTCGCCGATCTCATCGCGATGAACGCCCTGTATCGACCGGGGCCACTGGAATACATTCCGTCCTTCATCCGGCGCAAGCATGGCCAGGAGCCCATCACATACGACGTACCGGAATGTGAGGAGTACTTGAAAGAGACGTACGGCATCACGGTTTACCAGGAGCAGGTCATGCTCCTGTCCCAGAAGCTCGCCGGTTTCACCAAGGGCGAGGCGGACACCCTGCGGAAGGCCATGGGGAAGAAGAAGGCGGATCTGATCGACAAGATGCGGCCGCAGTTCCTCGACCAAGGCGCCGCGCGCGGGCACGACCGCAGCCGCCTCGAGAAGATTTGGAAGGACTGGGAGGCATTCGCGGCGTACGCTTTCAACAAGTCGCACTCGACCTGTTACGCCTGGGTAGCGTACCAAACCGCCTACCTCAAAGCGAATTACCCAGCCGAGTACATGGCGGCCGTCCTGAGCAACTCCATGTCGGACATCAAGCTGGTCACGGTGGGGATGGATGAGGCCCGGCGCATGGGGGTGCCGGTGCTCGGGCCTTGTGTGAATGAGTCGGGCTTCAAGTTCAAGGTCAACCGGGAAGGGGCCATTCGCTTCGGATTGGGGGCCATGCGCGGGGTGGGAGAGGGGGCGGTGATTTCGATTGTGGAGGGGCGAAAGGAGAAAGGGTCCTACCAGCACATCTTCGATTTCGCGAGCCGGGTCTCGCCGCGGGATGTGAACAAGCGGGTCTACGAGGCGCTGGCACTCGGCGGGGCCTTCGATGGGTTCCCCGGGGTGCACCGGGCGCAGTACTTCGCCACGGACGAGCGGGGGCGGAGCACCATCGAAAAAGCGGCCCAATACGGTGCCTCCCTCCAAGAGGGGGCTGCCTCGGCCCAAATGTCCATCTTCGGCGACGCACTCGATTCCGAGATTCCCGTGCCCACCATTCCCGAGGCGCCCGAGTGGGACATGATGGACCAGTTGAACAAGGAGCGGGACATTGTGGGCATCTACCTCTCCGGGCATCCGCTGGACCGGTTCCGCTTCGAAATCGAACAGCTTTGTTCGCCCAAGCAAGGGCTTGCAGCCTTGCAAGACCTGCCAGTCCTGCGCGGCAAGGAATGCCGGTTCGCAGGGCGCGTGGTGACGGCAGATCACCGGATTTCCAAGACGGGGAAACCCTTCGGCAGATTCACCCTTGAGGACTATCACGGCACGTCTGAGTTCAGCCTCTTCGGGAAGGAATACCTCGCCTGCAAGTCTTTTCTGGTGCCGGGTTGGTTCGTTTTTGTGCGGGGATCCGTGGAGTCCCGTGGCTTCGGTGGCGATGAGGGGGCGCTGGAATTCAAAGTCCGGACCATGGAATTGCTGGCGGACATCCGCGAAAAAATGGTCGATCGCCTGCGCATTCAAGTGGCGCTGCCCCAACTCGGAGGTGAAGCATCTCTTCAGCTCGCCTCTCTCTTGCGTGAGGCGCCCGGCCCGGTGGGGGTCAGCATCGATTTCATGGCGGATGGAATGGGGCTGGAAATGATCAGTCGAACTTGCAAAGTGGACCTGTCCGAAGAACTCGTGAAGGGGTTGCGAAAAATGGAATCAGATGGTCTCCTGACCATTCGATTGGATGTGCGCAAAAATGTGTGAGGGTCAGCAACTCGGTTGAGAAGGGGAGGGAAGACGGATGGAAGACGGAGGGCAGGGATTCGCAACAAATGCAAACACGGGCGTGAGGAGAGGGGGAAGGTGTTAAATTTGGCCTGCTAACCGCGCGGAAGCGCAAAAACTTGAAATGATGGCATTGGAACTGACCGAGTCGAATTTTGAAGAGATGGCGCTGAAGAGCGACAAGTTGGTGATGGTGGATTTCTGGGCAGAGTGGTGCGGCCCCTGCCGCTTGATCGGGCCGGTGGTGGATGAAATTGCGAATGAGTATGATGGCCAGGTCGTTGTGGGCAAAGTCAATGTAGACCATCACTCGGGCTTGAGTGCTTCGCATGGGGTGCGCAACATCCCCACCATTCTATTCCTCAAAAACGGAGAGGTAGTCGATCGCGCGGTGGGCAACGTGCCCAAAAGCGTGCTTGTGGAGAAAATCCAGGCGCTGAAGTAAGACCCCACATCCTCCGAACATGCCGGGCGCACTCCAACCGGAATTGCTTCAGCAAATCGGTTCTTTGGAATTTTTCGCCCGTCAAGCGGTCGAAGGGTTTATCACGGGATTGCACCGAAGTCCGTTTCATGGTTTCAGTGTAGAATTCGCTGAGCATCGGCTGTACAATGCAGGTGAGTCCACGCGACACATCGACTGGAAGCTCTTCGCGCGGACAGATAAAATGTTCGTGAAGCGTTTCGAAGAAGAGACCAATCTAAGATGTCAGCTGGTTTTGGACACAAGCGCTTCGATGCACTATCCGACGGATGGCTCGCGTTCTAAACTGGGGTTCTCGGTCGAATCAGCGGCCGCGCTTATCGAACTCTTTAGGCGCCAGCGTGACGCGGTGGGATTGAGCACATTCGCGGCGGGTCTCGAGGCTCACTTTCCAGCCAAGTCCTCGCGGGTTCACCAGCGCGCCCTTTACCACCGCCTCGACCAGTTGATGGAACGCCCGCGGAACACAACGCTGCAACCTACGGATGCGGCCACCGCGCTGCATGAATTGGCGGAGGCCATTCCCAGGCGATCCTTGGTGATGATTTTCAGCGATTTCTTTGAGCGTGGTGGAGAATTGGATGCCTTATTGGGGGCGCTGCAACATTTGCGTCATGCGAAACACGAGGTCGTTGTTTTTCACACCCAGGACCGGGTAACAGAGGTGGAATTTGCGTTCGAAGATCGACCCACGGTCTTTGTCGATCCCGAGTCAGGTGCGGAGATTCGTTTGCATCCCGCGGGCATTCGAGATGCTTACAAGGCTTCCATGCAAGCGTTCCGACAGGAATTGGATCTCCGATGCGCGCAGTACGGTATCGATCGGGTAGAAGTGGACATTGAAAAAGGGGTGTACCCGGTGCTTTCCAGTTACCTCGTGAAGCGGAGAAAAATGAGGGCTTGAATTTTAAGGCGCCCAAAAAACTGATTCTCAAACATCTTCCTTTCAGCTACAAAAAAAATGTAACTTTTTCTCGGCAGTTGGCGTAACAAGTGTTGTTTGGAAACGAATTCTGACGTTATCTTTGCGCTCCGCAAGCGAAGGCCGGCGGGATTCAAGAAAGGTCTGGTAGTTCAGTTGGTTAGAATACATGCCTGTCACGCATGGGGTCGCGAGTTCGAGTCTCGTCCAGACCGCCAACAAAAAAGCCCCGGTTCTCCGGGGCTTTTTTTTTCGTTTTCCCGTCGCTTGAAGTGGGTTGGCAATGACGCATTAACTTGGGGGACTTGAATGAAAGACAAGCCCTTGCCATGATTCGGATTGCCATGCACCCCTTCGATTTCCGCGTGCAGCCCAAGCACTGGTGTTTTAGACTGGCTTGGAGCTGGGGTTGGGGGCAGGTATGGGGTCAAGATTGCAACACCTTCGGCTCCTACAATGTCGGGCCGGATGTGGAAGTCACTTGTGAAGACAGTTGCGTAACCCTTACCGCCCCGCCGGTGGCAAACATCGCCGCCGGCAGCAGCAATTACACGGTTCAGTCCATTCCGTATGCCCTGCCGTATCCCTTTTCACAGGGAGCCGCCATTGCGGGTTTGACGGATGATAATTACAGTGGGAACATTCCGATTGGATTCAGCTTTGGATTTTACGGGCAGAATTACACCCAAGTCCGGGTGGCCAGCAATGGGTACATCAGTTTCAATCTCGCCAATCCCAATAGCCCGTTCAATCCCAACGGCTTTGTGCCTGCCGCCACTTTGCCGTCCGCGAGCATCATGGCCGTGTATAGCGACCTCAATCCGGCCACCTGCGGCAATGTGCGATATGCCACCTATGGGAACGCACCTTGCAGAAAGTTTGTGGTGACCTGGAATGGGGTCTGTCAATTCTCCTGCACCAGCAATCAGGTGAATGCGGAAATTGTACTCTACGAGGGCTCCAACGCCATTGAGGTGTTTATCGGCAACCGACCTGCCTGTGCATGGGGAAGCGCGACCTCAGGCATCCAAAACACCAATGGCACCCAGGGCGTCCCGGCCCCAGGATACAACACCGGGCCTTGGACGGCGAACAATGTGGCTTTTCGATACACTTCCCAAGTGGTGGTGGAAGGCGCGACGCTCTGGTACGAGGGAAGTGACTTCCTGGGCATGGGGCCCACGTTGGATTTTTGTACGACCCAGGCCACCACGTTGACTGCGTGGTTGGGCCAGTTGCCCGCGGGTACCTTTTGCCAGAGCTATCCGGTATCGGTTTCGGGGGGAGGAACGGCGGCCCAAAACGCCCAGATTGGATGGAGCATCCTGTCGTCCAATGGCGTATCAGTGGCCAGCGGGAGTGCCCCCTTCAACGGAAACGTTTGCCTTCCCAATGGCTGTTACACCTTGCAAATGTCAGACACCGGCAACAATGGTTGGGGAACGGCACAGTGGAGCCTTACGACGTCTACGGGCGTGCTGGGGCCCTTTACGCTGCCCGCGGGATCCAGCGGCAGCGCCAATTTTTGCGTGACGGGATACACGGGTCCGGCCCCGGGCCCCGAAAATTACGTGCAGGTGGCCTCGGATGCCATCAATATCACCGCGGTGAGTGATGCGGACGCGAGTTTTGTTTGGCCTACCACAGCCATATGTACGGGAAGTGAGCCGTTTACCCTCACGCCAGTGGAAGGAGGCGGGTCGTGGGAAGTCGATTGTGAAGGATGTTTCGACCCTGAACTGCTGACCATCGACCCCGGACTGGCGGGAAATGGCCCTCTTCTGGTCACCCACGTGGCCCCTGGCACGTGCATCGATGATGTATTCTCGGCCAGCATCAACATCGTGCTGACCCCGACGGCCACCGTGCTGAATGCGCCGGGTTCTCTGTGCACAGGGACCAATGTGGACCTGACCAGCTCACCTCCCTTCGGGACCTGGTCTGCGAGTTGTGGAGCGTGCATCAATGCGTTCAACGGATTCTTCTTTTCGGGCCAGGCCAGCCCAGGCCTCAACTCCATCACCTTCACAAGTGCGGGTTTGTGCCCGGCAACGACCACGCTGCAGATCGGAGTGTCGGATCCTCTGCAGGGTGAGTTGCAAGGGCCGGAGGTGGTTTGTCAGGGCACTGCGGTTCCCATCACGGCAGATGTACCAGGTTTCTGGGAAGCGGATTGCGGATTGTGCATCAATCCATTCACGGGACTGTTTCAGGGCGGGACGCTTGCCCCCGGGGTGTACAACATCACGTTTACCCCCGATAGTTTTTGTCCCGTGGAGTCTTCAACCACCATCACGGTGGAGCCGGGTTTTGAAATCACTTCATCCAATGTGCCCGAATGGC
>JBEEPJ010000035.1:0-17068 GCA_041191165.1 Bacteroidota bacterium | reverse complement strand
CTTGATAATCCTTTGCTTCGAGATAGATGTTCAACTCCTCGATCACCAGGGCCTGTTCATTGGGAAAGCTGAGCCGTGCATTGCGCAAAGTCGCAAGGGCCTCGTCATTTCGCCCCGCTTTCCGCAGCAATCCTGAGATAAACAAGTACGTATTGGGCACCTGATAACCCACTTGGGCACAAGTCAGGTAGCGCGCAATGGCCAGGTCTACCTGATCCGCCTTCTCATAACACAGGGCCGAGTTGAAGATGGCCGTCGTGTCCAGAATGCTGAAATGGCTGGAGACTTGGGTGGCCAAATCAAAACCCTGCGCTGCGCTTCCGTAGTCTTTCCGGTTGTATTGTTCCAAAGCCTGTTCCATCGACAGGGCCTGAACCTGCCCCATGCCCCCGTCGATCTCCCGCTTGTACATGTCCTTCTTATCCAGCGAATCGGCCACGAGGTAGCTCTCAAAAGCGATTTGCAGGGCGCCGGGAAACTGCGACTGCAAGGCCGGGGTACGCGCTACGTTCACATAGATGTCTCCGCGATAGCGCCAGGTTTTCTCTTTGCTGGCCATTTCTGCATCGGCGATGGCCTGATTGATGTAACCAGCCGCTTCCGCATACTTTCCCGCTTTGTTCGCGTTGAACGCCGAAACGACTTCCTTCTGCGCCCAGATTCCGCTTGAGATGAGCACAAAGCCCAAAAGCAACGTGTTTTTCATGGATTTCTTACCGGTTGAGTGGGTTGATTTCATTCGGACCAAACATCATGCCACAGGGTTTTGTTCCCCCTCCCCTGCGTTTTCCCCTGCACTCTCCCCTGCGCTCTCCCCTCCTAAGCCTCCAATTTCGCCATCGACCTCTCCTCCTTCTTCCTCTTCGGCGCGCGGCACACGACAGATGGAGGCGATGACATCGTCCCCCCGCAGCTGAATGAGCCGAACGCCCTGGGTAGCCCGGCCCATCACCCGCAGGGCTTGCACGCCGGTGCGGATGGTGATGCCACTGCGGTTGATGATCATCAAATCGTCCTCATCGGTCACTTCGAGGATGCTGATCAAAGCCCCCGTTTTCTCCGTGATGTTCATGGTTTTCACCCCTTTGCCCCCCCGGTTGGTGATGCGGTAGTCGTCCACCGAGGAGCGCTTGCCATATCCGTTTTCCGAGACCACAAGGATGTCCGCCTTGTTGACGTCCACACAGACCATTCCGATGACTTCATCGTCATCTCCAGCCAGGGTTACCCCCCGCACGCCCATCGCCGTCCGCCCCACCGCACGGGCCTTCTCCTCATTGAAACGGATGGCCTTACCCGAGCGCAAACCGATGATGATCTCGTTGGTTCCATTCGTCAGACGGGCGGTCAGCAATTCGTCTCCATCCCGCACCGTGATGGCATTGATGCCCGTTGAACGGGGGCGGGCATAAGCCGCCAAAGTCGTCTTCTTGATGGTGCCTTTCTTGGTGCCGAGAACGACATAGTTGCCCTCGACGTAATCGCGGTCCTTCAAGTCCAAGACCGGGATGTACGTCAACACCTTGTCCCCAGGCTCGATCTGAATCAAGTTCTGGATGGCCCGTCCTTTGGACGTTTTGCTGCCTTCTGGCACGTCGTAGATCCGCATCCAGAAGCAACGTCCGAGGGCGGTAAAAATCAACAGCCAGTTGTGGTTGGTGGCCGTGAAGATGTGTTCGACAAAGTCCTCGTCGCGGGTGGCTGCCCCCTTCGAACCCACACCTCCCCTGCTCTGCGCCCGGTAATCTGCCAGGCGCGTGCGCTTGATGTAACCCGCATGGCTGATGCTGATGACCACCTGCTCGTCGGCGATGAGATCCTCCATGCTCACATCCGCGCTGCTGAGCTCAATGGTGCTGCGACGCTCATCGCCGAAGCGCTCCTTCATCTCGAGCAACTCGGCCTTGATGATTTCCATGCGGCGCTCAACCCGGGCGAGGATGTCCTTGAGGTCGGCGATGACCTTCATCAACTCCTCGTATTCGGCACGGAGCTTATCCCGCTCCAGGCCGGTGAGGCGCTGCAACCGCATGTCCAAGATGGCGCGTGCCTGGATCTCGGAGAGCGAAAAGCGATTCATCAATCCCTCCCGGGCTTCGTCCGGCGTCACACTTGCGCGAATGAGCGCGATGACCTCATCGAGGTTATCCAGGGCGATGATCAAACCCTCGAGGATGTGCGCTCGCTCCTCGGCCTTGCGGAGTTCGTATTGCGTCCGACGAACCACCACCTCGTGGCGGTGCTCGACGAAGTACTTGATAAGATCCTTCAAATTGAGCAACAGCGGCCGGCCATTGACCAGTGCGATGTTGTTCACGGAGAATGCACTCTGCAGCGCGGTGTACTTGTATAGCGTGTTGAGCACCACAGAAGCCATCGCCTCGCGCTTGATTTCATAGACGATGCGCATTCCGTTCCGGTCGGACTCGTCGCGGATTTCCGAAATGCCTTCGATTTTTTTCTCGTTGACCAAATCGGCGGTCTTCTTCACCATGTCCGCCTTGTTCACCTGGTAGGGAATCTCCTCCACGATGATTTGCTCGCGGCCGGATTTGGTCTCCTCAATGCGCGCGCGGGCCCGGACCACAATCCTACCCCGGCCGGTTTGGAATGCCTCGCGCACCCCTTCCATGCCGTGGATGATACCCCCCGTCGGGAAATCCGGGGCTTTTACGTAGTCCATCAACTCCTCCACCGTGATGTCCGGGTTGTCGATGTAAGCCACCGTGCCATCCACGACCTCGCCCAGGTGGTGCGGCGGCATGTTGGTGGCCATGCCCACGGCGATTCCGCTGGCGCCGTTGATGAGGAGGTTGGGGAGCTTGGACGGGAGCACCGTCGGCTCCTCCAGGCTCTCGTCGAAGTTGGGACGGAAATCCACTGTCTCCTTTTCCAGGTCCGCCAGCATCTCCTCCGCCACCTTGCGCAATCGCGCCTCGGTGTAACGCATGGCCGCCGGGTTGTCGCCGTCGATGGAGCCGAAGTTACCCTGCCCATCGACCATCGGATAGCGCAGGGACCACTCTTGGGCCATCCGCACCATGGTATCGTAGACCGAGCTGTCGCCGTGGGGTTACGTCAGGAAGCGCGCGGGAAACAATCACCGACATCGAGTAATCGATGTAGGCGGATTTCATTTCATCAGCAATGTTGATCTGAACGATCTTCTCTCCTTCTGCCATCTTGTCAGATTTTCAATCCCAGGCCCGAAAAAAGGCCCATTTTGAGCAATTTCGGACGAAATTACACCGGATTCTCATGGGTATGGCAGGGGGGGCGAGGTTGTTCTCCACAATTCACACCACGGGATGTGGATAAACAGCGGGTTTGGCAAGGTGTTTGACCTGTGGAGTCAGTAGTTTTATGGACGTAACCCCGCAAGGGGAAATGCAGTACAAGCAAGGAGCAAAGGAACCCACCAATTATGGACGCGAAATTCTCTCCCCGGGTCAAAGACGTCATCGCATATAGCCGCGAAGAGGCGTTGCGTTTGGGCCACAATTACATCGGCGTTGAACACCTGCTTCTCGGCATCATCCGGGAAGGGGAAGGCACTGCGGTGCGCATTCTCGAAGGCCTCAACTGCGACATGCAGAAGCTGCGCAAGGTGGTCGAGAGCACCATCCGTCCCACCGGTGGAAAGTCGGTGGGCGCCGGGAATATTCCGCTCGTCAAGCAGGCGGAAAAGATTCTGAAAATCACCTACCTCGAGGCGAAGATTTTCAAGTCCTCTACCATCGGCACGGAGCACTTGTTGTTGAGCATTCTCAAGGACGAAGACAACGTGGCCACCAAGTCCCTCAACGCATTCAACATCGATTACGACGTGGCCAAGGAAGAATTTGAGAGCATCCTCAACGAAGAGGGTGCGCGCGGTGAAACCGGCGCGGGACCGAGAGCGGAGTCCTCGAGCTACGGGGAGGACGATTCGGACGGTGCGATCGGAGGTGCCGGAAACGGAGGCGCGGGAGGTTCGGGACGCAAGGTCGACCCCAAGAGCAAGACCCCGGTGCTGGACAACTTCGGCCGCGACCTCACCAAGATGGCCGAGGAAGGCAAGCTGGACCCCATCGTGGGCCGACAGAAGGAAATTGAAAGGGTAAGCCAAATCCTGTCCCGCCGGAAGAAGAACAACCCCATCTTGATCGGCGAGCCCGGGGTGGGCAAGAGTGCGATTGCGGAGGGTTTGGCCTTGCGCATCATCGAAAAGAAAGTCAGCCGGGTCCTGTTCAACAAGCGAATTGTCACGCTGGATGTCGCGTCGCTGGTGGCCGGAACCAAGTACCGGGGCCAGTTCGAAGAGCGGATGAAGGCCGTGATGAACGAGCTCGAGAAGTCGCCGGACGTCATTCTGTTCATCGATGAGTTGCACACCATCGTCGGTGCAGGCGGGGCAAGTGGGTCGCTCGATGCGTCCAACATGTTCAAGCCGGCGCTGGCCCGCGGCGAAATCCAGTGCATCGGTGCGACCACCCTCGACGAATACCGCCAGCACATTGAGAAGGACGGTGCCCTCGAGCGCCGTTTCCAGAAGGTGCTCGTGGAGCCCACGACAGTCGATGAGACGATTCAGATTCTCAACAACATCAAGGACAAATACGAGGAGCACCACTCCGTCGCTTACACCCCCGAGGCCATCGAGGCCTGTGTCAAGTTGACGGCCCGGTACATCACGGACCGACACCTGCCGGACAAGGCCATCGATGCCTTGGACGAGGTGGGAAGCCGGGTGCACCTCAACAACATCCACGTCCCCCAGGAGATCCTCGACATCGAAGCCGAAATCGACCGCATCAAGGAAGAAAAAGTGCGGGTGGTCCGGAGCCAGCGCTACGAGGAAGCGGCCCAGCTCCGCGACACGGAGCGCACGTTGCACGAACGCCTCGACCGGGCGAAGGCGCAGTGGGAAGAGGACAGCAAGAATCAGCGGGTCACGGTAACGGCAGAGCACGTCGGTGACGTGGTGGCCATGATGACCGGAATTCCCGTACAGCGCATCGCCGAGAAGGAAAGCGGCAAGCTCGCACGGATGGACAAGGACCTGATGGGCAAGGTCATCGGTCAGGACGACGCCATCCAGCGCATCGCCCGGTCCATCAAGCGCAACCGCGCCGGCCTGAAGGACCCCAACAAGCCCATCGGATCCTTCATTTTCCTCGGCCCCACGGGCGTGGGCAAGACGCAGCTCGCGAAGGTCCTCGCCCGCTTCATGTTCGACAGTGAGGAGGCCCTCATCCGCATCGACATGTCGGAGTACATGGAGAAGTTTGCGGTCACACGCCTCATCGGTGCACCTCCGGGCTACGTGGGTTACGAAGAAGGCGGACAGCTCACGGAGAAAGTGCGCCGCCGCCCCTACTCCATCGTCCTGCTCGATGAGATTGAAAAAGCCCACCCGGACGTTTTCAACCTGCTCCTGCAGGCCTTGGACGATGGCCAAATGACCGACAGCCTCGGCCGGAAAATCGATTTCCGCAACACGATCATCATCATGACCTCGAACATCGGGGCGCGCCAGCTGGCGGACTTCGGGACGGGAGTGGGCTTCGGCACCCAGGCGAAAATTGCGAACGAGGAATCCAACCGCGACAGCGTCATTCAGACCGCCCTCAAGCGCGCCTTCTCGCCAGAGTTCCTCAACCGGATCGATGACGTGATCCTGTTCCAGAGCCTCAAGCGGGAGCACATTCACGAAATCATAGACCTCGAACTCGGCGCCCTGATTCACAGGATGCAGGACTTGGGCTACGGTGTAGAAGTCACGGACCGGGCGAAGGATTTCCTCGTGGACAAGGGGTATGATGAGAAGTTTGGCGCGCGCCCTCTCAAGCGGGCCATCCAGAAGTATCTCGAGGATCCCATCGCCGAGGAAATCATCAACGGCAACGTGAGCGAAGGGGATCTCCTGCGCACCGACCACGAGCCCGGCACGGAAGTCCTCCAAATCACCCACGAGAAGGCGGGATTCCTCCCCGTGGCCTCCGCTGAACCGGAGTCCGCCGATCCGACCGATGGCGGCACCGGCTCCAAGACCACCAAGGACGGAACGGGCAAGAAGAAATGAACCGCCTCACCGCGTTCATCCGCAATCGATACGTAGCCACGCTGCTCATCGGGGTGGGTTGGGTTTCGTTCGTGACGGACATCGACCTGTTCTTCATCTACCGTGCGCAACGGGAACTGAACGACCTGCGCAAGCAAGAAGCACACCTCAAGGCTTCGATTGCGGATGTGCAGGAGGACATGGCGCGCTTGACTTCCAACGTCCGAAACCTCGAGCACCTGGCCCGAGAACGTTACTTCATGAAGCGCCCGGACGAAGACATCTTCCGGATGATTCCGCTGGAGGCCCCATTGGAAGATTGAACCGGAAGCGGCACGCCGCAAAGTCCGCTTGTGCTCCTTTATTGAAAAAATGACTCCCAGGTCTCTCGGATGGCTTGGACGAGCCCGGTAGCGCTATCGCCGTCCGTGAGCAGGGCGAACAGCACCCCGTAAAGGGCGCCGTACAAGTGGGCGTCGTGTGCAATGCGCGTCTTCCCCCAGCGGTCCATGTACTGCTCGTAGGCGAAGAACAGCAAACCCGCAACGACGGCGGGCATGGGAATGAAGAACACCGCGATTTGCGCCTGCGGAAAGTAGACGATGAACGCCATCAATACGGCAGAAACGGCGCCGGACGCCCCCAGAGAGGCATAGCCCGGATTGCGGCTGTGTTTGTAGAGGGCGGGCAGCGCAGCGAACAACATCCCCCCGAAGTACAGCGCCAGAAACCCCTGCTGACCGGAAAAGGGAATCCAACCCGGCACTGGATTTTCTTGCAGGTGGGCAGAAGTCCATTCCCCGAACTGCCACAGCACCAGCATGTTGAAGAGGAGGTGCGGCCAGTCGGCGTGGAGAAAACCGTGGGTGATGAGGCGGTGGATTTGGCCTTGCACCACCCGATACGGCTTGAGCATCCCGGCCTGCAAGAGCTTTTCCGATTGAAACCCCAGATAGCTCACGAGGACCGTAGCGCCCAAAATGGGATACAGCACGTCCATCCCTCAGCTGCTGTGGTCCAGCACAATCTCCCACTTGCCTGCCGCATTCAACCGCCAGGACAGCGTGTAATGCCCTGTGAGCGTATCGTTTGCGCGAAACAAGGTCCATCGCCCCAGCAACAGACCGTGCTCGGTTCCGATGGGCAGCCATTGGAGGTTTTCGAAGGCCAACTCCCCCATCGCCCCTCGGTCCGGATAGCTCGTAGCATATCGATCCAGCGTGGCATCATATCCCCGCGTGATGCCACTCTTTCCGATAAAAATCAGGGAATCGCTCTTCCAGTACGCTGCCTCCATGAATCCATCCACATCCCCCCGGTTCCATGCATCTTCCTGGGTGGCCATGGCCTGGGCGATGGGCGAGGGAATCTCGTCCGTGGGCATCGCAGGCGGCTGTGGCGGTCCTTGGCTACATCCGATGACGGCGAGCAACAGCGCCGCACCCCAGGCCCCTGCAACCCCCGTCCTCCGCCCGCTCTTCCCCCGTTTCATACGTTGAAACGGAAATGCATGATGTCTCCGTCCTGCACCACGTATTCCTTCCCTTCCACCGAAAGTTTGCCGGCTTCCTTCACGGCGTGTTCGGAACCCAACGAGACGAAATCGTCGTACTTCATCACCTCAGCGCGGATGAAGCCTTTTTGGAAATCGGAGTGGATCACACCAGCCGCTTCCGGAGCCGTGAAACCCTTGCGGATGGTCCAGGCCCGTACCTCCTTGACACCCACCGTGAAATACGTATCCAATTGAAGGAGTTCGTAGGCTGCGCGGATGAGCTTGGCCACCCCGGGTTCCTCCAGCCCCATGTCGCTCAGGAACTCGCGGCGGGCTTCCGGATCTTCGAGTTCGGCGATGTCCGCTTCGATGGCCGCCCCGATGACCAGCACCTGGGCTCCCTCTGCCGCCGCGAGCTTGCGGGCGACCTCGACGTGGGCATTGCCGCTGACGACGGAGCCCTCGTCCACGTTGCACACGTACAGAACCGGTTTGGCCGTCAAAAGCTGCAACTCGTTCATATACTGCACCTCAGAGGGCTCCACTTCCACCGCTCGGGCAGAGGTTCCAGACTCCAAGGTCGTCTTTACCTTCGTGTACAGGGCCAGGGCCCGCGCGGCCTCCTTGTCACCGGTGGCCGCCGCCTTCTTGACCTTGACCATGCGGGCTTCGACCGTCTCCAGGTCTTTCAACTGGAGCTCGAAGTCGATGACCTCCTTGTCTCGCTGGGGGTTCACACTGCCGTCCACGTGAACGACGTTGGGGTCATCGAAGCAGCGCAACACGTGCAAGATGGCATCCGTCTCGCGGATGTTCCCGAGGAACTTATTGCCGAGCCCCTCCCCTTTGCTGGCGCCCTTGACGAGACCGGCGATGTCCACAATCTCCACCGTGGTGGGCACCAGATTCTGGGGATTCACGAGCTCCGCGAGGCGATTGAGCCGAGGGTCCGGCACCACGATGGTGCCGATGTTGGGCTCGATGGTGCAGAACGGGAAGTTCGCGCTCTGCGCCCGGGCGTTGGAAAGACAGTTGAACAGGGTGGACTTGCCCACGTTGGGCAGTCCGACAATACCGCACTTGAGCGCCATGGAGTCGAAGGGTTGTAAGAGGCGCGAAGGTAAGCCGCAATGGCTTTTCAACGGCTTGTCCACAAGGCGCAGGGAGTTGGGCTGGGGCGCGGTAGTTTTGCGCCGAAAGTTTTTGCGATGCTAGCTCCTTCCCTCTCCGACATTGCTTCCCAGGTGCGCCGCGACATCGTGCGGATGGTGCACGGCGCGGCTTCTGGCCACCCCGGCGGTTCGCTGGGTTGCACGGAACTGTTCGTCAAGTTGTACTTCGACACGATGGACATCCGGCCCGAGGCCTTCGACATGAACGGCTGGGATGAGGACCTGTTCTTTCTGAGCAACGGCCATATTTCGCCGGTTTGGTACAGCGTGCTCGCGCGGCGGGGCTACTTTCCGATTGCAGAGCTCGCCACGTTCCGGAAGATCAACTCCCGGTTGCAGGGCCACCCGGCCACCGAGGAGGGGCTGCCGGGCATTCGCATCGCGTCCGGGTCGCTGGGCCAGGGCCTGAGCGTGGCCATCGGCGCTGCACAGGTGAAGACGCTGCGGGGCGACCAGAAGACCGTGTTTTCGCTGCACGGCGATGGCGAGTTGCAGGAAGGCCAAATCTGGGAAGCAGCCATGTACGCCGCCCACCACCGCGTCGACAACCTGATCAGCTTCGTGGACTGCAATGGCCAGCAAATTGACGGCCCTACTGACGTGGTCATGGGGCTGGGCGACTTGGCGGCCAAGTGGCGCGCCTTCGGCTGGCGCGTGCTGGAAGCGGATGGCCATGATTTCGACGCCCTCGAATCGGCCATCGCAGCGGGCAAGGCCGGCCGGGGCACCGGCATCCCCACGGTGGTGCTGATGCGCACCGCCATGGGCAAGGGGGTGGACTTCATGGAGGGCACGCACGCCTGGCACGGCATCGCCCCCAACGACGCGCAGCTCGCGAGCGCCCTCGATCAGTTGAAGGAAACGCTCGGGGATTACGCAGCGGGATGACGTCGCGCGGGGGTTCGAGGGGGTCTAGGGCGCCGCGGGCGCTCGCCGGGCGCGGAGCGGTGGCGCTCTTGCTCCTCTGCCTCCCCACCCTGCTCTTCTCCCAGCGTCCCCTGCGCGAAGACCTCGGCGAGGACCTCGACGTCCCGACCCGCTTGCTGTTCGTCTTCGATGCCTCCAACAGCATGAACGCCTTCTGGGGCAAAAGCCGTCGCATCGACGTGGCCACCGCGTTTCTATCGGATGCACTGAAGGACTTATATGGTTTCGAGCAGCTGGAATTGGGGCTCCGGGTCTACGGCCACCAGACGGCCTTCGTGCCGGGAAAAGTCCAGGACTGCGAGGACAGCGAACTCTTGATTCCGCTGGGCAAGGGCAACAACTTGCTCATCGCCCAGGCCCTGCGCCGGCTCGAGGCAAAGGGCACCACACCCATCGCACGGTCCCTGGAGTGGGCGGCGGGTGACTTCCCAGACAAAAACGCCCGCAACGTCCTCATCCTCATCACCGACGGCATCGAGGCCTGCGACGGCGATCCCTGTGCGGTTTCCGAGGCCCTGCAAGCCCAGGGGGTACTGGTGAAACCCTTCATCATCGGCATCGGGCTGGAGCCCCATGTGAAGGAGAAGTTCCGCTGTGTGGGCAACTACTTCGATGCCCAGCAGCCTTCGGATTTTGCGCAGTTGCTCCAGACCGTCATCGATCAGGCTTTGTTCGAGACGACCCTCGAGGTGGATTTGTGGAGTGGGGCGGAGGCTGAGGGGGGGCGGGTGACGGATTTGGCCTTCACCTTCACCGACCGCGAAAATGGGCTTGTCGCGGGGCAATGGGTGCACCGGCTCGATGCCCAAGGCCGGCCGGATACGCTCCGCCTCGATCCCGCGCCGGTGTATCGCCTCGATGTGCATACCGTTCCGCCGACGCGGGTCGATTCCGTGCGGCTGGAGGCCCGGCGCCACAACCGCATCGTCGTTCCCGGCCTGGGACAAGGGGTGATGGTTTGGAACTGGGCGCAAAGCGGGGATTCGTTGCCGAAGTTCGGGGCCACGCTCTTCCGGGCTGGAACCCGGGAGGTGGTCTGTACCCTGGAGCCGCTCAAGCGGTTGCGCATCCTTGCCGGTACGTATGACGTCCATTGGGCCACCTTCCCTCCCACCCTTCAATCCGGCGTGCGGATTCAGGCTGGGGCCATTCAATCCCTCGAGGTGCCGGCGCCCGGCACGTTCCACCTCCGCTGGCCGGGCACGGCTTACGGCGCCATCGTCACCCATCCCGCCGGAGAGGTGGTCTACAAACTCGACTTCGGCAACCCCTCGGGCAGCTACCTCCTCCAACCCGGCTCGTACCGCTTGGTGCTTCGGGACAAGGACGCTCCCCACACGCAGTCCGCTACGATCCACGCATTCGACATCGAATCCTTGAACAGCCATTCTTTCGCCCCATGATCAACGAAGCCATTGTGTCCAACTTGGACGGAAAAGAAAAGAACGACACCCGCAGCGGATTTGGGGTGGGATTGCATCAGGCCGGCGCCCAGCATCCCGATGTGGTGGCCCTGTGTGCCGACCTGACCGGGTCCCTGAAAATGGACGACTTCAAGAAGGCCTTCCCCGAGCGATTCTTCCAGGTGGGCATCGCGGAGGCGAACATGATGGGCCTGGCAGCGGGCATGACCATCGGCGGCAAGATTCCCTTCACCGGGACTTTCGCAAACTTTTCCACCGGACGCGTCTACGACCAAATCCGGCAATCCATCGCCTACTCGGGCAAGAACGTAAAAATCTGCGCCTCCCATGCCGGCGTAACCCTGGGCGAAGATGGTGCCACGCACCAAATCCTCGAAGACATCGGCATGATGGCCATGCTGCCGCACATGACGGTGGTCGTCCCCGCCGACTTTGAACAGACCCGTCAGGCGACGCTGGCCATCGCCCAGCACGAGGGGCCGGTGTACCTGCGCTTCGGCCGCCCCAAGGTGCCCATGTTCATCCGGCCCGACGCGCCTTTTGTCATCGGCAAGGCCCAACGGCTCATGCAGGGGCGCGATGTGACGTTGGTGGCGACGGGGCACCTCGTGTGGGAGGCCCTGAAGGCAGCCCAGACGTTGCGCACACGCGGCATCGAGGCGGACGTACTCAACATGCACACCATCAAGCCGCTTGACGCCGCTTCCCTGCTCCAATCGGTGCAACAGACGGGCTGCGTCGTGACGGCGGAGGAACATCAGCGCATCGGCGGACTAGGGTCCATGGTGGCCCAGGTGCTCGCGGAGCATCACCCGGCCCCGATGGAGGGCGTGGCGATGCAGGACCGCTTCGGGGAGAGCGGAACCCCCGAGCAACTGATGGCGAAGTACGGACTCAATGCCGAGGCCATCGTGGCGGCCACCGAGCGCGTCCTGCGCCGGAAATCAGCTCAGCACGCCTGACCGGGCCGCCGCCGGGGCGTGCCAGGCGTCGGGCAGCTGAGCGATGGCGGCATAGAGTTGCGCTCGGGCGACGTCGCTCACCCCGGTCAAAGGGGGCCGTACCTGCGCGCCACAGACATTGAGCAAAGACAACACGTGCTTCACGGCGGCAGCAGCGGGAAGGGAATCCACCGCTTCGATGAGGGGATAGAGCGCGCGGTAGGTCTCCCGGGCGCTGGAGATGTCCCCGAAAAGGGCCTGATGGACCATTCGACCCCAAGCGTCGGGGAAGGCGTTGCCCAACGAGGAGATGATGCCGTCGGTTCCCAGGGCGAGGTCGGAGATGGCCAGGGTGTCACTCGCGGTCACCACGCCCCACCCCGCGGGACGGTGTTGCAACAATTGGATGGCAAACCGCCGGTCCTCGCCATCGAGCCTGACCCCGACGATGTTGGGCACCCGAGCAAGCTCCAAGAACACCGCGACATCCAACGGCTGGCGAGCGGATGCCGACGAACGGCGCTGCAGGACGACAGGCCAAGGCGACACCTCGGCCACCCTCCGTGCATGCGCTACATATCCCGGCGCATCAAACCTCCCTTCCGACGGGGAAGATAAGATGAGTCCCGCAATGACCTTGCGATGATCGAGGGGCTGGGCGGTCGCTTGGAGTTGATGGATTTGGTCTTCAATATCGCTCGGATCGTCCCCCCCCACCCCGATCAGCAGGGACAGCGGCGGCTTGACGATTTCCAAGACGAATGACAGAAGCTGAAGGCGCTCCTCCTGGCGCAGGGTGGCGCGCTCGGCGTTCTCGCCCAGCACGACCACGAAATCCACAGCAGCACGGGCCATGGGGGCCAGGATTCGCTCCAAGGCCGGATAGTCGATCTTGCCTGCCTGGGCTCCGGAATCCGGCGCATGAAATGGAGTGACCAGGCCCACGCCGTGGCCGCTGAGGATGTTGCGTTTGAGGTTCATGGAGAAACCATGGGGGTGTTGAGGAGGAATTCGAGGCTTCGCTGGCTGAACCCAGCCGCCGTCTCGCCCGGTTGAGGAACAATCAATACATCACAATCCCCGGGACGGATCCGCTGCGAGGAACCCACCTTCATCCGGGCCTGTGAACTCCACATGATGTACTGCAAGGGCAAGGACGGTGAAGGTTCCAGGCAGACGAGCAGATCCCAAGGCGTGGTATCAAATCCCGCCACGGCTCCCCTCGGCTCCCGAAACAGACTCCAATCCGATCGGCACAGGTACATCTCGTCTCGTTTTTGGAAGTAAAAATGCGGAAGCTGCTTTTCGGGCAAGGGAACATAGACGAATCGCACCACCCGACCTACTTCCCGTTCTGCGCAAAGCTTCTCCGCCCATTTGCGAATCAGGCGAAATTGCGCTTCGTCGCGGTGGTCGTAGAGAAAGGCCACGAGCCCGGCTCCGCTCAATTTCCCCCCCCGAACCTCACGATCCACTGCGGGTTTGTTCCGCAACCGCCATTGCATGAGGAAGTCGATGCTTTTCACAAGGCCCAATTTAGGGAAGCACTTTGGCACGGGATTGGATAGATTCGCAAAAAAAACGATAGACTCATGGTTACTGCTTCGTCAACGCGCCTCTGGATGGGAATGGTCGGGCTGTTGTTCGCCGCTTTTTGGGTGGGATGTGGTGGCAATCCGTTGGGAAAACAAGTGAAGGAGCCGTTCCAGGGCCGTCAATACGAATCCAATAACCGTTTCTACCGCTCCACCGGGAAAGCTTCGAGCAAACAAGACGCCATCGCGCAGAGCAAGGCCGAGGTGCAGGCGCGTCAGGGTTTGGCCCAGCAACTTCAAACCACCATCCAAGCCGTCTCAGACAATTACGCCAAGGATGTGCAGGGTGAGCATGTGAATGAGGCCATCGAGCGCTTCGAGACGCTGGTGCGGGAGGTGACCAACACCACCCTCACGGATGTCCGGGTCATCGGCCGGGAAAAGTATGTGGATGCGGAAGGCATGTACACCGTCTACGTGGCGATGGAGATCCGGAAGGCGGCCATGTACCGGCACATGAAGAAGCTGGCCCGTGCGGATGAACGGCTCTCCAAGGCCGCACTCGAGGACATCGAACGGCTGCTGGACGAGAAAATCGAGGAAGCAGAGGCCGGTCCTGAGGAATAACTTCGCGGTTCGCCCCTATTTACTGCTTGAGCAAAGGGGCGAATTGTTCCCGGACCTTTTTCATTTTGGGCGCGATAACGGCCCGACAATAAGGCGCTTCTCCATTGAGTTCGTAGTAGGCCTGGTGGTAATCCTCCGCCGGATAGAAAGCGGACATGGCCGTGATTTCCGTCACAATAGGGTCTGGCCAAACCCGCTGCGCCCGCTCCCGCGCTTCTCGAATGTCTGGAACCTGCGACTCCTGTGCGTAAAAAATGGCGCTGCGGTACTGGGTTCCCACATCGGCACCTTGTCGATTCAAGGTGGTGGGATCATGGGTGGCAAAGAAAACATCGAGTAAGGTGCCCATGGGCAAAACCTCGGGATCATACACCACTTGAACCACCTCGGCATGCCCTGTCCGCCCGGTACAGACCTCTCGGTACGCGGGATTCTTGATGGTGCCCCCCATGTAACCGGAGACCGCGGAATGCACACCCTCCAAGGAGGAAAACACGGCCTCCACACACCAGAAACAGCCTGCCCCCAACACGAGGGTATCCAAGTTCTTTTCGTTCTCCATGGGAATCGCTACGATATTATTTCGTGGGGTTGTCCCCCTCTGCTCAGGCATACATTGAAAGGCACTCCAGCCGGCCATGACCAGAAGAAGCCCGGTCGCCACTCCGCCTGATTTAGGGGTCAATGCCTTCGCCATTCGCCGCTCAAAATGCCCACCGCGCCACACAGAAATAGGCTGCGATCTCGGGTTGCGACGGTCGCCAAAGGGCCTGCAAATCCCCAGCCCGTGCTCCTATTTCAAAGTGTTTCTTCCCGAGCGCAGCGGTGAAGCCGATGGGGACGCGCATTTGGCTTTCATGCAACTTTCTCACGCCGGCATCGACCCTCAGCCACGAAGTGAGTTGCAGCACTGCGGAAGCGCCCATCCGCGCCGTCTGCGATCCCAAAGCCCGACCGCGGTCGAAGCTCATGTCACCCGCCACCCAAACCATTTCCCCCAACTTCGTGCCCGCCCCGAGGTGCAAAGCAGTTGGAAGATTGACCCTGCGCGTCTCTTCTTCCGCCTCCTGAAACCAAGTGGTGGGATTCATCGCGCGGACCATCAAATCCAGGAGGGCATTGGGAGCGGATAGTTGGTTGAGCTGGGGCACCGCCAAGTCCACTCGGTACCGCTCCCCTCTCCACTCCATCCATCCGATATCCGTCACTGAACCGCTGAACCAATGCCCCTGGGGATGCACCACCACCACCCCCAAATCCACACCCCAACCTTGTCCGACAGGCCCCCAACTTCTCAGACCGGCAAGCGTGGGACTCAAAGAAACCGAGTCGAGCCTGGGAATCTCAAAGCCATTGGAAAAAGCCCCGAACGCATCCACTTCCCCGTCGCTTTCTTCGAGCCTGAAGTATCCGTTCCCCAAGAGCAGCTTTCCCCCGATGCCGGTGTGGATTTGCCAGCCATCTTGCCTCCCCCAAAGCTTGGAAATCCCCAATTCATGGCTTTTCTGCCAGGAAAACCCCAACCGGGTGTCGCCCAAAATCTCGCCCGCCCAAGCATCTCCATTTTCATCGATGCCTCCCACCACCTGGGCAAGCTCACTCCAGGTCCAATTTCCCGGATTGGAAATCGTATCCCCATTGGAAAGTACGACGCGTTCAAAAAAGCTCGCCGCCCCGCCCGCCGTCAACAAATCCAACGTAGATCTACCCAGAAAGGCCTCCGAGACGAAGGACTGACGCGCGACATACCCCACGCCCCATTTCCCATTCTTGGATCGTCTTGAAGTTCCCGCCACCAAAAGCTCACCTTGAGCAGAGAATTGCTGATCGCTCAAGGCGTCCAACCAAGCAGCAGACCCCATTTGGGTCCATGTATTGGATGCGTTTTCGCGGTCGAGCAGATCGTCCCACAAGTCACTTCGTTCCAATACGGATGACTCCAGCGAAAATCCGCCCTCCAGTGACCCCATAATCCAGGTTCGATTCGGATTGAGCGGGGCATGCGTGAGCCCAGCGGGATTCCAGCCCAAGGCCCTGTAGTCGCTCGCGAGGGCGAACGGGGTGGCGCCAACTCCCACGGGATACCGCAGCACTTGTGCCTGCGCAACTTGGCAAGCACCGAGGATCAAGCCTCCAGCCCAACCCAGAGCAGCAACCCGAACGGAGGGTTCAAATCGGAATATTCCAGCCAAATCGATCGGTTTTTTCTCCTCGGCGAATGGCTTCCAATTCCATGCCAATTTGATTCGAGACGACCCACTCTCCTGTCGGCAAAGGCACATCCCCCGACTCAAACCCCACCAGGGCCATCGGAGCAATCGTTGCAGCAGTCCCCACCCCGAAGGCCTCGGTCACCCGGCCGCTGCGCAACCCCTCCTCTAGTTCTTGCACCGAAATCCGACGTTCCTCCACCGGAATGCCCAAATCCCGCGCCAAGGTCAAAACTGTATCCCGCGTCACGCCGGCGAGGATGGTATCGCTCGTCTTGGGAGATACCAGAACCCCATCCACCACAAACATGGCATTCATGGTTCCGCTCTCTTCGATGTACTTGTGTTCCACCGCATCGGTCCAGAGCAATTGGTGATATCCCTGCTTCTGCGCCAACTGGCTGGGGTAAAGGGCACCCGCGTAATTTCCTGCGGCCTTCGCAAATCCAGTCCCACCGGGTGTAGCACGGGTGAAGTGCGTCTCGACCTTGACTTTCACAGGCTCTTTGTAATACGCCCCTACCGGACAGGTGAAGATGCAGAAGGTATAGGTATCGCTGGCCCTGACCCCCACGAAGGAATCCGTGGCGATCATGAATGGGCGGATGTACAAGGCGCCATGGGCATCTCTTGGGACCCAATCGGCATCCAACTGAATCAATTGCATCAACCCCTCCAAAAAGAGGGCCTCCGG
>JBEEPJ010000034.1:0-14184 GCA_041191165.1 Bacteroidota bacterium | reverse complement strand
CTGAAAGGGATTGCCACTGACGAGGCCCACCCCGGAAAAGGAGAATCCTGCCCAGTAACCGTCTTTTCGATCCTCTTCGATGTTCCGGGGCCACGCTTCACAGTCCTCCGGGTCCTCCTCTTTTTCATCTTGCAGGCGATCGACGTCGATGGACAGATCCAGGATTCGAAAGTTCCCATCTTTCTCGATCAACAAGCGGCCATCGGGAAGCAAGATGACCCGCTGATTTTCTTTGCTCGAGATGACCAGCGCCCCCTGTTGTGGCAGGCTGTCCAATTCGACCTCCACCCCCATGACGATGGTGGTGTCCAAGGGCAAAACAGATTGGAACTGGGCCTGACCGAGGGCCAACCCAGTTGCACTTGACCCGTAAAAGATGGCCAAGGCACTAATGACGAGTGTGCGCTTCATTTTCATGTCTGATGTGCGTGATGTGGAGAGATGCAATCGAAAGTTCAATACGCCCGGGTTCTTCCACTCCGGTCCACCGCCAGCCCCATCGGCCATCGGTTTTCCTCAACATGCTCTCGCCCCAATGTCCCATCCTTCTCCGCAGCGCACCTCGGACCCCGAGGACTTCCATTTCCGTTTCGATCGAGGACATGCCTTCGCTGGAATTCCTGTCCAGTTGCGCAAAATCCCCCGCTGATGATGCAACCTGCTCCTCTTTTTCCAGAGGAGTGCCCGTGCACGAATGCGAGTTGTCCTCCCGTTGAATGGGGGCATGCGCTTGCGCGGAGTCAGAGCGTGAAACGTTGGGGATGCTGGCAACCCCTGCCAATGATTCGTCTGGATCGCGGCGCTTACGGGCGGAGAGGCCCTGTGCGACTTCGGAGCGATCGACACTTGCTGCAAAATCTGTTGCAGCGTTCGAACTTTCGATCGGATTCCATTCAGGTTGTTCTTCTTGCGCGTCCACTTGGGGCTTTGCCTGTGCACGGGGTTCAACGCGAGAATGTGGGGTCCATTCCTCGCGCCACATCCAAGCCCAACCCAATGCGGCCAGTGCCACGATGCAAGCGGCGGCGCTCCACGTCCTGATTTGAATGGATCGTCTCCGTTCGCGCGTTGGAATCGCATAAAGTCGCTCCCGGTGGGGAAAAGTGAAGCTCGAATTGGGCACCAAAGGGTTGCTATCCCATTCCTCCGCATTCCCATCCCAAGCAATCTCTTCCTGACCCAGCGTTTCTGGAATTCCGCTGAGACGCTTCTTCAATCCGGGAGGCACCGCAACCCGGGGCGGAGGTTGCAGCCGATACACACCGGAATCCGGACCATCCCCCAGGATTCCGTAAATCTTCGTATCGGAATCAGCCGATGATGCATCGCCTGGGGAAACGCCATGGCAGGGATGTTCATCGAGCGGGCTTCTTCGCCCCACAGCCCCGAATACATATGGGAATAGCCTTCGCATCATAGCACGTTTTCGATGGAACCGATAAACTGCTGCATGGCACGTCTGGCGCGATGCAGATTCACTTTCACTTGATCGAGACTCGACCCGGTAATCTCGGCGATTTCGACGTACGAATACCCTTCGTAATCGCGCAGCAGAATCATGGATTGTTGCCTGGCATCCAACCGCTTCAGGGCATGATGCAATTGTTCTTGGATGTCCCAATTGGGCCGGGCATCCACCGAAGCATGTTCGGCCGTCAATTCCATCGTGGGTTTTCGCTGTCGCAACAAATCGATGCACCGATTGTGCAAGGTGCTGAAGAGATAGGACTTGTGTTTCGAAGGTTCCACCTCATCCCTCTTTCTCCAAAACCGTTCAAAGGCATCCTGCACGGCGTCCTCAGAGGTCACGGGATCGCGCAAGATGGCCAGGGCAAACCTGTACAGGCCATCCGCATGGGCGTCCACCAAATCCCTAAACTGTGCAGGCGACATGTCCACTAGACGACCTGCCCATCCATTTGTTACATCGACAAGTCCAGCTTCCGCGCAAAATTGTGAACCCAATCCGCACGCATGCCAGGGGCAAGGGCTTCCCCGGACCAATCCCCGGCTTGTACAGCCTCTACGCCACGCCATTCCAATCCTACATAACTGGCAAACTGCTCTACCGGAGACAAATAATCCGCAATGGTCTTGCGATTCTTTCCCTCGGGATGATAACTCGAGAGTGAAGCTCCCACGGAGGTGCAGCAAATCAACTTCTTCCCACGCAGCTTGCCTCCACTCGAATCGAAAGCCCAACCCCAAGTAAACACCTCGTCCATCCAACTTTTCATTCCGCCAGGCACCCCGTACCAATACAACGGGAACAGAAACACCACATTTCTGGCCCGCTCGATCGCCTGTTGCTCCGAGGGTATGTCCCAATTCCCGGGTTGTTTTCCCACTTCCAACATTTCCAGGTCAAAGTGTTCACTCAACGTTTTGTGAACGGCCTTCAAAGCCTTGCTCTTTTCCCATTGGGGATGCCCATTCACCACGAGCAGTTGGTTCTTCATACCCTCAGGAACACATCATCCCACGGATCGGTTCGATCGGGCTCTCCAGAAAAGCAAATCAATCCCGGGAGCGGACGGTGAACACCCGGCTCAAGTTGAATCCGAAATAGAGATCGCCCGCCGTCCAACTTCCCGGCGTTTCGAAGATAAAACCCCGCTCGAACATCGCCCGGGCATTGGTCACGTGCAGTTGAAAAACGTGTCCTCCCGTTTCGATATCCACCCCCAAGCTGAGGCCGTTGTGGTAGGCATCGGGTCGATCAAGGGAGTAGAAATACTCTCCGTTCAAGCTGAATCGTTGCGTCAATTTATACCGCCCCCCCACGCCCAGCGCCCATCGGTCATGTGCGTCTGCCGATGTGGCCACGAGATTGGTATGGAGGAAAGAAGGCGTCAAGGCCAAACTCAAATCATCATTCACCTTTCGGGTCAGAACCAGTTGATGCACATAACTCAGCCTTGAGGAAAAATAGTTCTGCCGATCCGGATTTTCCCACCTGAGGCCGTCGCACATCATGACGCTGTACCAGGTCGCGCTGAAAGGAAAAGAGCGCCCACCAGTTGTCTGTCGAAGCATGCGCCACTTGAAGTTCGCTTCATACGTCTTTCCGAGGGTGTTTCTGGCCACTCCAACCGCCAGTCGATCGGTCACCCCGTAATCGAAGGCCATCCGCATGGTGGCATTGTCTAAGCCCCAAAGGGCGTAGGCCCCTTCGTTGATCTTGCCAAACCGATGCGCAATGACGAAGTGAAGCACCCCCCCGGCGGGCGTTTCATTGCTCTGGCCATTCACGATGCGTGTGTCCTTGAAGGTCGCCGCCACGGGAAACGAAGGTTCTTCCAGGTCTTCATTCAAGGCATCCAACAGGTCGGGTTGGGCCGTGACATGATGCGAGAAAAAGGTCGAGCAAAACAGGCTTAAAAAAAAGACAACCAGGGGATAAGCCTGGTTGGTCTTTGTCGGTCTTGAATTGAAGGCAATGATCATTTCGCGTTCAATGTCGCGTTTACGTTGACCCGAATTTCTTTTGCGATCTTTTCCTTGACCACGTCCGGAATGGCAATCTCATGGGCAGCAGGCGCCACATTGAATTGGGCTTGCATCACCCACTTTCCGTCCTTCCATGTCACGGTGCCGGAGATGGTCCGCTGCACGGTCACGCCATGAATGGTCAACTCGCCACGGGCTTGCACCGTATGGGGTTTACCGTCCTTGAGCGCGGCTGCGTTCCATTCGGTGAAGTTCCCTTTGAAGGTGGCATTGGGAAACTTGGCGCTCTCGAGGTAGTTCTCGTTGAAGTGCTCCTCCATCAACGCCTTCTCGAAGTGGAAGCTCCGGATGGGGATTTGGAAGGCAAATGCCCCCGTAGAAGCATCGAGGATACAGGACATCTGCTTGCTGTTCGCGGTGATGTCTTCCACCGGCGTGGTCGAGAAGAAAGACACTTCACCCGCACGTGCGAGGAACTGCTGCGCATTTGCTACGCCCCAGTTGGCCACAAGGCCGAGCATCAATAGTCCGGTTAATCGCTTCATGATTCGATTCATTATATTTCGTTTTTAATGTTGATTTTCAGTTATTAGGAGCGCCTTGGTTCACCCAATTTTCAATCTTTTGCAGTTGACAGTCGGACAACCGACCACTGGGGGGCATCGCCAACGCATCTCCCGCGGGACGGTGGGTTCTGTCCACCAGGGAGCCGGCAAGCGCAATGGTGGCCACTTGACCATGCGACCCCAGTTGCAAACCGCCAGAAGGGGCTGCTCCACTGTGACATCCGGTGCAATGGGTGGAAATGATGGGTTCGATGTCCGCCGCATACCCCACGGCGCTCAGGTCGCAAACTTCTCCACCATACAATTCCGACTCCACGTCGTAATAGCATCCGGACAAAACGACCGTCCACCCCAAAACCAGTGTGCTCCACAGCGTCTGCGTGGTGCGTTTGGACTTCATAAAAGCCATCATCAGATCAATTGTTGGGCATGTTATCCGCCACCCAAATCTGGAGCTTCTCCAACTCACAATCGCTCAATGCGCCCGAGGGTGGCATGGCTGAAAATCCCGTTAGTCGCTCCACGCACTGCATGAGATTCCGATTTTGAACCGCGGCCACAACATCGGAATGCTGTGTGAGCCGCAAGGATCCGCTGGGCGCATTGCCACTGTGGCAAGTGGCGCAGCGATTGGCGATGAGCGGGGCGATATCCGCGCTGTAGGTGACCGTGGTGTTGTCACATTCTTCGCAGGAGAGATTGAGTGCCCCCTGTTCAATCCAGGCCGCGATCAAATCGATTTGAGCAGCGGTCAACGGACTGGCAGGCGGCGGGGGCATCACTTTATCCGGATCGGTTTCGAGCAAAACCTCGATGAGTTCACTGGCCCCAGGATTGCCCGCCACGACCAAGTGGCTCTCCGGACTGTTCATCAATCCAGAGTAGCTGTCCAATCGAATGCCTTCTGCGGGATTGGCGGCATCGTGACAAGCGGGTTGTGCACAGGCAGCGGCAAGGAGCGGTTGAATGTCCTGAGCAAAATAAACCACATCGGGGTCGCAAGGAGGGGGGACGACCACGGGAGTGCCATCAAGCGGGGGGGTAGGCACTTCATGTTTGCAACCCAACCAGAGCAGGGCGCACCCGGCAATCCATACCCATCCGGAAGTTACCCGGCTTTGCGAAACCAGAAAACGCACACAATTCATGTTACAAAGATTGGCAAGAGAACGACAAATTGGTTGATTTCGTTGCCCGGGTGTTGTAGAAAGAATCTGAAAATTGCCTTCGTCTCCGATATTTGCCCCATGGGAAGAGCATTTGAGTTCAGAAAAGAACGCAAGTTCAAGCGTTGGGCAGCGATGGCGAAGACCTTCGCGCGGATCAACAAGGACATCATCATTGCCATTCGAGAGGGAAATAGTTCTGACCCCACGGTCAATCCCCGATTGAGGGCTGTCCTCCAGAACGCGCGTGCGGCGAATATGCCCAAGGACAATGTGGAGCGGGCCATCAAAAAAGCCACAGACAAGGATACTTCGGATTATAAGCAGGTGACCTTAGAAGGCTATGGCCCACACGGCATTGCCATTTTCGTCGAGACGGCCACAGACAACAACAACCGCACCGTAGCGAACATCCGCAGTTACTTCAACAAGTGCAACGGCAGCTTGGGCACGAGCGGCAGCGTGGAGTTCATGTTTGACCATGTCTGCTTTTTTCAGGTCAAACCCGAGGGCGCAGACATCGAATCGCTCGAATTGGAGCTCATCGACTTCGGGGCAGAAGAACTCGGAATGGACGGGGATATTCTGATGGTGTACGGCCCTTTCGAAGCCTTCGGGTCCCTGCAAAAGAAGATTGAAGAGCTGGGATTGGAAATCGTTCAATCCGGTTTGGACCGCATCCCCAATGTCACCAAAGAGCTCGATCCGGTCGCCACGGCAGAGGTGGAGAAATTGCTCGAACGCATTGAAGAAGACGACGACGTGCAGCAGGTATTTCACACCATGTCCTCCAGCACCCCGACGGCTTAATCGCGCCCTCCACCTCTGGGGTCAGACCATTCATGGGCCTGCAGGCGAAAGTGGGGCAGCGCGGCCAGCGTGTGGTCCATGATGTCCGCCATGAGTGTCTCGTATCCCGACCAATGCTTTTCTCGGGCGAAGCAGTAAATCTCCATGGGTATGCCTTCTCCAGTGGGCTGTAAATGCCTCACCATGAGGGGCATATCTTGATTTACACCCGGGTGGTTGCGCAGGTACTGCTCGAGGTAGTTCCGAAACAGTCCCAGATTGGTCAAGCGTCTGCCGTTAATTTCCACCGCGCTGTCCACCTGATGTTGGAGGTTGTGCTGTTCGATTTGTGCTTTTCGCTCCACCAACCAATCGGAGAGCAGTTGCACGCGTTCCAAAGCGGCTAACAGTTCGACATCTGCGAATTGAACAGAGGAAAATCGCAGGGGGATAGACCGCTTGATGCGCCTTCCATCGCTCTCCATCATTCCCCGCCAGTTTTTGAAGGAATCTGCGACGAGTGCGTATGTGGGGACCACGGTGAAGGTCATGTCCCAGTTGCGCACTTTCACGGTGGTGAGGTTGATTTCCACCACCGTTCCATCCGCACCGTATTTCTGAATTTCCACCCAGTCGCCGATGCGGGCGAGGTCCGCGGAACTGAGTTGAATGCTGGCCGTCAATCCCAACAAGGCGTCCCGAAAAACCAAGATAATCAGCGCGGTCACTGCCCCCAATCCCCCCAGAACCACGCCGATGGGCTTCCCGCTCAACGTGGCGATGATGACCAGGGAAACCGTGATTCCCAGGATGATCTTCATCAATTGGATGTAACTCTTGATGGGCTTGTCTCTCAGCGAGGCAGATTGCATCAAGATGCCTTCTACTCCTTGGATGAGTGCAAACGATACCCAGAGGATGTTAAGCCAAATCAACACATCCATAGATGTCATAAAAACACCTGATAACCAATTTTCTGACTGGATTAGCGTAAACCCAATTCTATCCAAAATGAGCAGGGGGGCGAAGAGGGCCAATCGGTTGAGGAAGGGCCGGTTGAGCAGCTCATCATCCCACTGGCTCTTCGTTCTTCTGGCCCAATTGTGGAGGACAACGTCCAGCAACCATCGAACCACATGCCAACTCACCCAAGCACCGAGCACTCCGATGAAGGCCGTGATCCAAGCTCCTTGATTGGAATGAAGCCAAGCCACATCTACAGGGATAAAATGAAGGGGCGCGGAGGTCGAGTAATCCATGGCGCAAAACTAAAGGGGTAAGTTGTAGAAAACTTGTTAGAAAGACGTGGAAAATGCGTTCCTAACTTGTGGAAATCGATGAAAGGGATTCACCAACTTCGCAATAGAAGGATCGCGTACGCAGCGCACATGCCTTGTTTGGTCAGGCGTCGTCGAAGACACCGAATGGAAAGACCCCATGTGTCCCGCATGGGGTCTTTTGCGCTCTGGTATGACCTACCTTCGCGGGATGGAGAAAAAGATTGTGCCAGAGGTGTCATCGTTGTTGGAGTTTCTGATGGGGACTGGATTTTTTGCCACGAATACGCAAGCGCGGAAGTGGATCAAATCCGGCAGGGTACAGGTCAATGCGATTCCGGTCAAGATTCCCTCCTCGGTTTTGTCGGTAGGCGACGCGGTAAGCTGGGGAGGAGCAGAGGAGAAGGGAAGCGCGGTGACACGTACCCCCCACACCAAGGATTTTCAGCTCGGAAGCCAAGCGTCCAAGCCAGCAGAGGTGCCGCCGCCTTTTGAGGTGGTGTACGAGGATGCCTTTGTGCTCGCCTACATCAAGCCCGCTGGCTGGGTCTTCGCCTCCCCCAATCCACAAGTGCGCACTTCCTATTCCCAGATGAAGGATTGGATGTCGCGCGAGCGGCCCCAGGAGACCGATGTGCATTTCGTGAACCGAATCGAGAAGGAATCCTCAGGAATTTGTCTGATCGCGAAAGACATTCGCTGGCGTACCCACCTTCAACTGCACTGGAACAAGTTGGAAAAAGGTCTTTATGTGTTGGTGGAAGGGCACCTTCCCGCCGACTCGGAGATTCAGGCTTTGGAGCCGGCTGTGGGTGGGGGCAAGAAGGGGGCCATGCGCACCTTGCCTTATCGCACCATGCGGGCCACCGAAGTGCACACGCTGTTGAAGTTTGAGATGGGACTCGATGAGGTCCCGCTGTTGATGGCCGCCCTGCGCCGCGCGGGTTGCACCATCGTTGGGAAGGGGGCAGCCGCACCGGATCCCATGGGACGATCGGGCATGCACCTGTACCGGGTGGTCTTGGAGGGGCCTGGCGGGGAGCGCGTCGAGATCAAGTCCAGGGTGCCCAAGGATTTTCTTTCCCTGATGAAAGGCGGAAAGGGGCCCAAGGCCGTGCCCGCCTTTAAAAGAGAGGCCGCTAAAGCCGCCCCCTCAGGGCCTGCCTCCAAGGGGAGGGCGGAACGACCGCAGCGGGCGGAGAGCAAACGGACGGAGAGCAAGCGGACGGAGAGCAAGCGGACGCTTCCCGGCAACGCAGCGGCTCCCCGACGCAAAGGGCGGGATGGCGATGCGCCTCGGAGATTTTCGACCCCGCCATCGCGCTGAATTGCGATTGAGAAGTACGACGAGGAATGGCGAAGGGAATGGAGGCTCAGAGCGCGTAATGGGCCTGAAGCCAGTCGCGCAACAGGATGGATTCCTGGGGCGATAGGTTGCGGAAGGCAAGTCGCAACGCGCGCCGCAACATGACAGGCTCCCCGTGCACGTGGCGAATGAGCACCTTGTATTGCTCCAATTCGTTGGGTGTAGGAAAGGGGGAGAGCTGAGCGAGGGTCATGCGTCGAGGATCGTGGCCATCGATACGGAGCCTCACGCCCGGAGGTTTCATCCTGCGGCGGTCAGGACGCAAAAAGGGCCGAGACGTTTCCCGGCCCATTCTGCTTAACCAAAACCAAATCATTGTAGAACCACTTGTCCTAGGCCAAACCCCATGCCAAAATCCCTCTCTCGCGACCGGGAAGGTGCCAAAGGCCGTTAAATTTGGCCTGCAGAAAAAAACACCAAATCCAGAATGGTCATGAGCGCGAAGAATACAGTTTACGTCATTGCGGCAGTTCGCACCCCGATGGGGAGTTTTCAAGGAGCGTTGGCAGGCGTGCCGGCGACTGCGCTGGGATCGGTGGCCATACGCGGAGCGCTGGAGCGAGGAGGGGTATCGCCAGAAGCGGTGCAGGAGGTATTCATGGGGCAGGTGTTACAGGCCGGGGCTGGACAGGCTCCCGCGCGCCAGGCGGCACTGGGGGCTGGAATTCCCAACACGGTTCCCTGCACGACGGTCAACAAGGTCTGCGCCTCGGGCATGAAATCCATCGCCCTGGCCGCGCAATCGATTGCGTTGGGAGAGAACGACTTGGTGGTGGCTGGGGGGATGGAGAACATGAGCCAAGTGCCGCATTACTTGCAGGCCCGTCAGGGGGTGAAGCTCGGCCATTTGGAGGTGAAAGACGGAATGGTATTGGACGGGCTGACCGATGTTTATCTCAAGCAGCACATGGGGCAGTGTGCGGATTTGTGTGCGAAGACCCATGAAATCTCGCGGGAAGAGCAAGACGCCTTCGCCGTTCAGAGCTATAGCCGCGCGGCAGAAGCATGGAAATCGGGGAAATTTGCGTCGGAAGTGGTGCCTGTTCCCGTGCCCCAGCGCAAGGGAGACCCTGTTTGGGTGGCCGAGGATGAAGAGTACAAGAATGTGCAACTCGATAAGATTCCGGGATTGCGCCCGGTCTTCACGGCAGACGGAACCGTCACGGCGGCGAATGCCTCAACCTTGAACGACGGGGCGAGTGCGGTCATCTTGGCCTCCGAGGCAGCTGTGGCGCGTCTCGGACTCAAGCCCATCGGAAAAATCGTCGCGTGGGCGGATGCGGCCCACGAGCCCGAGTGGTTTACCACCGCGCCTTCCAAGGCTTTGCCCATCGCTTTGCAACGCGCCGGTTGGACGGCCGAGCAGGTGGATTTGTGGGAGCTGAATGAGGCTTTTGCAGTTGTTGGGCTGGTGAACAACAAGCTGATGGGTTTGAGCGAGGACCGGGTCAATGTCCACGGCGGGGCGGTGGCACTGGGGCATCCCCTCGGATCGAGCGGATGCAGAATCGTGGTCACCTTGTTGCACGCCTTGCATGCCCATGATGTGCAAAAAGGCGCAGCCGGGATTTGCAATGGCGGTGGGGGAGCCTCCGCGCTGTTGGTCGAGCGAATCTAAAGCCGGCGGTTTTGCAGCGGAAGGATTGGCCCGATGCGCTTAAGGCGGGAGAATGGTGGTATGCCACCGTTCCCGTGGTGCCATTACGCCGGAATCCTTCGGATGCTTCGGAACAAGTTTCGCAATTGCTTTGCGGAGAATGGGCGCGTGTGGTGGGCTGGGGTGAAAAGGACTGGATGGAAGTTCGATGTGGTGGGGACGGGTATTCTGGTTGGTGCGACGGAAAGCAGCTGAGCCCCTTGGTGAATGCATCGGCGGAAGGCGGAGATTGGGGTCGCCTCATGTCCCCTGTGTCTACCTGGTGGCGCGAAGATGGGGAGGGAGAGGTGCCCTTGAGGCTCTCGGCGGGTTGCCGGATTTGGCGGGGTGCGGGAGAGGGGAGATTGGGAGGGGCGTCGGGTAAAATCATCCGTCCCGCGGAGGGCACCTGGGCGGGTTGGGAGCCGGAAAATGAGGCGCATCGAAAGGGGGTGGAATCGGCTCTGCAGCAGGCAGAACAGTGGCTCGGGGTGCCGTATTTGTGGGGGGGGCGTTCGACGGCCGGCGTGGACTGCTCGGGATTGATTCAAGTGACGGCCCTGGCGGTCGGCTGGCAGTTGCCTCGGGATGCGTCCCAGCAGTGGGATGCGGCCCAGCCGGTGGCTTGGGAGGAGCGCCGGCGGGGCGATTGGGCTTTTTTTTCGAACCCTGCAGGCCAAATCATTCACGTCGCCTGGCTCTTGGACGACCACACCGTTTTGCATGCAGCCGGCGAGGTCCGCCGAGATCAACTCGACGCACGGGGCATCGTTCGCCGCCTTCCGGAGACGCCTCGCGCATCGGGTCGGACGGGGGCTGCAGCGGAGATCGTGACCCACACCCTCGCGGGCATCAGGCGCTGGGCAGCGCCAGCTGACGAAGCAGTGGGCTGACCCGGTAGCGGTCTTCCTGATAGCGCTGCTGCAACGCGTCGAGGACCTGCACCCAATGCGCCGCCCCTTGCTCCGCAGTCCATGCATGCAGACCACGGGGATAGTTGACGCCCAGGGTCATGGCGGTATCCACATCTTCGACACTGGCGATTCCCATGAAAACCGCATCGTGGGCCTCGTTGATGAGCATGGCCAGAATGCGCTCTCCGATGCGGGCGCGCAGCGCCGCATCTGCAGCGGGGGCAGGTCGCAGGGAATCCGGCGCATAGCTGTAGTACCCTCGACCCGTCTTGCGCCCCAGGAACCCCGCCTCCACGTGGCGTTTTTGGGTCAAGCTGGGCCGGTACCGCGGGTCGAAATACGTCGCCTCGAACACCGACGCCGTCACCGCGTAATTCACATCGTTCCCGATGAAGTCCATCAACTCGAACGGCCCCATTCGGAACCCGAGCTCCGTCATGGCCGCGTCGATGGTCACCATGTCCGCCATGCCCTCCTCGTAAATGCGAAGCGCTTCCCCATAAAACGGGCGCGCGACGCGATTGACGATAAAACCCGGACTGTCCTTCGCCCACACCGGCCGTTTGCCCCATTTTTCCATCAGGCGCATGCAGCCGGAGGCCAAATCCACATGGCTCTGCAGCGCCGGAATCACCTCCACCAACGGCATCAGCGGCGCCGGGTTGAAGAAGTGCAGCCCGATGAATCGCTCAGGGTATTGCAAGGTGCCCGCCAGCCCCGTCACCGAGAGGGACGAAGTGTTGGTGGCCAGCACCGTGGAAGCATCCACCCAGGATTCGATGGAGCGGAAGGCTGCGGATTTGGCCTCAAACTGCTCGACAATGGCTTCGATGACCAGCGCGCAACCCGCGAACTGACTGCCATCCGTCGTGCGATGGATGCGCCCGGCAATGGCCTGTGCTTCCCCGGCCGTCAGCTTGCCCTTCTCCACCGCCCTGCCCAGCACCTGCTCCAGCTGGGCCGCACTCCGGGCCAGCGTGGCCGAATCTTGATCGACCAACGTCACGGGATGCCCCGCCGTCGCAGCCACCTGCGCAATGCCGGAACCCATGGCTCCTGCCCCCAAAATACCTACCCGTCCTGTGCCCTGCATCCAGGCGCCTGAGACGATGATGTCTGAATCTTTCACGTCCCAAAGTTCCGAACTTGCGGTCATGAAAACCTACTACGACCCCAAAGACCTCAAGCGTTTTGGAAAAATTGCAGACTGGGACGGCCCGCTTGCCGAGCAGTTTTTCTCGTGGTACGGGGCGGTGTTTGCCGACGGGGCTTTGACGGCCCGGGAGAAGGCGTTGATCGCCCTCGGTGTGGCGCATGCGGTGCAATGCCCTTACTGCATCGACGCCTACACCCAAGACTTGCTGGAGCGCGGAGAATCCAAGGAGGGGATGATGGAGGCGGTGCACGTGGCCGCGGCCATTCGCGGGGGGGCTTCCCTGGTGCACAGTGTCCAGATGATGGGCAAGGTGGACCAAATGGAGATGTGATGGCGGTATCGATTTCCAACAAGTCGCAACGGGCGCGCGGGGGTTGGGTGGCGGACCCGAGGGAGCAGTTGCGGCGGCTGGCTGCGGACGCTTCCGGTGCAGCCTGGCCCGCTTTTGCCGCGCGCCTGGCGGGGGATGGGGGAGCCCCGCTCACGCCGAGCCGCTGGGAGATTCTGCAGATCAATATCGGTTACGCCTGCAACCAGGTCTGCGCCCACTGTCACGTGGACGCGGGGCCGGATCGGCGGGAGCGGATGGATGCCGAGCGGCTCGGGCAGGTTCTGGCAGCCCTCGAGACCGGGTCGTTCTCGACCTTGGACATCACGGGTGGGGCGCCAGAACTGCATCCCGATTTCCGGCCCTTCATCGCATCCATCCGGGCGCGCGCCCCGCGCGACCTCGAGATCATCGTCCGATCCAATCTCACCATCATCGAGTCCCATCCGCGGTTCTACGACCTGCCGGAGTGGTTTGCGACCCATCGGATTCGCGTGGTGAGCAGCCTGCCCCATCCCAGCGCGGAACGAACCGACCGCCAGCGTGGGGCAGGGGTTTACGATGCGAGCCTCAAGGCCATCCGCAGGCTCAATGCCGCGGGTTATGGCCAGCCGGGGACGGGGTTGTTGCTGGACTTGGTGTACAACCCGACGGGCGCCTTCCTGCCCGGTCCCATGCCGGATTTGGACCGGATGTACCGCAGGATTTTGGGGGAGGAGGGTTTGGTCTTCCACCAGTTGCTCACCATCAACAACATGCCCATCGCTCGGTTCCTGGATTTCCTTTGGGAAAGCGGAAACTACGACGACTACATGGAGCGTCTGATCGACGCGTACAACCCGGCGGCTGTCGCGGGATTGATGTGCAAGAACACCCTCAGCGTGGCCTACGATGGCCGGCTCTTTGATTGCGATTTCAATCAGATGCTCGACTTGCCCGTCCGCGGTCCGGTGGAGACGTTGGCGGATTGGGTGGCTGCAGATCGCGAGGCGCGCGCGTTCATGCTTCAACGGGAGGTCGTCACGGCAAACCACTGTTACGGTTGTACCGCGGGAGCCGGCTCAAGTTGCCAGGGGGCGCTCACATGACATCCGGCAGAAAGGTGCTGGCCATCTTTGGACGGAGGCCTCATTTGGGCGAGGGCAAATCCAGGCTCCGGGCACAGATCGGCGCGGAGGGCGCACATGCCATCGCACAAGCTCTATTTGATCGGCGCATCGACGCATTGCCTGCGATGTGTGACGCCCTGGGGCCGGGAGGGGAGTTGCAGTGGTGGCTGACCGGTACGCCTTTTCGTCCAGACGAGCCGAGGCCCAATTGGTCCGGTGGACATCCGGTATATGAACAAGTGGAAGGCGACCTCGGCGTGCGAATGGCCCATGTCTTTCAAACCGCATGGCAAAGTGGCGCTACGGCGGTGGCCATCATGGGAACGGATATTCCGGGAATTGCGCATGAAGACATTCGCATGGCATTTGCGAGTTTAGAGTCTGGAACTCAATCCTCAGTTCCAATGGAGGCTGCTATCGTTCCGAC
>JBEEPJ010000033.1:0-14333 GCA_041191165.1 Bacteroidota bacterium | reverse complement strand
CTTGACTACAGGACTAATACAACATTACAATGCACCTTTGGGCAATCTAACATTAAGCACGGATGGCACCTTTTGAGTTCTGTATTGTAAGAAGTTAAGAGTTATAATAATATACATTAACTTATAAGAGTCTCCTTTTCAAGTAGGTGCAGTACCAAAATTAATTGGCAAGTGGAAGAATGGCACCAACATTGCCCATAGCCTCGTGTGTCATCAATGCAAGGATTCCCATTTGAGCTGCTCTTCCATTGTTCAATTCAATAGAGCGCTTGCGTGCCTTGGTCTTGTCATCAAGCTTGTCCCAGCCAAAGTCAAGCTTTCCGTTGCGGTAGTCACCTGGGAAGGCAGGCTTGACTCCGGTAACTTCACTGGCATCACGGTTGATCATGGTAGCGATCAAGAAGGTTGTCCACATTTGTGGAAGGATGAGGTGTCCCTCGTCAGTGGTCATGAGCCAGTTGACGGCGGCGAAACCGGCTGGAACATCATCGGCACCAGGGAATCGGACACCAGCGTAGGTAGTCAAGTATCCACTGACAGCCAACATGGCAACACGTCCGTGAACAATCTCAATCTCGCGCCATGTGTCAAACTTCTCTTGATCTGCATCCTTCATGATTCCAAGAGGATCAAAGGCTCCCAATGGAGCTTGGGCACCAATTTGACCAGAGATGTCGAGTGCAACAGATGTGGATGCACGGCCAACTTGGGCGGGTGCGAAGGCGGCGGCAGAGGCGACGAGGGAGGCGCTCAGAATCAGGATGGAACTGGAAGGGTCAACCATGCGGGGTCATTTCAGGCGTCTTGGGCGGTCTGTGTCCGTGCAAGACGCTTTCGAAAGGAACGGCGGAAATACCACCAAACGCCTGCGATGGCAGGAAGCACCAAAGTGGTTCGCTCTTGCTCCCATCCCCCCGTGTACAAATGATAGCCGCTGTAAGCCGTTCCGACGGCAAATGCCAAAAGCCAAAAACGTTCAACCCAAATGCTGAGACGAATGAACTTCTGACTGTCTTCGGGGTTCATGGCCTCGAAATTACGGTTTTTTCATCAATTTGTGCCGGGCGATTCATTCAAATCCGGTACCTCGATTTCTCCTGTGGGTCTGAGAATGCGATAGTTTTCAAACCGATTGTCAGATTCCAATCCCTCGCCTCGGATCACCCCGGTGGCCGTGAAAATGGCCACGGGCCTGTGGGTGTATACCCGATCAGAGTCGCTCGACCATACGAGGTACTCCGTTTCCAAACGATCGCCTACGCGGTTGGTCACCACCACCTTGTCTTCCGCTTCCAATCGCATATGCGCTTCGTCGAGTGTTCCGCGCTGGGCGGACAGGGAGGCTTGATGCAATTGCTCGTCACCATCGACGAAAAGCGTGAAGCCGCCTTCCACCAAAATCAGTCCCTCGGTGGGAGCGTCGGAGTCCTCGTCTGCCCTTGTTCGGGTCGTTCGTGAGAGTTGATGTGCAATGAGCACGTGTTTCACCGTTCCCCGCTCGGAGTATGCAAATCGCACATTCTCGATGGACTGGACCGGGGCTTGGGGTTCCTCCGTCCAGGGTGTCCAATCCCCTTCTTCTTCCCGGTTGCAGGCGGTCCCCAAAAGCAATGCCCCGGCCAAGGCCAGGGCACACTTTTCCTTCGCAAACGAGAATCCGTTTCCCTCCATCAACGCACCCGGATTGTGGTGGACTCCCCGGCGCAGAGACATCCAGGGATGCTCCCTTGGGTAAAACCATCTCCCTTTTGTTTTCCTACGGCAAAGACATCATCCAGCGTAGGAAATTGTCTTTCGCAGTTGGCTTGCTTCTTGCTGGCGATTTCCGCCTGTTCTGGAGAGCCGATGGAGCGGGCACGGCTGTAGTAGTCCGCCGCAATCCAGTAGGCCGCACGCGTGCCGAGCGCCCCGTCATTGCAAGCTCCTGCATTGCCGGCGATGGCATCCCCGAGAAGAATGTAGGCGTCGGCGTTGTTGGGATTGAGACTCAGGACGCTTCGGGCATAGTTTTTCGCTGCAGCGAAGCGGTCCAGGAAGGAACTGACTTGCCCCGCTTTCAGTAGATAACTTTCTTTCTCAGCGCAATTTCCACACAGTTCTATGGCTTGCTCCAGGTAGGGGAGGGCAGCGTTGAAATCCCGGTTCTTCAGGAGGATGGTTCCAATGGCATAGGCGCTTGCCGCCTGGGGTTCCAGACGGTGAACCGATTGCGCAACCTGGAGGTAGAGCGGGCTATCTGTGCAGTCTTTCTTGTTGAGCAAGGTGAGGATTTTGCGCTCCAGCACAGGATCGTTGGGCGTGGCAGCGAGCTTTCCAGAGAGTACGGGCACCATGTCATCGCATTTCGCGATACTCACAAAGACTTCGTCCAAATTCCCCTTCACTTTTTGGTACGATTGAATGTCCTTATCCCGCTCTTCGCTCGGTTCCTGGGCCTCCAGCCGCAGGATGGCGCTGTTCGCGTATTCCACCAGGGTCAGGTAATCCGTGAGCATTTCCAGCAGCTTGTTTTTGGCCTCATCGCCCTCCAGCTTCTTCATGGTGTAGAAGGAAGTCAGGTAGTACGCGCTCAACGTGGCAGCGTTGGTCTCATCTTGGAGGCACTCCACACACTCCTTGTACATCGCATTGGCACCGATGGGGTCATCCTTGTAGAACTTTGCGTAGTCTTGCGCTTTGAAGCTCAGGATGATACAGCGATTCTTGGGCTTGGAATTGGTGGAGGGGAAAAGCTCCATTCGCTTGTCATACGTGGCGAATAAACTGTCCCGCAGAACGGCCGTCCGGGCGGTGGAGTTCGCTTTTTCAGCGATTTCGATTTGGCTTTTCAAGAGTTTAACGCCATCCGCGTACAGCGATTCGCTCACGCCTTCAGGACAAACCGCACAGGCCTTCTGCCACTGAATGTAGGCCTCCGGCAAGTCTCCCTGTTTCAGATAGCCTTTGTAAACGTTCAATGCCTCCTTGCAGTCACGCTGCTGTTCTTCGGTCGCGCCATACTTATTCTCTTGCGCGTGAGCCGCGAGTTGGAAAAAGGCGAGGAGGAGTGAGGTGAGATAAAGCGGTTTCATTTTACAGAGCATTTCCAAACGCGTTTCAGTCATAAAGTCTTCTGACCAACCAATTGTTCTTGAAAAACGGCGACAAAGATACACCGACTTCAAATCGAAAGAGATTTTCTTGGGCATGGTCAACGGTGGCTATCCGACGCGTCCCAACTTCCATGCCAAAGTGCAGTCGACTCAACGACCGTCCCGCTCCCAGGGGCAGGCTTGTGCCGGCGGTCCACTTCGAAAAGGTCAAGGGGTT
Organism: Bacteroidota bacterium; assembly: GCA_041191165.1. Lineage (GTDB taxonomy): Bacteria > Bacteroidota > Bacteroidia > Flavobacteriales_D > Sanyastnellaceae > CAMCYM01. The sequence continues at coordinate 11,024 of JBEEPJ010000033.1, read as the reverse complement.
GTCTTGAATGCGCACGGACTCCGTGCCTGTGGCGTATCCCAATCGGAACGTCATGGGGGTTCCCGTAACTTCCCTGCGCTTGGAAGCAGATGGAGACCACTCCAAGCCTGCATGGAGTGTCTGAGCAGTTCCCCAAGTCATTCCCTCACCCAAGGCATCCCAGCTAAATTGGTCCGCTTGTTGAGACCAATCTTGATGTTTCACGTCTGCGTAGAGCGTCCAACTTTCTCCGGACGGACGCTGCAATCGCCAAGCCATTCCGAGGGTGATCCGCGCGGGCATGGCACTCGTGGCGTCGGGGGATTCGAGAAAGAAAGCCGTGTCGATGGGCGTGACCAAGCCGCCGAGTGTCTGGGTCAGGAACACCTGCTCCGTCCATCGGGTCTCCATGCGCGAAGCGGGACGATAGGTAGCACCCACGCGTATGCTGGGTTGCCAAGCTCCTGGGCGATCGGCCCTCCGCGGACCGAGCAGCAGCTCCCCCTGCACCCCTAGTTCCCCCGTCAACCCCCTGAACTGCGCCAATCGCTGGCTTTGGTTGTCCAGGAAGGTCGGATCGGCCACATCGATGCGAGAGGTATGGTCCGTTGCCCCGAAGAGATATACAACCTGTCCTCCGACTTGCAAGCTTCCCCTCGAAGTGCGAATGGAATCGAGTGCCTCGCGGGACCATTGGGTCCATTGCCACCCCCGGGACCAACCTAGCGTGGCCTGGTTCAATCCTCCTTCGCCTTGGTAGGACTCGCGCAGGCTGCCTACGCCCGACACTTGCCGGGTCCGAGAGATGACATAGCCCGTGGTTTGGAGCGGGGAAAGACCGAGTTGCAATGCATTTTTTCCGCCTTGTTTCTTGATGACCAAGGCCATCGGCCCCGTGTTGCCCCATGTTCCTGTACCGGTGGCCTCTCCGTTGCGGAGTTGCATGGCCCGGAAAGCCCCGGAACCTTGGAAAGTCGTCCGCATCAGTGCAGCAGCGGACGCCGGATTTCCCGGATTGAAGGCATAGGGATCTGCAACGGCACTGCTCACGCTGCCCATTCCCAGTTGGTGGGTGTGGACCCCATCCCAACCCAAACCCAACCCGACCCGGGAATAGGGGGAGAGCTCGCTCCATTGGGCTTGCGCAAATCGGGGGAGGAAAAAGGCGCCGAGAGCAGCCCCCCACAGCACATGGCGATGCCAGCTGCTGCAAATGGCGCTGAAAGTGGAAGCGGAATTAGGGGAGTTGCGCAATTTGCCGGAGTATGACGTGGAACCCTCGCAAGGTGAAAAACGGGTCTGCAAAAATGGTGCCCCGGTGCGGGATGTGCAAATAATCCCCGTCCCCACCTGTAACCACCACTTTTATCTGAGGGTAAATGCAGGCCAAACCCGCCAATCGACCCCTGACTTCTTCTTCAATGCCCCCTGCCACACCGTTCAAAATGGCGGACATCGTATCCCGGCCCCACAGGTCCCGGTGGGAATCGCGGCGCACATGGGCCTTGTCGATCATGTGCCTCCACCCCGCTATCCAGGGGAGTCCAGCGGTACCCTCATACAGCGACCTGAACCGCATGTCCCAGCCGGGGGAGAGGGTGCCCCCCTTGAAGCATCCTTCCACCACCAAGTCGCAGACCAGAACCGTTCCCGCATCCACGATGAACCAAGTCGCCTCGGGATCGGCTTGAATGGCTGCGGCTGCATGCGCCAGCCGATCGACCCCCAAGGTGGATTGTCCATCGATCTCCAGCCGGAAGGGAGGGGTCCATTCCCCGGTGAGGGGGTGAAAATGCCTGGTTCCCCAGCGTTGTTCCGCAGCGGCCCGCCATTGCTTCCATTCGGGTGGAATGTCACCGGTCGCCGTCCAGAGTATCGATGGTGGTGGCACATCGTTGTGCAAACGGAGCTGTGCCATCTCGAGGGCCTCGCCATCGAAGCGCACGTTCCAGGAGCCATCCGTCTGTGGGAGGCCGAGTTTCGTCCGAGAATTCCCGAAGTCAAAAATCCAATCTTCGGTTGTCAAGGGTTCCATTCGAGCGTCTCAATCAGGTGGACGACATCTTTGGCGATTCGATCGTAAGCGGGGGCGATGCTGTCCGGATTGGGTACATGCTCAAAGTACAGCGCCGCACGAAGAAAGTGATGGGTGGAATCTGTCGCTAAAAACTGCAGTGGCGTTGCCACAGGACCGTCCAGTTCGAACATCAGGCCGTGAACCCTGTGCTCGGGAAATGAGAAGCGCCGTTTCCCGATTCCAGAGGATTTGATGTCATGGCTGAAGGTCATGTCGTGCGCTTCTTGCAGCAGCTTGTCGAGATTCCCTTGGACGGGGAGATAGGTAAAATGCAGGCGGGCGTTCCATTGGGGATAGGCCAAATTGAACCAACAGGCTTCCCCACTCCGCCCCCCGTTTTCCTCGGCCCTTCCCACGGCTTCTTGCACCACGGACTCCAACCGGCAGTCCACCGCCCGAGCGAACCGAACGGGGCAGTCCGTCGAAGTGGGCGTGTATTCCGGTTCGCCCGTGGAGATGCGAAAGTACCCGCGGGGCTTGGGGGTTGCGGGTTCCTGGCAGGCGTGGAGTCCCACGAGCACCCCGAGGATCATCAATCCCTGATGGATGTGCTGCAATCGCAGCAGCCGGGATTCAGACCGCATCATGTTCACCTTGGGCATCTGGCAGCTGAACCTTAACCCTCAGCAGCTTGCGGGGAGTGGCAGCATCGATGGTCATTTCAACGCCATCGAATTGAATCCGCTCTCCATTCCGGAGCAATCGCCCAGCTTGCTCGGTGATGAATCCGCCTAACGTGTCGCTTTCGCCTTTCGCAGCTTCCCACGTTTCCTCAGGCAGATCAAGCAACCGATAGAGGTCGATGAGGGTGGTTTTTGCCTCGACCAGAAAAGTGCGCTCATCCAATCGAGAGTAATGCAGTTCTTCCCCATCAAACTCATCCGCAATCTCTCCGACGATTTCCTCGATGATATCCTCTAAGGTGATCAATCCGCTCGTTCCGCCGTATTCATCTACAACGATGGCCAGGTGTTGTTTCCGCTCCTGGAAATCGCGCATCAAGTCGTCGATTTTCTTGTTCTCCGGCACGAATCCTGCAGGCCGCAGCAGGGACAACCAGTCGCATTCTTCTGCGCCGATGTGCGGAATCAAGTCCTTGACGTGAAGGATGCCCAGAATGTGATCTGGACTCCCATTGTGCACGGGAATCCGGGAGTATCCACTCTCCAATACCACCTCACAAACCCGTTTCCAGGCATCATGGCTCGCCAACGATTCCATATCGGTTCGTGCGGTCATGACTTGCTTGGCGTCCTTGGACCCCAACGCCACAATTCCCTCTAAAATCCGCTTCTCCTCTTCGGTGCGCCCCGAACTTTCTGTCAACACCAGCGCTTGTTCCAAATCGGCCACCGAAAGGGCCTCGGCCTGGGCGCCCATTCTGCGGTCCACCCATCCCCCCAACTTCACCAGAGGACGCCAGATCGGCTGCAAAAGGCGCTGAACCCAGGTCAGGGGAAATGCCATGCGCTGCGCGATGGCCAGCCCGTGTTGGGTGGCATACACCTTGGGGAGAACTTCCCCGAAAAGCACAATTATTCCGGTGATTCCCACCACGTTGATCGTCCATTTCCAGAACTCTGGCAAAGTCTGTGCCGGGAAGAGGGCCTCGATGACCACCGTTGAGATGAGGATGATGAAAATGTTGACCAAATTGTTCAGCACCAAGATGGTCGCGAGCAGATTCCGCGGTGCCCGCTCGGAGTCGGGTGATTTGAGCAAGTCCAACACCCGTTGCGCCCGGGATTGTGGGTCGAGGTTGCCTTTCGATTGCAAGGTCTGCAAATCGGAAGGTGAGAGTGAGAAAAAGGCCACTTCAGAAGCACTGGCCAGCGCGCTCAAAATCAGTAGGATGACAATGGCAGCCAAGGGCCACCATCCGATTTCAGCACCGGGGGCGACCATCAAAATAGGGAGCATGGTGGGGCTTCTGAGTCCTTCAAAACGGCAAATCCTCGCCTACTTCTTCCCCAAATTCCCCCTGAGATGCCGGGAACGCTGGCGTTGCAGGTGCCTGCGGAGAGGGAACGGCAGTTTCCGATGCGGGGTTGGGGTAGGCCTCAGCCGGTTGCGGGTTGCCAGCCGGAGGCATGACCCGGGAACCATCCGAAGATCCTTGGGCAGGCGGGGCATCGGGTCGGTCCAACAATTGCAGCACCTCTCCCACCACCTCCGTCGTGTAGCGCCGCTGTCCCTGAGCGTCTTCCCAGTTGCGCGTCCGCAGCTTGCCCTCGATGTAGACCAATGAACCCTTGCGCAGGAAGCGCTGGGCCACCTCGGCCTGGCCCCTCCAAAGCACGACATTGTGCCACTCGGTCTGGGTCATGCGCTCGCCCGTCTGCCGGTCCTTGTAGGTCTCGGACGTGGCCATGGGAAAGGAACATACCGGAACCTGCGCCTGGGTGTAACGCACCTCGGGGTCTCGCCCCAAGTTGCCCACCAAAATGACTTTGTTGATGCCTGCCATTGGGTCAAATTTAGGCAGGAAAGGTCAAACTCGGGTCAGGAAGTTTGCGAGCGCTTCATGGGATTTTACAAGTGGGCGGGGGAGGGCCCGGGCGGCGCTCTGTTCCGGGGTGTGCCAGTGCCACCCCTCGGGAAGGGAGGGCGGCGGGGAGGCGAGGTGCCAGCCGACGAACCGGATTTGCAGGCGGCGATGGGTGAGCAGGTGGGTGACGGGCGGGGCAGGGGCGGGCAGGGAGACGAGCAGGGGGGAGGGGATGAGGTCGGGAAAGGGCGGGGTGGGAGTGGGAGATGACTCGGAGATGGGGAGGCACCAGAGCCCCGCCCAAATCCCCGGGGCAGGTCGCCGGTGGAGAATCCACCCGGCGCCGTCCGTGATCCAGTGGAGGTCCCAATGGACCTCGGTCACAGGGCGCCCCGCGGATTTGACGGGGCGCCGAGCAGCCAGGGCGGGCTGGGAACCGGAGGCACACCACGGACGAAGGGGGCAAGCGGGGCAATCCGGCGACTTGGGGGTGCAGGTTTGGCCTCCCAAATCCATCAGGGCCTGGTTAAAATCCCCCGGCCGCCGCGCGCAGAGCAGGGCCTCCGCCCCCCGCTGCACCGCCTCCCGGCCCACCGGCCGGTCCACGGGCTCGTCCAACCCCAGAAACCGGCTGATGACCCGGGTGACATTCCCATCCACCGCTGCCACCGCCTCCCCCGCGCTGATCGATGCGATCGCCGCAGCGGTGTACGGCCCTACCCCCGGAAGCGTCCGCAGATCCTCGGCCCGCCCGGGAAAAACCCCGCCCCAACGGGTCACCACCTCCTGCGCGGCCCGGTGCAAATTCCGCGCGCGGCTGTAGTAACCCAGGCCCTCCCAAAGCTTGAGGACATCGGACTCGGAGGCGCGCGCGAGGTCCTCTACAGTGGGATAGGTGTTCAAAAAGCGGTGCCAATAGCCGATTCCCTGCTGAATGCGGGTTTGCTGCATGATGATTTCACAGAGCCAAACCCCATAAGGCTCGGGGTTTTCTCGCCACGGCAAGTCCCGCTTATATTCTGAATACCAGTCTAATAGGGCATCTGTAGCCGGGTGGTTTACATCCGTTGGCATCCGCTGTAAAGATTTCAAACCAATCACCTTATTTTTGCACCCCTCCACAGCAGTGGGGCTGCAAAGATTTTGAAAAACCTACCCATACTGAGATGACCAAAGCAGATATCGTGTCCCGGATTGCGGAACAGACGGGAATGGAGAAACATGATGTTCAGACCACCGTCGAAGCTTTCATGCACGCGGTGCGTACTTCACTGGAGTCCGGTGACAATGTCTACTTGCGCGGATTTGGAAGCTTCGTCATCAAGACCCGTGCGGCCAAGACCGGACGCAACATCAAGGCGAAGAAATCCATCAGCATTCCCGCGCACAACATCCCCTCCTTCAAGCCGGCCAAGGAATTCGTGGATACGGTGAAGGCGCAAGTGAAAGTCCAGCCGTGAGCGGTCGTGGAGGACAGCTGATATTGGTGGCCATCGGCGTCATTTTGGTGGCCGTTGTGCTCTGGTTGCCCAATCGTCCGGCGTCCGCTGAGGCGGTTGTTGCCGCCGCAGCAGATACGACTTCCGCGGAGAGCCGGTTGGAACGGGCGGTGGAACAGGTGAGCAGTGGACAGGACCCCATGGCCGGTATCATGGTCATTCGCGAATTGGCTGAGGGGGACCCTCCCAATCTGGACGCGTTGGTTTGGCTGGGAATTTTTAGCATTCAATCAGGCCAAACCGAAAAAGCCCGCGAGCGTTTCAACCAGGTACTCGCCCTCAAACCGGAACACCTCGATGCGACCTGGCAGTTGGCCTTGCTCGATATGGAAGAGGGCAAATATGACAAGGCCGTTGTGGGTTTTGAAACCTGCATGGCGGCCGACTCTTCCTACCGAAACGGATTGTTCTTCACCGCCCGTTGCGATGAGGGAATGGGAAAAACAGAAGCGGCCTTGATTCGTTACCGGGAATACCTTCCCTTTGCACCTGATACGGTGGTTTCCAATCGGGTAAACTCATTTATCGAACGACTCGAATCCGGGAAGACCGGATCGACAGAATCTTAATTCATTGAACCATGCCTAGCGGTAAGAAAAGGAAGCGCCATAAGATGGCCACGCACAAGCGGAAGAAAAGGTTGCGCAAAAACCGCCACAAGAAGAAGTGATGTCTCGCCCGGGCTTGTGGTCCGGGCGACCATCTTTTCTTGGTGCGGCTGAACCTACAAGGGTTTGCCTTTGAGCAAAGAACTGGTTATTAATTCTATGCCTTCGGGCATTGAAATCGCCCTTTTGGAGAACGGCCAGCTCGTCGAGTTGCACCGGGACGAAGGGGGGACGGATTACGCGGTCGGAGACATCTATCTCGGTCGTGTGAGGAAGGTTTTGCCCAGCCTCAATGCGGCTTTTGTCGACGTCGGCCATGAGCGCGACGCTTTTTTGCATTACCTAGATTTGGGGCCCCACTTCAGGACGCAGCAGGAATTCCTGAAGCGCTCCATGGCGGGCAAAGTCCCGGTTTCGGACTTGGCGCACTTTCCCAAAGGCGCGGAACTGGACAAGAAGGGCAAGATTAAGGATGAGGTAAGCGCCTCCCAGCTGGTTTTGGTGCAGGTGGCGAAGGAGCCCATGAGTACGAAAGGGCCGAGGCTGACGGCAGAAGTGACCTTGCCCGGACGGTACCTCGTGCTGGTGCCATTTGGCGATCGGGTTTCCATGTCCAGCCGCATCAAGGGCGAAGCCGAGCGCAATCGCCTCCGGAAACTCATGCAGGATATTCTTCCTCCGGGATTTGGCATCATCGTGCGGACGGTAGCTGAGAACAAAGGGACCTCAGAGCTTAAGGCGGATTTGGCGGACCTGGTGAGCCGGTGGTCAGATTTGCACAAGAAGCTTCGCCATGCAAAGCCCGGCAAGCGGGTGTTGGGCGAGTTGGACAAGACCAGCGCGGTGTTGCGGGATGTGCTCTCTCCGGATTGTTCCACGATTTGGGTGAACGACCCGAAGTTGGCGGATGACGTCCGGGGCTATTTGCACAGCATTGCCCCTGAGAAGGAGGAGGTGTTGAAACTGAGCAGGGACCGCGATTTGTTCAACACGCTCTCCATTCACCGGCAGATCAAAGCGGCTTTTGGCCGTCAAGTGAATTTGAAGAGTGGAGCTTATTTGATCATCGAGCAAACCGAGGCCATGCACGTCATCGACGTGAACTCGGGTGGGAGAAAGTCCGGGGCCAAGGATCAGGAGGAAAACGCGTTGATGACGAATCTCGAATGTGTGGATGAAATTGCGCGTGTCCTTCGCCTTCGCGACATGGGCGGAATCATCGCCATCGACTTCATCGACATGGCGAAGAAGGAACACAACAAGCAGTTGACGGATGCCCTGAAAGAAGCCATGCGGGGCGACAAGGCAAAGCACAACATTCAGCCGCCGAGTCGGTTTGGGGTGGTGGAGATGACCCGTCAGCGGGTAAGACCGGTTGCGGCCGTGAAGACTGCGGAGAAATGCCCAACGTGCCGTGGAACAGGGGAAGTGGGGGCATCGATTCTCATCACAGATACGATCGAGAACAGCCTGAGCTACCTGGCCACCGCGGAAGGCCACCGGGCGTTGACCCTCATGGTGCATCCCATCGTCGAAGCGTATATCTGTAAAGGCTGGTTTCGTTCGGTGGTCAAAACCTGGCGCAAGCAGTTTGGAATCAAGTTGCAAGTGGAGTCAAACTCCTCCATGGAGTTGTTGGAGTTCCGACTTTTCAACCAATTGGGAGAGGAACTGGCGGCTTGAAGGGCGCCGTGGCAGCTTCACCCGGGTTATCTCAGAGGGCTGCCAACAAGAGTTCCAAATCCTTGTGGGGCATGCCCAATTCTGCGGCAATGCCCGGATGGGTCAGCGTGCCATTGAACATGTATATGCCCGAGCGGGTGACGCGATTCTGACGCGCTGAAGACTCCACTCCCCCATCCAACCCAAACTCGATTAGCAGCGGGGCCAAGATGTTGCTCAGGGCTTTCGAAGCGGTCCGGCTCACCCGTGAGGGGATGTTGGGCACGCAGTAATGAATGACCCCCATCTCGACGAAGGTGGGACGTTCATGGGAGGTCACCCGGCTGGTCTCGAAGCATCCTCCCCGGTCGATGGTCACATCCACGATGACGGCTCCTCGCCGCATTCCGGCCACCATCGGTTCGGAAATCACCATGGGGGAGCGTTGTCCGCTTCCCCGAATGGCACCGATGGCAACGTCTGCTGTCCGCAGGGCATCCTGCAAGACCGAGGGTTGAAGGGTAGAGGTCCAGAGCCGCTGTCCGATGGCGTTTTGCAAACGAATGAGCCGGTGCGGGCTGTTGTCGAAGAGCTTGACCGATGCGCCCAGTCCCAACGCCGCTCGTGTCGCAAATTCCGCTACGGTTCCTGCGCCGATGATCACCACTTCTGACGGGCGCACACCGGAAACCCCTCCGAACATCGTACCCCGTCCCTCGGGACCCGCGAGGAGTTCCCCGGCGACCAACACCGCGGTGTTGCCGGCAATCTCTCCCATGGCCCGGATCAGCGGGAAGATGCCATTGTCGTGCTGGATAAAGTCCCATGCGATCGCCGTGGCCTTCTTGGCGGCCAGGGCCGCGAGCAGTCCGTCCTGCTGAACGCTGAGTTGAAGGGCGCTGACGAGGGTCTGTCGCTGCCCCATGAGCGAAACTTCCTCCAGGGAGGGTGGTTCCACCTTGATAACCGTGCTCGTTTGGAAGGCCTGCCGACGATCGTAGACGATGCGCGCCCCGGCCTCGCTGTAATCTGCATCGGTGTAATGGGCTTGCAGCCCCGCCCCGGTCTCCACGAGCACTTGATGTCCCCGCGCGACCAGCAGTGCCACAGCCTCTGGCACAAGGGCCACGCGCTTCTCCTGCAGGCTGTCCTCTTTGGGGATGCCGATGACCAATTCCCGACCGCGTTTGGGCGCCAGCAGCAACTCCTCTTGCGGCAGCAGGGAGGCTTCGCGGGCCAGTGACTTGATGCCTGAACGTGTGCTCTCCATGACCCCAAAGTAACGCATCTAGGGCCAAACTCGTCCCCCAAACCCCACCCGATTTCCCCAATTTTTACGCCGGGGACCAGAGGCTGACCGTCCGGCAATCTTCCCCAGCTGTTGAGCCTTCAAATCGCAAGACCCAGGCGTCCTCGGGGAGCAGGGATCCCGCTCGTTCCGGCCATTCCACCCAGTTGAGCACCGGTGCATCGAAGTAGGACTCCAGGCCCAGGTCCCAGGCCTCCTGTTCGTCCCTCACCCGATAAAGGTCCAAGTGGTGCAGCGTCCGCCCCGTCGGCGTGCGGTACTCATGCACCAACCCGAAGGTGGGACTTGCCACCCCCGCTTCGATGCCCCATGCCCTGCAAATCGCCCGCACCCAAGTCGTCTTGCCCATCCCCATCTCCCCCTCCATCGCGATGACACCTGTCTCCGGCAAATGACCCAGCAACCCCCTGACCACCTCGTCCAACCGCTCCAACGGCACATCCACCGCCCGCCAAACCTCCCTCCCCCCCCTCATCGCGCATCCAGCTCCACCCAGGGAACCACCATCTCCTCCAGCGACACCCCGCCATGCTGGAACGTATCCCGGTACATCTGCACAAACTGGTTCTGGTTGTTCGGATAGACGAAAAAGTCCCGCTCCCGGGTAAAGACATACGAGGCGCTCACATAGGGCTTGGGCAACCCGAAGCGTTCCGGCTCTGCCATCTCGAACACCTCCCGGGGATTGAACCCCAGCTTCCGCCCCACCTTGTATCGGGGGTTGGGGTTGGTGCTGCGCTCGCCTTGGATGCTCACAGGATTCTCGACGCGGATGGTGCCGTGGTCCGTAGTGATGATCACGCGGGCTTTTTGGGCCGCCATTTGGTCCAACAGCTCGCGCAGCGAACTGTGCTCAAACCAGGTCGAGGTCAGGGAACGATAAGCGGCATCATCGTCCGCGAGTTCCTTGATCATGGCCATCTCTGACCGGGCGTGCGAGAGCATGTCCACGAAGTTGTACACCACGGCCGTGATGCGGTTTTCCCGCAGGGTATGGAAGTTCTCGACCAGTTTCTTTCCGGCCTGCTGTTGGGCGACCTTGAAGTAGCCGTTCTTGCCTTCGATGCCCAGTCGCTTGACGAGCTTTTGGAACATCTCCCCCTCGTGGGCATTGCGGCTGCCTTCGTGGTCCTCGTTGACCCAGAGGTCGGGATACAGCCGGGCGATTTCGCTGGGGGCCTCGGGTTACCTGTTGAAATCCTCCACCGTCACCGCGATCACTGACGGCATCCGTACCGTGATGAACGGCGGGGCTCTGCTGGATGCCGGCGTGGCCCGTTTCATCCTCAGGACGCTGCAGACGCGCCCGCCGAGAGGTGAGGGCGGAAATCCCCTCACGGAGCGCCAGACGGAGATTCTCAGCTTGCTCGGCGAGGGGCTGTTGAAGAAGGAGATCGCGGAG
>JBEEPJ010000032.1:0-14634 GCA_041191165.1 Bacteroidota bacterium | reverse complement strand
ACCACCCGCGCGGGAATGCCCTTCAAATGCTCCTCCACCAGCTCCCACTGTTCGTTATAGTACTCGATGCGAATGGATTCCGGTCGTGACACCTTTTCCCGGACACCCGGGATGGAAAGGCAGCCTTCCTCCATCTCCCAACAAGCCTCGCTCTCCTCGAAGATGACCGGATTGATCATGACCCGCTTGAATTCCCGACAATCTGGATCTCCGTCTTCCCCCTCTGCAAAGGGCGTCGCATCTGCGATGAACAATCGAATTCCCAGCCCCACCTGCGGGGCCGCCAATCCCACCCCCTCCGCCGCGTACATGGTTTCCCACATGTCCGCAATCACCTGGCTGAGATGGGGATAGTCCTTGTCTATCTCCGTCGCCTCCGACTTCAGAAGGGGATCCCCGAAAGCTACCACTGGAAGAATCATGCACAAATTTAGACCAAACCCGCGCCGTCCAAAAGTCCCAACCCCTCCCACTGTCGTACTTTTGCGCCATGGGCATGCTGGACACCATCCCCGAGGCCATCGAGGCCATTCGGAAAGGAGAAATCATCATCGTCGTGGACGACGAGGACCGGGAAAACGAAGGGGATTTCTTGACGGCTGCGCGCAATGTGACCCCCGAGGTCATCAACTTCATGGCCACCCACGGCAGGGGTTTGATCTGCGCGCCCTTGATCGAAGACCGCTGCGACGAATTGGGACTGGATCTCATGGTCTCCCAAAACAATGCCGCTTACGAAACCCCTTTCACAGTCTCGGTCGATTTGTTGGGACATGGCTGCACGACGGGCATTTCGGCGAGCGACCGAGCGAAGACTGTCGCGGCCCTCATCGACCCGGCCACACAACCGCGCGACCTGGGACGGCCCGGTCACATCTTCCCCCTGCGCGCCCGACGGGGCGGTGTATTGCGGAGGGCGGGGCACACCGAGGCCGCCATCGACTTCGCCCGATTGGCCGGATTTGAACCCGCCGGGGTCATCGTGGAAATCCTCAACGAGGATGGCACCATGGCGCGACTGCCGGCCTGCCGAGAACTCGCGGACCGATTTGGCCTCAAATTGGTGAGCATTGCAGACCTTATTTCCTTCCGTCTCGAGAACGAAACCCTCATCGAGCGGGTGGCAGATGTGCCCATCGAAACCGCCTACGGGCCCTTTCGGGCCATCGCGTATCGACAGCGCACGAATGACGCTGAACATTTGGCCTTGGTGAAAGGCGAATGGAGTGCCGACACCCCCGTGCCCGTTCGGGTGCACAGCACCAGCATGGTCGGGGATGTCTTCCACGTCACGGACTTCGGAAAAAGCCTCGAACTGCGCGCCGCGATGCAGCACATGGAGTCCCGCGGATTTGGCGCCATTGTCTACATCAACAAGGTCGGACACCACGGGGGCATTGTGGACGAGCTGAAAGCCTACGCAGACCGGCAGGCATCCCATGCACGGACAGGCCTTGCGCAAATGGACACCAAGGACTACGGCATCGGAGCCCAAATCCTGCGCGACCTCGGCATCACCAAGATGCAGATGCTCTCCAACTCTCCCCGCAAGAAGGGCATCATCGGATACGGTCTGGAAATCATCGAGACGATTCCCCTCCCCTGCTGATCCGAAGTCCATCGAACCCTGCCGCCAGCGACCCTCCGGCCGCAGTTTGCCAGCGAAAAGGCCACCCCTGATGGAGTGGCCTTTTTTAAATCGTTATCGCACCGGAAAGCGGTTGGCGCTGCGCCGCTTGCACGACCGGCAGCGTTTCCCAGGACCGGGCTTATTTCTTGAAACGGTCGTACTTCTGACGGAACTTGTCGATCCGACCCGCCGTGTCCACGAACTGCGCCTTGCCCGTGTAGAACGGGTGCGACTTGTGGCTTACGTCGATTTTGATCAACGGGTACTCCTGCCCATCTTCCCAGAGAATCGTCTCCTTCGTGTTGGCGGCGGAGCGGCTGAGGAACGCGTATTCATTGGACATGTCCTTGAACACGACCATTCGGTAATTCTGGGGGTGGATGCCTTGCTTCATGATGCAAACATAGAATTGGGCGGCAAATGTAGGCCAAATTTTACAATCCACCAACTCCCTCCCCGGTGCGCCGCACACCGTTGAAAAGAATTCCCAAAAGAGCCAGTTATTCCACACCACACTGTCGAAAACACAGACATCCCCCCCTACGACAACCTACAGACTGGCATGTAGTTTGCACCCGGTTTTAAGTGAGTTTAGCGCAAGCTAAGCATCAAGTGATAATTTGGTTAAGTCGGTCCTGCTCCGGAACGCTGGAGCAGGACCCTTTTTTTTTGCCCCAGACCCACCTACCCCACCTGGGCCATCGACCTCCGCAACCCACAAATCGATGTTGGCAATTGCAGCCCGGGGCGCCCAACGCCCGCTCTGCACGGAGGTAAGTTGCATCCACATATGCATGCACTCTGAACCGATATGGCTTTTCACCTCCTCTTCCTCGTGTTTTGGTCTCAGTTGCTGGGCTGGGCGGGCATCGGGCATGGCGTCATTTCCGAACACGCCGCGCCCAAGCGACTCGATGCCGGCCAGGACGCCACCCTCTCCTGGACCATCTACAAAGACGACATCCGCGGATTCTCCCGGCTGCAATTGCGGTTCCCGGACAACATGGAAGTTTCCGCGCTCGAAACCGCCGGCGCTGAGTTCACCTTCCGCGATGGGGTGGCCAAGCTACAATGGCGCGACACCCCCGCCTCCCCCTCCTTCTCTGTCCGTTTCAAAATCCGAGCGCTGGACCAATTTGCCGGCGGCGTAATCGAACCGATCTGGTCCTTCATCGATGCCGGAGAACGCGTAGACCTGCCTCTGGATCCCGTAGTGATCGAAGGTTCACCCAACCGATTGGCGGGTCAAGGGGGGGCTGCAACCGACGAACCCCGCATCTCCGCCCGCATTCCCGCCCCCATCCGGGTCCTGCGTTCCATCGTACCCGAGGGGCCCGATGTAGCCACCATCCGGCTCCGAGTGACGGGTCATCCCCAAGGGGCATTTCTGAAGATCGACGAGAAAATCCCCGCAGACTGCATCGTTGAAACCGACCTCCTCGCGGGCGCCACGGCGAGTTGGGTGGACGGGGTATTGAAGTTTGTGTGGTTTGCCTCGCCAGGGCGAGAGTCCTTTGAAGTGAGCTATCGCATCTTGGGGCCTCGCACCCGTTGGGAGAAGGACTTGGCGGGTGACTATACCTATCTGCTCAACAATTTGGCCCAAACCGGCGCCATCCAATCCGCCTCCGCAGCCGCCCCAATCGCCAACGGAACTGGGGCTCCCGCGGCTTCCAAGGCCGTCCTGCCTGAACAACCCGTACTTGCGGCCGCCGGCCCTTCAGCCAAGTCGTCCCCGGCGCCGAAGGCCGCGGCTGCGGCGCCGAAGGCCGCGCCGGCAGCGAAGCCATCAGCTGCGCCGAAGCCCGCGCCGGCAGCGAAGCCGGCAGCGAAGCCGGCAGCCCGGCCCGTTCAGGTTCCAGCGCCCGAGCGCGGCGTGGCCTTCCGGGTCCAGGTGCTCGCCGCCCATCGGCAAGTGGGCGAGAGTTACTTTCAGGGGCGATATGGGTTTGGCCCGCGCATCGATGCAGAATCGCACGAAGGCTGGATCAAGTACACCACGGGCAGCCACTCCGCCTACGCCCAAGCGCGCGACTCCCGCGAGCAAATCCGGGCATCGCACGACTTCCCTGGTCCTTTCGTAACCGCTTACCTCGACGGCCGGCGCATCACCGTGCAAGAAGCCCTCACCATCTCTGCCCAGCAATGGATTCCATGACTGAAGCCGCCCGGTCCGGCTGGGGACCGGCCATCGAAGGCTACCGCACTTACCTCGAGCTGGAGAAGGGACTGAGTTCCAACTCCGTCCAGGCCTACATCCGCGACATCGAACAGTTTTCGCGGTTCGCCCAAGTAGAAGAAGGCCTGTCGAGCCCGGGCGCCATCGAGATGGTGCATATCGAACATTTCATGGGCTCGCTGTTCGACCGCGGCCTGGCGCGCAACAGCCAAGCCCGGATGCTCTCTGGCGTGCGGAGCTTCTGCAAATACCTGCGGGTCGAAGGGCTGATGACAGGGGACCCCGTCGAACTGGTGGAGTCCCCACGGCCGCAGCGCAAGTTGCCCGACGTCCTCAGCGTCGAGGAAATCGGGCGCATCATCGACTCGGTAGATTTGGGCCGACGGGAGGGGGTGCGAAACCGCGCCATGCTCGAGGTCCTGTACAGCTGTGGACTGCGGGTGAGTGAACTCACGGAATTGCAGCTCTCTCGGGTGGATTTCATCGACGGCATCCTCTCCGTCGTGGGCAAGGGAAACAAGGAGCGTTTTGTGCCCATCGGAACGGCCGCCCTGCACGCGTTGGACGACTACCTCGCGCATTACCGGGCGGACATCATTCCCGCACCGGGGCACGAGGACATCCTCTTCCTGGGGCGGCAAGGTCGGCAGATGAGCCGGCAGATGGCCTTCACGATGCTGCGCCGCACGGTCATTCAGGCGGGCATCCGCAAGCACGTCAGTCCGCACACCTTCCGGCACAGCTTCGCCACGCACCTGCTCGAGTCGGGCGCTGACTTGCGCGCTGTTCAAGAGATGTTGGGGCATGCGCAAATCACGACGACCGAGATTTACACGCACCTAGACCGGCGTTTTTTGAAAGACCAAATCACCCAATTCCACCCCCGCAGCACCGAGGCGCAACCGGTCAAGCGCACCCGAAACGACCGGTCGGAACCTCAGAAATCCACCCGGTAAAAAAAGATGGGCAGGAATCCCAGCTGGTATTCCTCCCGAATGGCCGTGTCGGGGTTCTCCGTCTCATCCGGGGCATAGGTGAGCTTGAGCACGTTCTTCCGGTTGGTGACGTTGACGAAGTCGATGCCCAACTCGTGGGTCGCTTCGGGGCGGTTCCAGACGAGATTCGTCTTGATGTCCAATCGAAAGTAGGGGTCGAACTGAAGGGTATTCCTGTCGGCGTCTTGGAAGATGATCTCCCGCGCCTCGGCACTTGCCTCAGTATCCACCGGCCCGTACCAGCGCCCGCCGGCCGTTGTCCCTTTGATGCCCGTCACCCAGCCCCATTGCGGACCAAGTCTCCACTCCCGGCTGGCCAGGAAATTGAAAGCATACCGGCCATTGAACTCCGTATTCCGCCAAACCCCGTCGCTTCCGGCATAGCGCGCATCGAATACAGACCCCGTGAACAGCGCAAACCAGCCTTGGCGAAAGGCCCGCGAAACGGTAACCTCAATCCCCCGATTGCGCCCCACTCCCTCGTTCACCAGCGAATCGGCGAACAGCCGGCTGAATCCAGAACCGCCATTTATGAGGGAAAAGCTGGACGGGGCCACATCGACCGGGATGTTCCACAGCCACTGCTGGTAGACCTCCAACTGAACACGAATGTCAGGGCCCAACGCCCAACCCCCCCCCGCCACCGCGTGCAGGCTGCGGGTCATCCCCATCGCTGCGTTGGGGGTGCGCAAGGTGCCGTCGGGTCCAGCCCCCGTGGAACCCGCGTAGAGATAGCTGGGCTGCAGTTGGCTGTGCATGCCCAAACCGCCGGTCCACGTCACCCGCCGTCCCCGGTATGCCATCCCCAAACGGGGCTCGAAAGCGGACAGATCCCCCGACTGGCTGTGGTACTGCATATGCCAGCCGGCCGTCACGTCCCAACGCGCGCTGGGCCGGAATTTCCACTGAAAGAACGGTTGTACGAGCAGGGCGTACTGCACCGCGTCCCAACGCCGCTCCCAGTCGCCCACCGCCTCAGTCCCCGGCAGCTCCGTTCGGATGCTATCCTGGAAGGTCCCCTGCGTGGCATCGACATTGATGCCATAGCGCAATACCGAGCGCTCGCTCAGCCGTTCGTTCACGTGCACCGCCAGCGCCAATCGATTGGAAACGTAGCCATAACGCATATAATCCACGATGCTGTCCACTTGATACACCGGCTCATTTCCCACCAGTTTTCTGTAGACCAAATCATGCCTGCTCCTCTGCACATCCCGCCCACCCGCGAGGGTGGTCCGCACGTACCGCCTTTCGCCCCACGGCTGGTGGTAAGTCGCCCCCACCATGCCCATGCCGGTTGAGAAGTATTGATCGCGGTCGTTTTCGCCGTAGATGTTTCGTTCCGGTGCCACCTGATCGCTGATGAGGATGTCCACGCCGCTCTTGCCCGCGATGCCCCACAGCGCCAGCGAACCGCCGCGCTTCCCGGTTTGGGGGAAGTGAAGTCTGAAGCTCCCGTCCTGATAACGGGGCACGGCGGAGGTGCCGATGTCGATGCCCAGCAACGAGAAGATGCCCGCCGTACTGTACCGGTAGTTCATGAGCAAGGTGGCCTTGCGGTTCTTGCCCAACGGCCCTTCCCACATCGCTTCGGTGCCCAGAAAACCCAGCTGAAAACTCCGCACCGGTCGGTCGGGATTGCCGTTGCGCAACCGCAGGTCGAAGACGGCTGCCGTCGAATTGCCAAACTCCGCCGGGAATGCCCCGCTGAAGAAATCGCTGTTCGCCAGCATCTTATTGTTCAGAATGGCCACCGGTCCACCGACCGTTCCCGGGATGCTGAAGTGATTGGGGTTGGGGAGATCTACCCCCTCCACGCGCCACAGCACCCCGAAGGGACTGTTGCCCCGCACCACGATGTCGTTGCGGCTGTCGTCCGCCCCCTGCACGCCGGCGAAATTGCTGGCCATGCGGGCGGGATCGCCCCGGGAGCCGGCGTATCGGTCCGTCTCCTCCACGCTGAACGCCCGGGCGCTGACGACCGCCATCTCGTTCAGCACCTCACCGGGACGGGAGGCCTCCACTTCCGCTGCCGCCAGCATGGCCGGCGCGGGGCGCAAGTCCACTTCGAGGACCACCGGCCTGCCCGAAGTGACAATCACCCCCTCCAGCAATCGGGTCTCGTAGCCGATGAAGCGCACTTCCACCGCGTGGCGTCCTACAGGCAACCCTTCCAAGCGGAAAGCCCCCTGCACATCCGTTGCGACGGCCGCAGCCGGAACATCCAAGCAGCGAACCGTGGCTCCCGGCAGCCCCATTTTCAAATCCACGTCGCGCACCCAGCCTTGGATGACGCCGGATTGGGCTTGTCCAGAAATTGCTGGCAACCACAAAGCCACCGCTAGCCCGCGCCCCACTAAGAAGCGTATCCACGTGATTCCGTTCATGCGACCAATGTAAAACAACCGCCCGAACTCCCCTCGCGCAGGCGCTGCACCACCTCCTCGAGCATTTGGCAGGAAGCCGCGAGCGGTACGGCGGGCAGCTCGAGCCAGGCGAAGGCTTGGGCCAGAACCGTTGGGGCCTCATGGAGCTCGACGGGCGGGGCGAGGGTTTGTTTTGACCACTTCTGGCCGGCGGGGTTGCGCACGACCGGGACGTGCAGGTATCGGGGCGTCGGGAACTGGAGGAGGGTTTGGAGACGGATTTGGCTTGCAGCAGAGGAGAGCAAATCCTCGCCCCGCACGACGTCCGTTACGCCCAGCGCCGCATCGTCCACCACGCAAGCCAAATGATATCCCCACAGCCCGTCCGACCGCCGCAACACGACATCGCCGAGCGCTTCCTGCACCCGAAAAACCTGAGGTCCCTGGCAGCGGTCCGCCCATTGCACCTCCCCTTCGCCCAACCGCGCGCGCAACAAACCCGCCGTCGGTACCCCCCGATCCCGGCAGGTTCCCGGATACACCCCGGCTCCTTCCCACATCGAACGGGTGCACGCACAACCGTACGCCAGACCCCGCCTTACCAAGTCCTCCAGTGCCGCCGTGTAGGCCTCATTCCGCCGACTTTGGTACACCACCGGTCCGTCCCACGTAAGCCCCAGCCCCTCCAGCGTGCGCAGGATGTCATCGGCTGCGCCGGGCACCTCCCGCGGCGGGTCCAGGTCGTCGATGCGCACGTGCCATTGCCCCCCCTGGAGCCGGGCGTCTACCCAGGACGCCACGGCGGCCACCACCGAGCCGATGTGCAACCGGCCCGTGGGCGATGGGGCGAAGCGGCCGACGTAGCCCGGATGGCCCACCGATGTCAGCCGCGAACCAACTTCCGGTACTTCAAGCGCTGGGGGCTACCGTCGCCCAAGCGCTTCTTGCGGTTCTCCTCGTACTCGCTGTACGTCCCCTCGAACCAGTACACCTGCGAATCGCCCTCGAAAGCGAGGATGTGGGTGCAGATTCGGTCCAGGAAATACCGGTCGTGGGAGATGACCACCGCACATCCCGCGAAGGACTGGATGCCCTCCTCGAGCGCCCGAAGCGTGTCCACATCGATGTCGTTCGTGGGCTCGTCCAGCAGCAGGACATTCGCCTCCGTCTTGAGCGTCATGGCCAGGTGGAGGCGGTTGCGCTCTCCTCCGGACAGCACGCCGCACTTCTTCTGCTGGTCTGCGCCGTTGAAGTTGAATTTGGAGACATAAGCCCGGCTATTGAACAGCTTGCCTCCGATGTCGATCTGCTCGTTTCCGCCGCTGATAACTTCCCAAACCGTCTTCTCCGGATCGATGTCTTTATGGCGCTGGTCCACATAGCCCACCTTCACCGTCTCGCCGATGCGGATGCTACCTCCGTCGGGCGCCTCTTCGCCCATGATCATCCGGAAGAGCGTGGTCTTGCCCGCGCCGTTGGGACCGATGACCCCGACGATGCCCGCGGGGGGCAGCGCGAAACTCAGGTCTTCGATGAGCAACCGGTCCCCGTAGCCCTTCTGCAAGTGGCTGGCTTCGATGACCACATTGCCCAGGCGGGGCCCGTTGGGAATGGGGATGGACAGCTTGGCGTCCTTCTCCGACGTGCCCTCGGCCAGCATCTGCTCGTAATTGTTCACCCGCGCCTTGTTCTTCGCCCGGCGGCCTTTGGGGGATTGACGCACCCATTCCAGCTCGCGTTCGAGTTCTTTGCGCCGCTTGGATTCCTGTTTTTCTTCCAAGGCCAAACGCTTGGACTTCTGCTCCAACCACGAGGCGTAATTGCCCTCATACGGAATGCCTTGGCCCCGATCGAGTTCGAGAATCCAGCCTGCCACGTTGTCGAGGAAGTAGCGGTCGTGGGTCACGCACAGCACGGTGCCGGCGTATTGCTCCAGGTGGTGCTCCAACCAGTCGATGGACTCCGCATCGAGGTGGTTGGTGGGCTCGTCCAACAACAGGACGTCCGGTTGTTGGAGCAACAGGCGGCACAGCGCCACCCGCCGGCGCTCCCCTCCGGAAAGTTGGGCGATTTTCGCGTCGTCCGGCGGACAGCGCAGGGCGTCCATCGCCACGTTGAGCTTGGTGTCCAGCTCCCAGGCGTCCAAGGCATCGATCCGGTCCTGCACTAGGGCCTGTCGGGCCATCAGCGCCTCCATCTTGTCCGGGTCGTTGAGCACCTCATCCTCCCCAAACTTCATGTTGATCTCTTCGTACTCCCGGAGGACATCGACGATCTCCTGCGTGCCTTCCTCTACAATTTCCCGGACCGTCTTGGTCTCATCCAACTGAGGCTCCTGGCTCAGGTAGCCCACCTTGTAGCCGGGCGCCCAGGTCAGATCGCCCGTGAAGGCGTCGTCCAGGCCGCCGATGATGCGCATCACCGTGGATTTTCCGGCGCCGTTCGCCCCGAGGATGCCAATCTTGGCCCCGTAGAAAAAGCCCAGGGTAATGTCTTTGAGAATGTGCTTGCCCATCGGGGTGACCTTGTTCACCCGGTGCATGCTGAATATAACCTTCTTGTCGTCTGCCATCGTGGTTCTGGATTGCGGAGTGCGAAGTTACGTCAAGCTGCGGCCTTCAAATCAAACGACCGGCTCCAACTCCAGCAAGGTGATCTCCGGGGGCATGCCCACCCGACCGTGAAAGCCCAGCACCCCAAATCCGCGGTTGACATGCAGGGTTTGGCCTTGCTCCTCATACAATCCTCCCCAACGGCGATACCGCAACTTGATGGGCGAAAACTTGATGCCGAGCCAGGGAATCTCAATGCCCATCTGCATCCCGTGCGTGTGGCCGCTCAAGGTCAGCTCCACCGGGGCCTTCCCACCCATCACTTGCTGCTCCCAATGCGTGGGATCGTGGCTGAGCAAGACGGTAAAGCGCGACTCCGCCCCGCTCCCCGCCAGCGCCTTTTGCAGATCCCCCGACTGCCGGAAGCCCACCCCCCAGTTTTCCACCCCGGCCAGCACCCACTCGGCTCCCGGCGCCCCCATCACCACATGCTCATTGCGCAGCAAGCGGAAGCCCATCCGCTCGTGAATCCGATAGAGCTGCTGCAAATTCGAGGCGCGCTCTTCTTCCGACATCGGTGCGTAGTCCCCGTAGTCGTGGTTGCCGAGGATGCTGAACTTCCCCAGCGGGGCTTCCAGCGCCTTGAAGTGTTCTACCCATGGCTCTGCCTCGTCCGCGAGCAAATTGACCAGGTCACCTGTAAACACGATGACGTCAGGCTGCAATTCCTGAACGCGCTTCAAGGCATCGATGACCGGCTGGGGTTGACCCGGGAAGGAACCGAGGTGGGCGTCGGAGAGTTGGACCATGCGCAACCCGCGGGCTTCTTCCGGCAATCCCGGCAGGCGCACGCGGTGGCGTTCCACACGGTAGGCGTACTTGCCCGAGGTGACGCCGTACAAGAACCCCGCGAAAGTGATCGCCGCAGCCCCGTGCCCGATCATCCCCAAAAAATGACTCCGCGACACCGGGGTCGCATCTCCGGTGGCCTGCCGCACCCCCCACAATCCCGCCTGCCGCAGGAGCTCCAGCCCTTCGAAAGCCGCCAGCACGAGCTTGGGCACCGAGATGACGATGAACAGCGCCGCCAACGCCGACATCCACTCCGGGTGGGTTTGGCGCCACTGGGGCCACATGAAGCTATTGACCGCGAACAGGACCCAAATCGCCCCGGATACCCCCCACCAACCCCAGCGAAACGCACCCCACCAGCTGGCCCCACCCCAGGTGCGGCTCAGCGAGCGCCAGGACCACCATTCGATCCAGGCGATGAAGACAGAGATGAAGAGAAAAAACACAATCAATCGAATGAGAGGGGGTGTCATGTCGCAGTTACAATCGCCGGGCGGGGTTGTTCATTGGAGGTCATCTTCTTCTTGGGCAGCTTCCCAGCGCGTGACCCCGGCGGTGGTGTCGAGCTCCTGAAGCACCTGTCGCCTGACGCAGTGGATGGACTGGAGTTCGGGATGGGTTTCCAGGGCATGGAGGTCGTGGGTGGCGAGCATGACGCGCAAGTGGCGCGGAGCTTGGCAGCACGCCGCGAGCAACCCGTGAAAGGCCGTGCGCGACCGGGCGTCGAGAAACGCGGTCGGTTCATCCAGCACCAACCAGGGCGTGTTCTGGAGCAGCGCTCGGCCCAGCATCACCCGCTGTGCCTGGCCATCGCTCAGTTGGCTCAACCGATGGCTCCACCAACCGGCCTCGCCCACGGTGGCCAACATCCTCCGCTGGTCTGCTTCGGTCCCGGGGATGAGGGCCAGGGTTTGGCCTACCGTAAGACCGGAAGTCCGCGGCGGCGTGCTGGGAACCCACGCGAACCAACCGGCTCTTTCACCCGCTCCCGCCTGCGCGAGAGACCTGCCGCCCAACTCCACCTGGCCATGCAAAGGCGCCTGCCATCCCGCGAGCGTGCGCAACAGCGTGCTCTTGCCCGAGCCGTTGGACCCGATAAGCGCATGCAAACCATGGCGGTTCCAAGTGGCACTCACGCGCGGCCCCACGGGTCTTTTGCGCCCGTAGCCACATTGAAGGTCGCGCGCGGTCCAATCCCAATTCGCGTCTGCCGTCATGCCTCCCACGTTTTTTTCCAGGTAAGCCAAACCACAAACGGCGCCCCCCCCATGGCCAGCACGGCGTTCAACGGCAAGGCTTCTTCCATCCCGCCCGGCCAGCGAACCAGCCCGTCCGCGAGCAAGGCCAGCACCATGCCGAGCCCGGCTACCGGCCCGTTCATCGCGCGATGCGATCCATCTTTCCAAAACATCCGGGCCACGTGCGGTGTCGCCAGGCCCAGAAACGCTACCGGTCCACAAGCGGCCGTCACCACCCCTGTGACCAAGCCCGTGATCGCCAGCAATTCCCATCCCAATCGCCCCGTCTCCACCCCCATGGATTCCGCCACCGTGGGTCCGAGTGTCCATGCGTCCAGTGCACGATGACGATAGCGCACCCAGGCCACCAGCCCCAATGCCGCCGCCCCCAACACCAGCGCAACCGGCAACGGGGCCGCTGCAAAGGTCCCCATTCCCCACAACACGAACCGCTGCAGCGCGTTGGGATCTGCCTGTGCCTGGAGCACCGACATCACCGCGCTGACCACATATCCGAGCATCAACCCGAAGACCAGCAGCGTCACCGGTCCTTGGATTCGGCGGGAGACCAACAGCAAAAGTCCCAACACGGCACCCGCCCCCAAGGCCGCTGCAATCAACGCGGACGGCCAACCTCCCCATGCCGCAGCCCCCCCTCCCCACCCGGCCAGCACCATGCACGCCACGCCCAGCGATGCGCCAGAAGAAACGCCCAACACCGATGGACCCGCCAGGGGATTGGAAAACCAAGTCTGCATCAATGCCCCGGCCAGCGCCAGTCCTGCCCCTGCCCCGCACGCCGTCAAGATCCGGGGAATTCTGACCTTCCAAACCACCGAAGCCTCCAACCCGGGGCCCGGTCCTTCCCACAAGGCACGGCAGACCTCCCCTGCATCCAAATGCAATGCCCCGGTGAACAGGTGCGTCAGCCCAAGCGCCAACACAAGTAAGGCCAGACCCCACGATAGCTGGCTCATGGGGTGCGGGTCAACCATTCGAAACAACCGGAATCTGGCGAATCCTGGGCTTGTGGCAACTCCGGATGGAGCAACCGGACCAGATTGGCGAGCAGTGCATCAGGCTCCGCAATCACCGCCCCGAAGTAATCGCACTCCGCGCTATTCGCCACAAACACCCGCCCGGAAGCCGGCACATAGTCCGCCAGCGGACTGCCCTTCCCCAGCAGCTTTTCCCAATTCGTGCCCTCCGGCGAATGCACGACCCAACCCCAAGCATCGGCGCGGGCCTGTACCTCACGCATACGCTCCAGCGACACCTGGACGTTCTTCGTCCCCTCCTCCGCTGCAAACGTATACATGGCTCCAGCGTCCGCTAAAAATCGTGCAATCAAACTCCCCCCACCGGGTGCATGCCACACCCCATCCTGAATGCTGCCCGTAAAGACCTCGGGTACGGTGGCATCTGGCCGTTGCTGATGGGCCTCCACCCGCGCCCGCAGTTCTTCATACCGCCGGGCCACGGCCGCAAACGCGCTGTCCGCCTTCACAAGCGGCTCCTCTCCTGCCAACCACCCCATCACCCGCATCCACTCCGCCCGGCCCAGCGGATGCGCCTCGAGGTACTCCGTCAACTCAATCACCGGCACCACCTCCGCGATGCCCGTGCCCGCAAGAGGATCCCCAAACGGAAACGACGTAAGACATGATGGGGGATGCGCCAGGAGCAACTCCTTGTCCAATCCCTGTTCCCGGCCGTAGTTGCGGAACCTTTGCGAGGCCAAACCCTCCACTGCCTCCGGAATCTGCAAGTACTGCACCGACCCTCCTCCGGCCCAATGCCCCCATCCGTTCCAAGGGGCCAACAGTGCGACATGGGTGGTGCTCAGGGTGGCGATCCCCCGCCGGGCAGGTCCCAATACCCGGTCTCGATCCGTCCCGCCCCAAGCGCTCCAAGCGGCTGAGTCCCGAAAGACGCGCCCCAGCGTTCCCTCGGCCCCCTCCAATACCAGCACCTCCCGATCGGGTCCCCCCGCACGCTCCAGCCAGTAAAAACCGGTGGCCCACTCCGGGTGCACCTCGCGTTCTTCCGCATCCTGCTCTCTAACGTCGGGTGCAGCACATCCCAGCCCCATGACGGCCCCGAAGCCAGCCGCGGCCGCCCCGATCCATCCTCCCCATTTGAACCATTGCCTCATCGCCGCAAAGGTAAACCGACCGCTATCTTTGAAGACCATGGCAAGCAAAGAAGCGACATTCGAACACAACCGGTCTGCAATGGAAGCCCTCTGGTCCTCCATTGAAGCACTGCATCAAAAAGCAGCCCAAGGTGGCGGACCGCGCGCCATCGAACGGGAGCACGCGAAGGGAAAATGGACGGCGCGGGAACGGTTGGCAGCACTCTTCGACCCCGGAGAAACGCCCTTGGAAATCGGAGCCTTGGCCGGTGAGGGGATGTACGCCGAGCACGGCGGTTGCCCCGGCGGCGGCGTGGTGGTCGCCGTGGGCCGCATCTCGGGTCGACTCTGCGTCGTGGTGGCCAACGATGCCACTGTAAAAGCAGGGGCCTGGTTCCCCATCACGGGAAAGAAGAACCTTCGTGCCCAGGAGTTTGCCTTGGAAAACCGCCTCCCCATCCTCTATTTGGTCGATAGCGCTGGGGTCTACTTGCCCATGCAAGACGAGATTTTTCCCGACAAGGAGCACTTCGGGCGCATGTTTCGGAACAATGCCCGCATGAGCAGCCTGGGCATTCCGCAAATTGCGGCCATTATGGGCTCTTGCGTCGCCGGAGGGGCTTACCTCCCCATCATGAGCGATGAGGCCCTGATCGTCGAGGGAACGGGGTCCATTTTCCTCGCTGGA
>JBEEPJ010000031.1:0-14661 GCA_041191165.1 Bacteroidota bacterium | reverse complement strand
CCCAGCAACAAGTGGGCGTAGGTCCCCATCCGCACCGGGGATTCAGCCCGGTCACCTGCATCTATCACGGGGCGGTCAGGCACCGGGATAGCACCGGGCAGGACCACATCGTCGAAGCCGGTGGAACGCAGTGGATGGACAGCGGGTCGGGGGTGGTGCACAGTGAGCGGCCGGATGCGGGTTTGGCCTGGAATGGCGGCCCCATCGAGTTCATCCAATTCTGGGTCAACACCCCGCGGGCCCACAAGATGAACCCTCCGGCCTACCGGCCCCTCGCGCGCGAGGAGACGCCCACCTGGGAAGAAGGGGGCATGACGGTGGCCCTGGTGCAGGGAACCTGGGGCGCCCACACCTCCCCCATCCCAGCCGCCCATCCCATGCGCATCGCCAACCTCTCCTCGACCGCCGACGCCGAGCTCGCGGTGCCCATGCCCGCCGGCTGGGAAGGGGGCATCTACGTGCTCGACGGCGCGCTGGAGATCGGCGCCACCCGCTTCACTGGCAAGGAGCTGGCGGTCATCGGCCCCGCCGCCGACCTCGGCTCGGACGCCGATGCGCCCCTGCGCCTCCGCGCCATCGGCCCCACCCGCGCCCTCCTGCTCCTCGGCGCCCCCTTCCTCGAGCCCGTCGTCGCCCACGGCCCCTTCGTGATGAGCGAGCCCCACGAGATCCACCAGGCCATCGCGGATTACCAGCGCGGCCTGCTCGGCGACCTGATCGAAAGTTGAGGGACATCGCGCCTTACTTGCTCTCATTTTCAGTATATTGTGCACTCAAAGACCTGAAGATGCGCCACCGACTGACTTTGCTTTTCATGTCGCTATTGGCCTGGGCCACCGCCCCCGTTTCCGCCCAAAACCCAGCCGATAACGTGGCCGTGCACTGGAACGAGGAGGTGCTGGAGGCCATCCGCAATGACTTCGCCCGCCCCACGGTGCATGCCCGCAACTTGCTCCACACCAGCATCGCCATGTACGACGCATGGGCGGCTTATGAAGCGCCGGGAGGCGCAGCGCCCTTTTTTCTAGGCCAAACCTGGGGCACCTTCCACGCCCCCTTCGCCGGCGTCGCCATCCCCTCCGACCCCGCCGCCCGCAAATTGGCCCGGGAAACCGCCATGTCCTACGCGGTGTACCGGCTCATCCGCCACCGATATGTCGCTTCTCCCGACGTCGATGAGACCTTCTACAACATCGACTCCCGCATGGCGGCGATGGGCTTGGACCCCAACTTCACCTCCCTGAACTACCAGCAAGACGGCCCTGCCGCCCTCGGCAACTACATCGCCCAGCAGCTCATCGCCTTCGGTTTGCAGGACGGCGCCAACGAGGCGGGCGGATATGCATCCTCCTGTTACCAACCCCTGAATCCCAATATCCTGCCCGCTTTGCCCGGAAATCCCAACATGGTGGACCCCGACCACTGGCAGCGCATCGAGCTCTCGCTGTTCATTGATCAGAGCGGAAACCCCATCACCACCGTCCCCAACTTCCTGGGTGCAGAGTGGGGTGAGGTGCAGCCCTTCGCCATGGAACCGGATTGGGCGGAGGATTTGATGCGCGATGGATGTCCTTACCGGGTTTGGCTGAATCCCGGGGCGCCTTCCTACATGGGGGAAGGGCCTGGAGAAGCGCTCGAGGACCTGTACAAGTGGAACCACACCTTGGTGGCCATCTGGCAATCCCATCACGACCCCACCGATGGAGTCATGTGGGACATCAGCCCCGGGGGGCGTGGCGGGTCAGCCGACATGGCGATTCCCAGCAATTTGAGCAACCTACCCACTTATTACGACCTGATGAACGGAGGGAGCGCGCCTTCTCCCCACCCGTTGAATCCCTTCACGGGCGAACCGTACGAACCACAATGGGTTCCACGGGGGGACTTTACCCGCTGCGTTGCGGAATACTGGGCGGATGGTCCGGACTCCGAGACGCCGCCCGGCCACTGGTTCTCCATCCTCAATGACGTGATGGCCGCACCGGGATTCTCCTGTCGCTGGCGCGGGCAAGGACCGGAAATCGACCCGTTGGAGTTCTCGGTGAAGGCTTACCTGGCATTGGGCGGGGCCATGCACGACGCCGCCGTCGCCACCTGGAGCGTAAAAGGCTACTACGACACGGCGCGGCCCGTCTCCGCCATCCGCTACATGGCGGAGCGCGGTCAATCCTCCGACCCCAACCTGCCCAGCTATCACCCTGAGGGATTGCCTTTGATCGAAGGTTATGTGGAGCTGGTTTGGCCTGGCGACCCATTGGCCGGTCCCAACGGCGAGCATGTGGGCGAAGTAAAGCTCTACACTTGGCGCGGCCCGGATTACATTGAAATCCCCCTCATCGATGAAGCGGGGGTGGGTTGGATTCTGGCC
Source organism: Bacteroidota bacterium (assembly GCA_041191165.1). Classification (GTDB taxonomy): domain Bacteria; phylum Bacteroidota; class Bacteroidia; order Flavobacteriales_D; family Sanyastnellaceae; genus CAMCYM01. Next base: position 12,293 of record JBEEPJ010000031.1, on the reverse strand, counting down.
AAGAATTGGTGGCCCTACCAGCGCCCGACCTTCGTGTCGCCGCCCTTTGCCGGGTATGTCAGTGGTCACTCCACCTACTCCCGGGCGGCGGCGGAGGTGCTCACGCTGCTGACGGGTTCGCCTTTTTTCCCCGGCGGGCTATTCACCCGGTCGGTCCCCCAAAACCAATTCTTGGTCTTCGAGGATGGTCCGTCCGTGAGCTTCCAGTTGCAGTGGGCCACCTACTATGATGCCGCCAACCAGAGTGCGCTCTCCCGCATCTGGGGAGGCATCCATCCGCCCATGGACGATGGAGGCGGACGGGCGATTGGGCAGCAGGTCGGGGTGCAGGCCTTCCATTGTGCCGAGGCCCGGGCTTTCCCAGAGTGGGCCATGGCTTGCGGGGGAGAGGGATTCCTACCCGGGGGATTCTGTCAATGCGACTTCGATGCGGATGCCATGGTGGCCATCAACGACTTGCTGCTCCTGCTGGGGGCTTATGGCGCCTACTGGACAGGGCCGTATGATTTGGATGCGGGAGGCTTCATCGGATCGGGCGACTTGCTCATCTTCCTGACCGACTTCGGTTCCCCTTGTCCATGATCTGAGGCAGCCCCAAGCCCGGGGCATGGCCCGGGATGGATTGGGGTCAGCCCCGGCGCTCGAGCCGCTCGCGGAGGTCGGCCAGTTCTTCCTTCAACCGCTGAACGTCTTGCTCCCAGGCGTCCCAATGGCGCTGGGGTTGGATTGAGGCTGCTGGGACCTCCGGGACATTCGACGTCCCTTTCGAACGGGGACGGTGGAGCATTGAGGTCTCCAAGTGCGTGTCGAACAGGCGATCCACCGGAAGATCGAAGACCGCTGCAATTTGCCCCAATTTCTTCAGCGTCCAGTCCACCTCGCCGCGCTCGAGTTTGCTATATCCGCTCAAGCTCAAGCCCATCCGCTCGGCCGCGTCTTCCCGGGTCAACCCCTTGATTTCGCGAATCTTTCGAATGTTCTCCAACACGTATTGCATGTCCCCTGAGCGGGTTGAATGGTCCTTCATTCCTTTTGATTCAATCAAATAACAAGCAAAATAAACGCGGTTCGAAATTATTAATTTATCCTTGAATCCAAGGCCCAAAATGTACAAGGTACTCCGCCGCGGAAACAATACCCAATCCCCCACCCAAATCGGGATTTAATGTCCTAATTTCGGATTTTTTCGCCCCTAATCCGAATGTTTAAATCCGGAAATTTTTATCAAATTGAACTTTCGTAGATTCTCTACTTCTCTCTGATTATTTTTTTCTTGTTTCGTATTCTGACGACACTTTTTTAACCCCGGCTGGTCCGGGGTTTTTTTGCCTCCAACCCCAAGGACGGAAAGGAGCGCGAGGGGCGGCAGCAAGCACCGTTGAAAACGAAAAGAGCCCCGGTTGGACCGAGGCTCTTTTTGAGTTGCGGGGGCCAGACTCGAACTGACGACCTTCGGGTTATGAGCCCGACGAGCTACCAACTGCTCCACCCCGCGATATGTTTCCCCCGAAAGGGACTGCGAAGATAGCACGGTGATGGAGAAATTGCTCATGTGCCCGCAAAAAAATCTGAAGGCGGGTTACCTTTGGTGTGGCCCAAGTTTGGCCTAATGCATGAAACCCATTGAATACCAAGAGGAGAACAGCCAAGAGCCGCTGAATCAGCTCCGCGGCCCCCTGCTGACCTCCCCTCCCGACCACCGGGCGGGCTTTGTGAACATCGTGGGTTCGCCCAATGTGGGCAAGAGCACGCTCATGAACCGGCTCGTGGGCACGCGGCTGAGCATCACCAACAAAAAGGCCCAGACGACCCGCCACCGCATCATGGGCATCGTCAATGACCCCGCGTGGCAGATTGTGTACAGCGACACGCCCGGGGTGCTGGACCCGGCGTACAAACTGCAGGAGGGCATGATGCGCTTCGTCTCCACGGCTCTGCAAGACGCCGATGTGCTGCTCGTGATGACGGACGTCTTCGAGGATGGCATGGCCCATCCGCAGACGCTGGACAAGATTGCGGCGATGGAGGTCCCGACGTTCGTGTTGGTGAACAAGATCGATTTGGCAGACCAAACCCGCGCCATGGAACGGGTCCAGCACTGGCAGGCACGCATCCCGCGCGCGAACGTCGCCCCCATCAGCGCGTTGCACGGGTTCAACCTCGAATGGCTGCTGGACGAAATCGTGGCCCAACTGCCGGTTTCTCCCCCTTACTTCCCCAAGGACGAACTCACGGACAAGCCCATGCGCTTCTTCGTGGCCGAGATCATTCGCGAGAAGATCCTCACGCACTACAAGCAGGAGATTCCCTACGCGTGTGAGGTGGTGGTCGATGCGTACAAAGACGAGGGTCACCTGGTCAAGATCCACGCCGAGATTCGGGTGGCGCGGGAGACCCAAAAACAAATCGTCATCGGCGCCCGGGGCAACATGATCAAGCGGGTGGGCATCGATGCCCGCCGGGAGATGGAGGCGCTGCTGGGCAAAAAAGTGTTCCTCGAACTCTTCGCCAAGGTGGACAAGGACTGGCGGGACGACGAACAGAAGTTGCGGCGATTCGGTTACCTCGATTGATGGGCGCGGTGCTGTTCATCCCGAGCAAGGTCAACCTGGGCTTGTTCGTCACCTCCCGCCGAAACGATGGCTTTCACAACCTCGAGAGCATCTTCCTTCCCACAGGCTGGTGCGACGTCATGGAAATCCGGGTCTTGGATGGGCACGGTCGGCTGGAGTTGCGCACGAGCGGACGGGAGATTCCCGGGGATCAGGCGAACAATCTCGTGCGAAAGGCCTACGAGCGGGTGGCGGACCGTTTTCCCGTGCCCTCCCTGGAGGTCCACCTGCGGAAGGTGGTGCCCATGGGCGCGGGATTGGGCGGCGGGAGCGCAGATGGCGCGTGGATGCTTCGCTGGCTTCGCGATGCGCTGGACATCGGCGCGGAACCGGGATTTTGGGAGGAGGTCGCCGCAGCGTTGGGCTCGGACTGCCCCTACTTCCTCAGCGATGGCCCCGCCTTCGTCTCGGGCCGGGGGGAGCACATCGAACGGCTGCCCGCGAGGGCGCTGCCACTTTCCGGCTGGCACATGGCCATCCTGCACCCGGGCATCCATGTCTCCACCCAGGCGGCCTTCGCCGGCATCACGCCCCGCCCAGCCCCCTTCGATTTGCGCACATTGTCGCGCCTGCCCGTAGAGCAGTGGAGCCAGCACGTTTTCAATGACTTCGAGGCGGGCATCTCCCGGTTGCACCCAGAAATTGCCGAGCTCCGCCAACGGCTCACTGCTGCGGGGGCCGCTTTCGCGCAAATGACCGGAACGGGCTCTGCGGTCTACGGGTTGTTCGCGCCGACCACCCTTCCTTCCGTCTTGTACGCCTTGGTGGACACAGCCCCCAACGGGCATTTCTTCACCTTCCCTTGATCTCCAACCCGCCGGTTCTGGTGGGCTGTGGAATGGCCGCTCAGCCGGCGTTTGCCGGCGTTAGCCTTTGACGGTAAGGACAAACTGAAACGGGAGCCAAGGCGTATCCTGCTTCTGCCCGGGAACGATCCGCACGTAGTACTTCCCGGGGGTCAGCAATTCTCCGGGGAAGGCCATGCTGCCCGGCACAATGGAGCTGTGGCTGATGATGACTCCCTTGTCATTCCAGAGTTCGTACTTCATGTCCCAGGGTTCTTTCCCCCCCGCGCCGACCAGGACGACCGTCTGATCGGTGCTGTCCGGCACGAGCTCAAAAGTGTACCCCGAAGACTTGGGAGGGGTCCCGATGTCCATGACGCTGAACCGGCTCTTCACCGTGTCTTGCACCGAAGCCGAATCTCCAGCTGCTTGAACCTGAGTTGTTTCCGCGGATTTAGGAGCGACAGATGGGGCAACTTGCTGGGCCGACAATGAGGGCGCGGCGAAGGCCCCGCTGAGCACAAGGGCACAGAACAACGCAGCGGGATGCTGGGCAGGGTGCGACCTGCGCGGGTGATTCGGAGACTTTTCCATCCTTGAATTTTAAATCCCAATTACGCAGGAAGATACAAAAACGTTGCGACAGGGACCTCATCCGCAGCCTTGCCTCCTGCCGCTCCGGTTTCCGGACGGAATCACCAGTTCAGCGAAAACGTCTCTGCGAAAGATCCGCTGCCCGTTCGCTCGAGGGACCAGGGCTTGCGGACCACCCGATCGCCAACCTGGGCCTCGATGTGGTAAACGACATTGTCGGCAAGCCTGAAGGTCACCTGGCCTTGGCGGTCGCACGTGCCTTCTGCCAGGACGCTTCCGCCCGTAGCGGTGTCGAAAACCCGCACCTTTACGCCGGCCGCGGAGCGGCCCCCCGCAGGAATGGCGACTGCCACCGTCAACGTCCCCGCTTGCACGGCGGTGGCACGGGCGCCGAGCCGCGGATGCCGGGACACGTCGAGCAGGTAGAGATCCCGCTCGCCCAAACCTTGGAATCGCTCCGCCGCCAGCAACAGGGAATTCCCGTCCGCGGAAAGGCTGACCGTGGACTCCTCCCGCGGGCCGTTGATGCCCAGGCCCAGGTTGGTGGGAACGGACCAACCGCCATCCACCCACTCCGTGCGGTACAAGTCATAATCTCCGAAGCCCGCATGCCCTTCCGAGGCGAAGAGGATGACCCGACCGTCGCCCAGGGCCTGCACGAACTTCTCGTCGCCCGGCGTGTTCACCGGTGCGCCGAGGGTCACCGGTTGCGTCCAACCCTCGCCCCGCTTCTCGGAAACGTAGAGGTCGCATCGGCCCAGGCCGGTGGGGCGCTCGGAGACGAAGAACATCTTGGCGCCGTCGGTCGAGATGGAGGTGGAGCCCTCGAAGTAACTGGTGTTGATGGGCTTGGGCAGCTTGGTGGCGTCGCCCCAGTTGCCATCCTCCTGGCGGAGGCTGACGCAGATGTCGCCCGCGAGCTCGGCGTTGTTGCGGTAGATGAGCAGGGAGTTGCCGGAAGCGGGCCAGGCGAGCAGGTCGTCGTAGCCCATGGTGTTGACGGCGCCGGGCATCAGCACGGCACGGCTCCAGCCGCCCGCCGTACGTTGGGTGACATAGATGTCCGAGAAGAACCGGAAATCCCCCTCGGTGTCGAGGGCGCCGTTGAGCCCTCCGTCCCGGCGGGACGTGAAGCCCACGGCGTTGCCGTCGGGGGACCAGTGCGGACCGTATTCGTCGAACCGCGAATTCACCTCGAGCCCGAGGTCCTGCGATGGATAGTTCGGAACGCCCGCCTCAGACGCCGCCCAGGCGCGCCGACATTCGAGCATCCAGCGCTCGACCTCCGCCCGGTCGTCCCCCTTGGGGTCGTCGAAGGCGAGGTGGAGCTGAAAGACGTCCAGGGCTTCCTCGTATCGGCCCAGGCGGTGCAGGGTTTGGCCTTGAAAACGCCGCTCACTCTCCGCCAGCTGAGGGTCCACCTTCGCCACGCGCTCGAGGTATTCCCAGGCCAAATCCTCCCGCCGCAACCCATAATGACAGCGGGCCATCCACAGGAGAATCCGGGCATCGTCCGGCAGCTCTTCGAGCAGGGAACGGTAGTCGGTCAGGGCGCCGCGCAGGTTGAGGATGTTGTACTTGTGGCGCGCCTCGGTGAAGCGGTAGGCGTACTTGACGGGCAGTCCCTCGGTGCCGGTGGTGTCGACCTGGGCCCGGGCCGGGGTGACCCAAGAAGCGGCGCCGGCGCCCAGCAGGAGCAGGAGGGCCGCTAGCGAGAGGGCACGGGAGAAAAGGCTGCGCCGGGGGGCGCGACGAAGGGGCGTCAGGGGTTGACCGAAGTGGGGCATGGCGCGAATTTAAGGGGAGTTGGGCTGTATCTTCCGGCGGTGATCCGAAGGAACTTTCACAGCAACTTTTTCACATGGAGCAAGGACTAAAAGGCGGCCCGACGGCTCCGGTCGGGGGCGGGACCGAGGATGTGGGGCGCTTCCAGGACCTGGAGTTGCAGGGGGTGGAACGGCTTGTGGAGTGGATGCACGCCGGGGACCGGGAGGTGTGGGACGCGGTCGATCGGGTCCGGCCGGCGTTGGCGGCTTTCGTGGAGGTACTGGAGGAGCGAATGCGGGCCGGCGGGCGGCTTTTTTATATCGGGGCCGGGACGAGTGGGCGGCTGGGGGTGTTGGATGCCAGTGAGTGCCCGCCGACTTTCGGGGTGCCCGCCGGCCGGGTGGTGGGGCTGATCGCCGGGGGGGACGGCGCCCTGCGGCAGGCCGTCGAGGGGGCGGAGGACGACGAGGCGGGCGCCTGGCGCGACCTGCAGCCCCACCGGCCGGACCCGACCCGGGACACCCTCGTGGGGATTGCGGCCTCGGGGCGCACCCCCTATGTCCGGGGCGGGGTCCGCGCCGCCCGCGCCGCCGGCCTCGTCACCGCCTGCGTGGTCTGCAACCCCCAATCCCCCATCGCCGCGGAAGTCGACTTCCCCCTGGAAGTGCTCACCGGTCCGGAGTTTGTGACCGGCTCCACCCGCCTCAAGGCAGGCACGGCCACCAAGCTGGTGCTGAACATGATCACCACCGTCACCTTTATCCGACTGGGGCATGTCCGGGGCACCCGCATGGCCGACATGCAACCCTCGAATGCAAAACTCATCCAACGCGGCATCCAGATGATCCGAGATTGGACCGGCGTGGATGAACCCACAGCAGCCGAACTGCTGCGCAAGGCTGGCAATCCCCGGGCGGCATGTGCGATGTGGGAGCGGGAGGGTTTGGCCTGAAGAACGATACGAACGATGCATCTGCTAGAACCTTACTACGCCTGGCGCAATCATTATATTGCCAGCGAGGATGAAAAAAGTCCTTTCTACGGAAGGACCTACAGTGAATTCTCTTATTCCACCCGGATCTACGATCATTACATCCATCCGCAGTGGGATACGATGGGTTCGCCCACCTTGTGCCTGAAAATCCTGTTTGTGGACTACGACGATGGGTATGCCATCCTCGAGTTCATCGGAGAGTGGAACGACTGCCTGCACAATGACATCATGACCCTCAAGCGCGAGGTCATCGACTTGCTGGTCGAGCAAGGCATCGTGCGGTTCTTGCTCATCGGCGAGAACGTGCTCAACTTCCACCACAGCGACGATAGCTATTACGAGGAATGGTTCGACGACATTTCGGACCGGGACGGATGGATCGCCCTGCTCAACTTCCGCGACCACGTGCTCGAAGACATGCAGGCGGCCGACCTGGACCAGTACTTCGTGTCCGGGGGGGAGATCAACGAAATCGACTGGCGGACCCTGACACCCGCCCATTTTTACGAGCGCGTCTCCGCCTATGTCGTCCGGCGCATCGGCCTCTGAAACGACAGGCGCACCGCCCGGCACGAAGGACCGGTTTCCCTCTGCGGTGAGCCGGGGTTTGCTGCTGTTCCTGGCCGTCTCGCTGGGCGTGCCCATCGGACTCGCGCTGCGCGATGGCAACGGCTGGGCTGCTGCGATCCTCATCTCGACCACCGGGGCGGTGATGGCCATGCTCTACTCGACCGCCTACCGGTTTGCGCCTCCTTATCTCGAGATTCGCAGCGGGTTCTACCGGTTGCGCGTCCCGCTCGCCGAAATTTCAGAAGTGCGCAAGAGCACCAGCCTGTTGAGCGCCCCTGCCGCGGGATTTGACCGGTTGGAAATCCGTTGGGGCCACAGGCAATCCGTGCTCATTTCGCCGCGGGACCGCGCGGGATTCCTGCGCCGTCTGCAGCGCGAAAATCCGGGCATCCGCTTCCTGCCCGGCGCCGCGCCCCTTCACTGAAGACCTTCGCGGAGCATCCTCGCCACATGACGGTCGATGGGGAAGGCCAAATCCCCCTCCTCCCCCCCCACCGTCCACCAATGAAAGGTCAACGGCGACCCATCCCAGGCCTTCATCCCCTCTTCCGGTAGCGGCGACGCCAGCTCAACCCGGTAATAGATGGAGACCACCTGGTCCTCGGCCCGGAAGGCGCTGCGCTGGAAAAAATCGGTGGTGTAAAAATGCTCGACCCGCCCGATCTCCACCTCCGGCCCCAATTCCTCCCGAAACTCCCGGTGCAGTGCGTCCCGGATGCCCTCGCCGGGTTCGACACCGCCTCCGGGGAATTTGGCATACCACTGCCCTTGAATGCGTTCGCGGCTGATGAGCACGCGCCCTTGGTCCACCACCAGCCCATACACCCGCAGGTTGAAGCGGGTGGGCGGGGTCTTGCACGCCGCCAGCATCTCCCGCTTCCCCGGTGGGCCGGGCAGGCGCTCTACGGCAAACCCCGCGGCCACCATCGCCCGCCGCACCTCGCCCTTGGCGCAGTAGGTCACCAACCTCCCCCCCACCCGCAGGGCCCGATACAGCCGCGCAAAAACCGCCTCGGTCCATAACTCCGGCTGCGACTCCGGCGCAAAGGCATCGAAGAAAATCACGTCCACCGACCCCGCCGCCTCCGGTTCCCAGTCCCGGACATCGGTGGGCTCCCACCGCAGCGAAAAATGCGCTCCCCCACGCCACTCCTGCCCTTCCGGCACGCCCATCATCTCCCCAAATGCCTCCCCCCCCATCCCCGTGCGCTCCCCGTGATCGAGGCGCTCCAGCACCTCCCGGGGCAGCGGATCTGGCTCCAATGCCCGGTACCGCACCTCCACCCCCTGATCCTGGGCCCAGCGCCAAGCGCACGCCGCGTTGAGCCCCGACCCCCACCCCACCTCCAGCACGTCACACCCCCGACGCCCCCCGTCCGATGCGCTCGCCGCTGTCCACCAGGCGCTCAACCCCTGCTCGACGAACACGTACAGCGACTCCGTGTAGGCCCCATAAACGCTGTGGTACGGCACGCCATGGACGCCGGAACGCAAGGTCCAGCTGCCGTCTCCGGTGGGGAGGAGCTCAGGAGATGAGGGGGTGGGCATGGGAAAAATGAGAATTGATAAGGGAGAATTGAGAAGGGGGAGGGGTGAGGGTAGGCCAAACTTCCGTCAAAATCCCTCAATGGCCCCCAACCCGAAGAGGGCAAAGTCCAGCCTGACCGGGTCTTCGGGGTCCACCACGCGCAAGGCGGACGTCAACTCCTCCACGGCCCGCCAGTCGTTTGCCCGCCGTTCCAGCAACCCCAGTTTGCGACCCACATTCGCCGTGTGGACATCGAGCGGCATCATCAACTGGCTGGGCCGGACCTGGGTCCAAATCCCCAAGTCCACCCCCCGGGCCGGCGATCGCACCATCCAACGCAGGAACATGTTGAGCCTTTTCGCCGCCGCGCCCCGACGGGGGTCCGCCACATGCTTGCGCTCCCGCCCCGGCGGGGATCCCGCGAAGACGAGGTCGTGAAAGCGCCCCCAGGCAGCCTGCATCTGGGCCCCGTGGGTGTCAACTGGGGCGCCACCAGTCAGCGGCCGTTGGGTCGCCCCCGCGATGGCGGCCGGGAACCCCGCGGCGAAGGCGGCCTCGAGGCTCCCCCACTCCCGCAACAACCCCTGCAAGCCGAGCCCGATGGCCACCGCATCCGCGGCGGACATCGTCCGGTGGCACCAGCCCGACATCGCCCCCTCCCACTCCGCCCGCGAGGCCGACCGCACAAACGCGTACGGCGCGTCATCCATTCGGCCCATCCACCCCTCCGCGGACTGCAGGATGGACTTTCGGTTGCCCCAGGCGATGAGGGCCGTCAGGAAGCCCGCCAGCTCCTGGTCCCGGGGCTGGGCGTAGCGGTGCGGAATCGCCACCGGGTCGTCGGGAATGAAGTCCCGCGACTCGTACTTGAGGGCCTTCTCCCGCAGAAAATCGGCCCACCGGGCCGCCGCTTCGTGCGGGGGGGAAATCATCGCTCGCTGCGCCATGGGGGCAAAATTGGGAGTAAATTTGGCCTGAATGGAATTCGCTCATCCGGAAATACTGTGGGGACTGACCGCGTTGTCCATTCCCATCCTCGTGCACTTGCTGCAATTCCGGCGATTCCGGCGCGTGATTTTTCCCCACGTGGCCTTTTTGCAGGCGGTGCAGCGCGACAGCCGGGCGACCCAGCGGCTCCGCCATCTGGTGGTGCTCCTGATGCGTTTGCTGGCCATGGCGGCGCTGATCATCGCATTCGCCCAGCCGTTTACCCCGCCGCCGAAGCAACAGCCGGAGGGCGTTGGGCCGGATGATGCGCGGGGCATGGCCGTGGGCATTTACATCGACAACAGTTTTTCGATGGAGGCGGTGGGTGAAGAAGGCCAAATCCTGCAATCCTCGCTCGAGCGCGCCCGCCAGGTCATCGAGCGTTACGCAGAGACCGACCGGTTCGTGGTGCTCACCCACGCCTTCTCGGGCCGCGACCAGCAGGTGCTGACCCGGTCGCAGGCGCTGCAACGGCTCTCCGAGATCGAGCCGGCCGCCGAGGTGCGCGCGCTGCCGGAGGTGCTCGAGCGCATGGAGAACTTGCTCCTGCGGGAACCGGACCGCAAGCGGGTGGTGTACTGCTTCACGGACCTGCAGCGCAACACGCACACGCTCGAGTCGCCGTCCGCAGATGGCATCGGGGGTTGGCCGCTGGTCTTCGTGCCGGGCATCGCCCAGTCCAGCACCAACCTCTGGATCGACTCGGTCGCTTTCGAGGCGCCGTTGCAGCTGGCCGGCAAGCCCGCCGCCCTCCGGGTGCGCATCGGGCACACGGCCACCGACCGCCTGGAGGACTTGCCGTTGCAGCTGTTCGTCAACGGGCGGCGGGTGGCCTTGGGCTCCTTCGATCTCGAACCGGGGCGCATGACGGACACGGTCCTGTCGTTCACCCACGGGGAGGCGGGGTTTGCCGCTGCGACGGTATCGCTGGACGATGCGCCCATCCGGTTCGACGACGGGTTCTCCTGGGGGTACGAGGTCACCCGGCAGGTCCGGGTGCTGATCTACGAGCCGGCGGGCACGGCCGGGCCGGTGTCGCGGGCGTTGCGCCAAGTCTTTGCCGCCGGCGGGGACGGATACGATGTCGCCACGGTGGCCGCCCTCGACTTCGAAGCGCTGGCGGACCGGGATTTTGTGGTGGTGCAGGGGATGAAGTCGCCCGGCTCGGGCCTCGGAGTGCTGCTGCGCAACTTCGTGGAGCAGGGCGGGTCGGTGTTGTACCTCCCCGAGCGGGAGGAGGACAGCGAGATCGCGGCTCGATTCCGGGCGGACTGGAGCTGGGGCGCTGGAGAGGCGGATTGGGTCTCCGGCGAGGACCGTTGGGGGGACATGCAAACGGAGCATCCGCTGTACCGCGGGGTTTTTGCGGCCACGCCCGCCCAAGCCGACCTGCCCGTGTTCTCAGAGGTGCTCCGGAGAACGCCCAGCCCCGAGGAGGAGGTCGTCGTGTCCACAGAGCGCGGCGTGCCGCTGTTGACCCGCATCTCGGCCGGGCAGGGCCATGCCTACTTCCTGGCGGCCTCGCTGCAACCCGAGCATGGGAACTTGATTCGTCATGCGCTCTTCGTGCCCACCCTGCTTCGCATGGCCGAGTTGTCCCGGTCTACCCCGGTCTATGCCGGAACGTTGGGCCTCACCACCTCTTGGTCCATTCGGGGAGTACCGTCTGCGCCCAACCTGGAGATCCGCATGGTGCCGGCCGACACCGCCCAGGCCACCCTGCTCCCGGAGGTGCGCAACCTGCCCGGCTCCCTGCTGTTGGGCCTGGGTTCCAACCGGCCCCATGCCGGTCACTACGCCGTCCTGGCAGGCCCGGACACCCTGGCGCTCATCGGCATGAACCACGACCGCCGCGAATCGGATGCCAGCCCCTACGACATCCCCGAATGGGAGGCGAAGCTGGATTCTGCGGGATGGGAACGGGCGGAGGTTTGGGATACCGATGCCACCGCCATTGCTGCCCGGGTCAACCAATTGGAAAAAGGCACGCCGTGGTGGAAGTGGTTTTTGCTGCTCGCCCTGGCTGCCCTGCTCACCGAAACCCTCTTGCTCTCCCGATGGAAAAGGCCCTCCTCCTCCGCGGCGTAACGGTCATCGACCCCGCCAGTCCCGCCCACGGCGCCACCCTTGACATCCGTTGCGAAGGAGGGGTCATTGCGCAAATGGCCCCCGGACTGTCTGCGGAAGGGTGCGAAGTCTGGGAATCCCCGGGCAGCTGTGTCTCTCCGGGCTGGGTGGATGGTCAGGCCCATTTCCGGGATCCGGGCGAGGAGCAAAAAGAAGGGCTCGAGTCAGGTCTGGCCGCTGCAGCCGCCGGGGGGTTCACCGACGTGGTCCTGTTGCCCGACACGCAGCCGGCGTTGGCGCATCGGGGCGATTTGGCCTACTTGCAGAGCCGAGCGCAAGGGCACGTCACCCGCATCCATGCGATGGGGTTGCTGTCCCAGGTTGGAGCA
>JBEEPJ010000030.1:0-14774 GCA_041191165.1 Bacteroidota bacterium | reverse complement strand
ACGCACTTGGCAAACGGACTCGTAGGGACGGCAAAATCGGAAGGCCAGAGGGAATTGCATGGCGAGGGAAAAGAAGATCGGACCGAATCACGGCAAGCAGGATCCAGGGAAGTCCCGAGATGACATTGAGGATTCGGGCGATGAATTCGACAGCGAGTCTTCTGCACCAGTTCCGTCGACGGATTCTCCGCAAGCCTCCTCAATGCCTTCCACAGCAAAGTCTCCAGCAGGTGGGCTCAAGTCCGATAGTGACGTGGTGCTGCGACCGAAACAGATGTCGGAGATGGTCGGGCAACGGGAGGTCATGGATGTTCTAGAGATTGCAATTCATGCCGCGAAGAAGCGCGAGGAGCCACTTGGGCACATCTTGCTCGATGGCCCTCCCGGACTTGGAAAGACCACATTCGCCGTTTGCATTCCGAGTGCGATGGGTGTGCCGGTTGAGATGGCAAGCGGACCGAGTTTGAAGGCGCCCAAGGAGTTGTTGCCTTATTTGACGAACATTCGGCGTGGTTCGGTTTTGTTCATCGATGAGATTCATCGATTGCCCAAGCCGGTCGAGGAATTTCTCTACACGGCGATGGAGGATTTTCGGATCGATTTGGTCATCGACACGGGGCCCAATGCGCGCACGGTGCAAATCGATCTCAACCCGTTCACTCTGGTGGGCGCAACGACGCGGTCAGGGTTGCTGACCGCTCCGTTGAGGGCGCGGTTTGGCATCAACTTGCGGCTGCAGTATTACGATGCGAAGACCCTGACGGATATCGTCATGCGCAGCAGCGGCATTTTGGGGGTGCCCATCGAGGATGCGGCTGCCTTCGAGATCGCCTCCCGGAGTCGGGGTACGCCACGGATAGCGAACGCCTTGCTGCGGAGGGTGAGGGATTTTGCGCAGGTCAAGGGGGATGGAGTTATCGCGCCGGACATTACGGCCTATGCCTTGGATGCCTTACACGTCGATCGCAAGGGGTTGGATGAGATGGACAATCGCATTTTGACCACGTTGATCGACAAATTCAAAGGTGGTCCGGTGGGGGTCACCACCATCGCGACGGCCATTGGGGAAAATGCGGGTACGTTGGAGGAGGTGTATGAGCCTTACTTGATTCAGGAGGGGCTTTTGATGCGGACGCCGCGGGGCAGGCAGGCAACGGAGGCGGCATATCGGCATTTGGGGCGCAGTCCGGTAGCCGGATCGGGCACTTTGTTCGACGTGTGATGGGGAGAACGGCGTGGTTGCAACGCGAACGCTCATCGTGGTTGAAGGAGCAGGCGAAGGCATTGGGGTTCGAGGCCGTGGGGATTGCACGGGCCGGGTATTTGGAGGAGGAGGCGGCGGGTTTGGAGGCGTGGTTGCGGCAGGGGTTTCAGGGTGAGATGAGCTATTTGGAGCGGAACTTCGACCTGAGACTGGATCCGAGGCTGCTGCACCCGGGGACGCGGAGTGTAGTGAGTTTGGCCTACAATTACTACACCGATGAAGTACCGCAAGACCCTGATTCTCCGAGAATTGCACGATATGCGTACGGCCAGGACTACCATCATGTTCTCAAGACCCGGCTCAGGCAATTGCTCGATGCGCTGCGGGAACGCTGGGGTGAGGTGGCGGGCAGGGCTTTTGTGGACTCCGCTCCTCTGCATGAGCGGGCTTGGGCACGGCGTGCAGGGGTGGGATGGACGGGGAAGAATAGCCTGACCCTTTCCAAGGGAAGGGGGAGTTACTTTTTTCTGGCCGAACTGTTGCTCGATGTGGATCTCGAGCCCGATGCGCCGGTGGCGGATCACTGTGGCACCTGCACCCGCTGCATCGATGCGTGCCCCACGGGCGCGATCATTCGCCCGCAGGTGGTCGATGGTTCCCGGTGCATCAGCTACTTCACCATCGAGCTCAAGGGGGCCATTCCGGAACCGGTGGCAGCGCAGATGGGACACTGGGCCTTTGGTTGCGATGTGTGCCAGGAGGTTTGTCCTTGGAATCGACATGCCCGACCGCATACCGAGCCCGCCTGGGAGCCCCATCCGCGATTGATGGAGATGACCCGGTCGGACTGGGAGGAGATCTCGGAGGAGGTTTTTCGCGAGGTTTTCAGGCGAAGTGCCGTGAAGCGAGCGGGATACCAAGGATTGCGCAGAAACCTGTCCGCGCTTGGATTGCGGCTGCGAACACCTGACCCCAATCACCCGAGGGAGCTCAATTGTGACTAAATTTAAGTTCCCAGCCAGATGCGCGGGGATAGCAGGATGAAAAAGGAATTGCGGAATCTCACGGACCGAAAGGTGTTGATTGAAAGGATGTTGTCGGATGCCCGTCCGCGGACCACCGTTTCCTTTTATCGATACGCCCACATTGCGCAACCGGAGTTTTTCAGGGACTTTCTGTTCGAGAATTGGACGGCATTGGAAGTGCTGGGCCGCACCTACGTGGCCCAAGAGGGGATCAACGCCCAGATTTCGGTTCCCACGGAGCGGTTTGAAGCCTTCCGCGATCACCTGTACAGCATTTCTTTCCTCGATGGGGTCAGGCTCAATGTCGCTGTGGAACAGGGCAAATCGTTCTTCAAACTCACAATCAAGACCAAACCCAAAATCGTCGCCGACGGATTGGAAGACGGTACGTTCGATGTCACCCGGTGTGGCGTCCACCTCGATGCAGTCACGTTCAACGATTTGACCCAACGGCCGGAGACCATCCTCATCGACATGCGCAACCACTATGAAAGCGAGGTGGGACACTTCATCGGAGCCATCCGGCCGGATGTAGATACTTTCCGCGAGGAAATTGCGGTGGTGGAGGAGATGTTACAGGGAAAGCAGGACGCCCCCATCGTGATGTATTGCACGGGGGGAATCCGATGCGAAAAGGCCTCGGCATGGCTGGTGCACAAGGGATTCAAAAACGTGCATCAACTCAACGGGGGCATCATCGAGTACACCCGGCAAGTGCAGGCCCAAGGACTAGAGAACCGATTTATCGGGAAGAACTTTGTTTTTGACGAACGTCGGGGGGAACGCATTTCAGACGACATCGTTTCGCAATGCCATCAGTGTGGTCAACCCTGTGACGACCACACGAACTGCGCGAACGTCGGGTGCAATTTGCTTTTCTTGCAATGCGCCGATTGTGCGCAATTGCACCAAGGCACCTGCAGTCCGGAATGTCATTCTATTCTCCGGCTACCCGAGGAGGAGCAACGCGCCTTGCGCAAAGCCCGTCGCAGACAAAACGCACTCTTCCAAAAAGGACGGATTCAGGGCTTGAACTCGACGGCGTCCTTGAGGATGTAATTCATCTGGTAGATGTCGTCTGAATTCAGGTGGAACGTGCCCACGAAGGTGAGGCGTTCGTCGGTTTGGTAAGCCCGCTTGGATTTGCCCTTGAACTGCAGATCCACCACTGATTCCGGCCCGGCACCGCCGCAGAAGAAGCAGTTGGCGTACGGATAACGGCTGAGTACGTAGAAGTCCTCATCCACGTCCACCGGAATGATATACCCCGTGATGTAGAAGGGCTTGCCTTCCAGGGCCTTCACCTTGGGACCGAAGGTGGGCTTCCAATAGTACGCCCCCATCTCTTCGATGAACACGTCCTTGAAGGTCACATCTTCCAGGGTCTGCCAGGTCAGCGGCTTGGCACCCGACACCTGCAAGTTGGGGTCCGTATCCAATTCCCGGCCCTGATTCCGTGCTGCCAAGACCCTTTCCCCGTAGACGTCGTCTTCTGCATTCGCGGAAAATCCGTGGGGGTTGTCGGCACTGGGGGCTCCGGGATCACCCTGACCCGAAGGATGGGCGCCTTCAAAACCCGCCGTCACGGGTGGCTCGATTTCCCCTTCTCCTCCCGCCGCCGTCCGCATGAGCGCGTCTTGGGTGCGCTCACCCGCTTCTGTAGGATGACACATGGAGCTGAAGTCCACCATGCTCGCTCCCACGAGCAACAGGCCCATAATCAGCCAGGAGTAACGAAAAATCACCTTGCGATCAGCCATCGGAGAGCGTTCTAGAAATGTCCAAACGAATCGCTGAAATGCCCGGTATCGCCGCGGCAATCAGTCCCACGAAGATAGCGCCGCAGGCCAAATACACCTCACCCCACATAAGCTCCATCCCCGCCAGGTTGTAATGGAACGCATCCGCTACCAGTTGCGCCATCACCCACAATCCCAATCGACTCATAATCAAACCCAAAGCGGCTCCCATCACGCTGAGCAACCCGCCTTCCCACAACAAGGAACGGTAGATGCCTCCGCGTGAGGCCCCCATGGAGCGCATCAATGCCAGTTCGTACCGCCGAGCGAGAAGGCTGTCGTACACCGAGATGAAAATGCTCGCGAAGCTCAGGGCGATGATGAGCCAGGCGATGGCTCGGAGCGTACCCATTCCAATGCCGAAGTTCTGGGTCAAACGGTTCACTTCGATGGCGGGCAGGGCCACCTGCATGTTCGTCTCTTTGAGCAGGTTGGGAATGGTCAATACCGCCAGGGGATTGCGCTTCTTGAGCAAGACTGCGGTGATTTCTCTGTCCCCATCCGGGTCTTTTCCTCCCGTCTGCGGGCCCACAGTACCCATGACGACGCCCCCGGGTCCGATGCGCATCGCGCCGGCCCGCGGCGACGGGGCGGGTGTATCCGAGGAAGTCTCGGTCGGGGCCTCGGTGGGGGCCTCGGTGGGGGCTTGCTCCTCATCGGCTGGGGGGGACGATTCCGCTGGTTCCGTCTCCGGTTTTTCGTGCACGCCCCAGATGGACTCGATGTTGCAGAGGAGGAGTTGGTCTACGACGCACTGCCCCTCCTCGAAGATGCCCACCACCGTGAAGGCGAGGTCGCCGTGGACGTCGGTTTCGTCCACCAGGCCGTGGGCGCTGAAGAACGTATCGCCCACCTTGAGCCCGGATTCGCGGGCCACTTGCGCCCCGATGGTCGCCTCGAAAGGCGCCTCCCAGAGCCGGCCCTCGGCCAGTTGCATGCCGTAATGGGCGGGATAGGAAGGCTCCGTGCCGACGATGCGGTAGCGCTGGAAGTTGTCGCCGTATGCGAGCGGGATGGCCTTCTCGATGTACGGGTGCGTCATCACCTGCCGGGCGTCGGAGAGCCGGATGTTGCCCGTGGGCGCGTCGATGTGGTAGACGTTGGCCAGAATCAGTTGCAGGGGGCTGCCCTTGGCGCCGAGCACCAGATCGATGTCCTCGATGTTGCGGCGAAAAGCCTGGTCGAGCTGCCGTTCGGTGAGCATGAGCAGGCTGACCAAACCGACCCCAAAAGCCAGCAAGATCGTGCTCAGTCCGGTGGAGAGGGGCTTGGCCAGGAGGTTGCGCCAAGCGATGCGGATCCAGCTCATGACAAGGGGGAATCGGAGGTGAGCGGGGAGAGGGAGAGGTGCCGGGGATAGCGGTCCCGGAGTCGATTGTCGTGGGTGACGATGAGGAGGCTGGCGCCCACTTGGGCCGAATGGTGCTCCAGGAGGGACACTACCGCCTCGGTGGAACGGTCGTCCAGGGCGCTCGTGGGCTCATCGGCGAAGACCACGGAAGGCCGGTGGACGAGCGCCCGGGCGATGCCTGCCCGCTGTTGCTCCCCCACACTCAAGTCCCGGGGACGGGCCCCCGCCTTGTCGCCTATGCCCAGCGCCTCGAGCAACTCCCGCACGCGGGCAGGGTCCGGCGCCAGCCCCGCCAGGAACAGCGGCAGCCCCAGGTTTTCGGCGACCGTCAAGCTCTGGACGAAGTGCGGTCGCTGGAAGACGATGCCCACATGGCGCCCGCGGAACCGGTCGGCCGCAGCACCGGAAAGCGTGGACCAGTCGGTGTTGGCGAGTCGGATTTGGCCTGAAGCTGGCTTGAGCAACCCACTCATCAGGTGCAGCAGCGTCGTCTTGCCGGACCCGGAAGCGCCGAGCAGCAGGAGCCGTTCGCCCGCCGCGCACTGCACGTCCGGGAAGGTCCACTCCGGGGTCTGCGGGCTGTAGCGGAACCGCAGGTTGTGGGTTTCGATCATGTTTTGCGACTTTCAGGCCAAATTTACACGCACATCCCCCCGCCCGCGGTCCGGCGTTCACGTACTTTGGCGCCATGAACCTGACCCAGCGCTTTTTTCGTTTCGGGATCGGGCTGTTCATCGGCACGGTCCTGGCGTACTTGTTCTTTCAGGGACGCAGCTGCAGCGATTGGCTGCCCGAGCGCCGCATCCGGGCCTCGCTGGAGGCGGGGGGGCTCGCGTGGGGCGACCAGGCCCGGTGCGTCTGGGACTGCATCGCCGCCCGGGAATCGCTGCCCGACCCCGTGACGGCCTTCGTGTACAGCGGCGACGTCGACTGGGGCCGCAGCGGGCCCCGCGAGTCCCCCAAGCGATACGTTTTCCGGTACGACCAGGGGCCGGTGCAGCAGGTGACTTTCCTGCTCACCGAGGAGCGCTCCACCCTCCAGTCGATCACCCTGGCCCCCGACGCCGCCCCCTGCTCCTGCCCGGCCGGCCCGCCCCCCTGACCCGCGGCCGGCCCGCCCCCCTGACCCGCGGCAGCCCCCGCCCGGCCGCTGGCCCTACCTTTGCGACATGGAATCTGCACGCCCCGCCTCCGACGGCACCCCCGCCCCCACCCTCGACATCGCACCCTACTGGAACCAGGCCCTCCCCCTCGGGGACTTCCTGGCTGACCTGCACGCCCACGTCCCCCGCGAAGACGACCCCTACGGACAGTACATCGCCATCAACCAGCAGCGCGCCCGGCGCGTGGCGAAGACCCTGACCCTCCGCGAGGAGGTCGCCGCCGCGCTGGCCCGCGTCCAACCCGGCACGCGCTGGTTGATCCTCAACGAACATTGGTGCGGCGACGGCGCCCAAATCCTCCCCGTCCTCGCGGCCATGGCCCAGGCGGCCGAGGGCCGGCTCGAAGCCCGGGCCCTGTTCCGCGATGCGAACCTCCCCCTCATGGACCAGTTCCTCACGAACGGGGGACGCAGCATCCCCCTGGTCATCCTGCTGGGCCCGGATGGCGCGGTGGTGGGCCGCTGGGGCCCGCGGCCCGAGGCGGCGATGGCCCTCGTCCGCGAACTCAAGTCCCACCCCGAGACCGCAGCGAACTACGGCGAGGGCTTGCACAAGTGGTACGCCGAGAACCGGCAGGCGGACATCCAAACCTCGGTGGTGGCCGCCATGGAAGCCGCTGGCCTCCTCGCCTCGCCGCGCTGAGTCAGGCCCGGGCCTGGGCGCGGCGGCGTTGCTCGTGGCGCAGCCGGTCGAGCTCGCGGGAGGTTTGGCCTGCCACAGACGTGTTCTCCTCCGCCCGCCGAATGAGATACGGAATGGCCTCGTGCATGGGGCCATAGGGCACATACTTCGCCACATTGTAGCCGTGGGCCGCCAGGTTGAAGCTGATGGGGTCGCTCATGCCCAGCAATTGGGCGAACCAAACCCGCTCATCCCCAGCCGCCACCCCGGCTTCCTCCATTCCCGCACAGAGCCGCAACTGGCTCTCTTCGTTGTGGCTACCGGCACAGAAGGCGATGTGGTCGCGGTGCTGGAGGCACCAGGCGCAGGCGTCGTCGTAGTCGCGGTCAGTGCTGGCTTTGTCCGGCTGGATGGGGGAGGGGAGACCGGCCGCTGCCGCCCGGGCGCGTTCTTTCTCCATGTAGGCTCCCCGCACGAGTTTCACGCCCACCTGAAACCCCTCCGCGATGGCCTGATGGGTCAGCGTACGCAGGTACTCCAACCGGTCGTGGCGGTAGAGTTGCACGGTGGTGAAAACCACGATTCGGCCGCGGTTGAGGCGGGCCATCTGGGCCTCTGCCAGCCCGTCGATGGCGGGCTGCAACCAGGATTCTTCGGCGTCGATGAAGATGCGGGTTCCGGCAGATGCCGCCGCATCGCAGAGGTCGGTAACCCGCTGCTGCACCCGGCTCCAGGCCGCGCGCTCCTCGGCCGTCAGTCCCACGAGCGCTTCGCCGGCAAGGGACACCTGTTCCAACAGGCGCGTGGAGGCCACCCCGCTCACCTTGAACACGCTGAACCCGTGGCGCGCATCGCCCTGCGCGGCCCGGATGGCGGCCAGCACCTCGTCGCGGGCGGCATCGAGATCCCCCTCCGCGTCCTTGCCCTCCGCGCTGTAGTCGAGGATGGTCTTCACTCCCCGGGACGCCAGTTTCTCCACCGTCTGCTCCGCCTCCTCGATGGTTTCTCCCCCGCAGAAATGGGCGTAAATCGTGGGCTTGATGGCCCAGCCCACCGGCAGATGCATCGCCCGGGCCACCGCCAAGAGGCCTTTCCCAGCCCGGACCCAAGACGCCCTTCCCACCAGCCTGAAAAGCCAAACCGCCTTTCGCAATTCACCGTCCGAGAGGTGGGAGTAGGCCTGTTGGGTGTTGGAAAAATCCGGAATCATGTTGCGTGCGAGCGAATGCTGCGCGAAGATAGGAGGCGGGATGCAACGTAAATTGCTTCCATGAATCTGAATGCTTACATCGACCAGAACCGGGAACGGTTTGTGCAGGAGTTGTTCGAGTTGTTGCGCATCCCCTCCATCTCCGCCGATCCGGCGTATGCCGGGGATGTCCACCGCTGCGCGGAGGAAGTCGCACGGTTGCTCCGGGAGGCCGGGGCCACCGGGGTGGAGTTGATTCCCACGGCGGGCTACCCGGTGGTATTTGGGGAAGTCTACGTGTCTGAGCACGTCCCCACCGTGCTCGTGTACGGGCACTACGATGTTCAGCCGGCGGATCCGCTAGAGTTGTGGACAACCCCCGCTTTTGAGCCGCAGATTCGGTCCACCGCCATCCATCCTGAGGGCGCCATTTTTGCTCGGGGCGCATGCGACGACAAGGGGCAGTTTTTCATGCACGTGAAGGCCCTGGAGTGCATGATGGCCACCGGGGGATGTGCCTGCAATGTGAAGTTCATGATCGAGGGCGAGGAGGAGGTCGGCTCCTCCCACCTCGAGGAGTTTCTCCGGACCCACAAGGACCGACTCGCGGCCGATGTGGTGCTGGTGAGCGATACGGGCATCTTGTCCAATGACGTCCCTTCCATCACCGTGGGGCTGCGGGGTTTGAGCTACGTCGAGGTGGAAGTGACGGGCCCCAACCGCGATTTGCACAGCGGCCTGTACGGGGGTGCGGCACCCAATCCCATCAACATCCTCTGCGAACTGATCACTTCGCTCAAGGATGAGGACCAGCGCATCCAGGTCGAGGGATTCTACGATGACGTGGTCGAACTCAGCGCGGAGGAGCGGGCTGCGATGGCGGAGGCGCCTTTCGATGAGGCGGCCTACCGGGCGAGCATCGGCATCGGGGCAGTGGAGGGCGAACGGGGCTACACGGCGCCCGAGCGGACGAGCATTCGGCCCACGCTGGATGTGAACGGGATTTGGGGGGGATACACCGGCGAGGGGGCGAAGACGGTGATTGCGAGCAAGGCGTGGGCCAAGATTTCGATGCGCCTGGTGCCCAACCAGGACCCCGATGAGATCACGGAGCGCTTCCGGGCGCACTTCACCCGCATCGCCCCGCCTTCGGTGCAGGTGAAGGTCACGGCGATGCACGGCGGACAGCCTGTGGTCACCCCCACCGATTCTCCGGCCTACCGGGCCGCAGCCGCAGCGATGGAGGCCACCTTCGGCCGCCCGCCCATCCCGGTGCGCAGCGGGGGCTCCATTCCGATCATCGCCAGCTTCGAACAAATTCTGGGACTGAAGACGGTGTTGATGGGCTTCGGACTCGACAGCGACGCCATCCACTCCCCGGATGAGCACTACGGCCTCTTCAATTACTTCCGGGGCATCGAGACCATACCGCATTTTCACCAGCAGTTCGCTGTGCTGCACGGCGCTTCGTGATGCCACAGGCGCGTTGGGCTTTGATGGCCATGGCGGGCTTGGTCATGGGTTTGATGTGGACTGGTTGCGGTCTGTACCAAGACGTGGAGGTGAGCAGCGTGCAAGGGCTGGAGGCACTGGAAATCGGACCGGATGGCGTCTCGGGCAACTTGCGGGTCCTTTTGCACAACCCCAACCCCTATGCCCTTCAGGTCGTAGATGCCCAATTGCGGCTGAGCGTCGAAGGTGCGCCGTTGGCCACCGTGACCCTGGGCTCACCGCAGACCCTGTCCCCCCGTTCGGATACCCCGGTGGGTTTGGCCTTACAAACCGATCCTGGCGCGCTCGGTGGGCTGTTGCGCAAGCATGCGATGGACCTGCTGCTGGGGCGTCCGCTTCCTTTGCGCATCGCGGGTGAGGTTAAGGGCAAGGCCGGTTGGTTTCCGGTCCGGGTTCCGGTGGAAGCGACCTACGATTGGCAGCGGTAGGGCTGGTTCCTTTCGACAGCCACGGGTCAGTGGGGCTTAGTTTCCCTCCCAGCGCACCACCCACATCGCCTGGATGGCGAGATTCATCATGAAGTTATCCCATTGGATGATGGGCTGGTCGGGCCGCGGGCTGATGGGGAGCAGGGATTGTGACATTCGCACATGGAAGTCCATGTGGTCGGTCACGTGCAGGCCCATGCCGGCAGTGCCGCCAAGGTCCCAGGGTTTGAGGCGGAGATAGGTGACGGGTGCGTAGCCGGTTTGGTTGTAATCCTCTTCCGCATTCAGGAGGTATGAGGCCTGAAGGCCCGCGCTCACCCAGCCCCAGTCGCCGAGGTCGCGCACGCGGGATAACGGAAGGTCGATGTAGGTAAAGCGGTAGCGCCAGGTGAAGTAATCGCCAGCGCGGGGATTGGGCACCCGGCGGCTGCCCTTTTGGGTCCAAACAATGCCCAATTCCCAACCGCGGTCGGGTTGGTTGCGCACCTGGATCCATGGCCCTGCGGTACCGCCGAGCTTGTTGAATCCCGACACCCCGTCGCCATGCACCTGGGAGAGGCATGCTCCGGCCCATAGTCCGCCTTGAAAGGTCCAGGGCCGTGCGGGCTCCGCGCCTTGGGCCAGCCCCCCCAGCACCGCAAACGCCCATCCCCACGCCAGCAGCAGGCTCCGCGCTGTCATTCGCCCAGTTCCTGTTCGACCACATTGAGGACCGTGCCATCTGGCCCGGTGAGCACGGCGAGGAGTGTGGAGTTTTCCAGCACCCAAGCTTCATTCCAGTTGTAGGTGAACGAGATCAGTGCCTTATCTCCCGTGGAGGCACCGTCCGATGCCGTGCCAAATCCCGTTCCAAGCGCCCCGTTGAGCGAGCCGCGCAGGACGTGCTTGAAGACGTAATCCGGAACCACCTCCGGCGTGCTGCTGTAGTCGAGTTGGTAATCGACCAGGTCAGATTCCAGCACCAGCACGGCCAAGTTTAGCGGCCCCGCTACGTTGTCGAAGAATTGGCCGTGGACATGCACATTGAGATGACCGGCGGCGGCAACATAATCGCTTTGCAAGGCCAAATGCACGCGTGCAGGCGCAGCCAATGCCGCATCCACCTCAGCCTCCCACTGCGCCGGTGCGAAGAAGTTCCCTGGCCCGCCTGCTCGGTTGACCCGGCCCAGGGGATTGGCCTGAAAATCCAACTGGCTCCAGAAGACATCCCCCTCCTCTGTGGTCCAGTCCGTGTCGAAGTGGTCATCATCCGTCAAGGCCAAATTCCCCGCATGAATCGCGCACACCGCCAATCCCGGTCGGCTTGCGGCCAGCTCTTCTGCGATGCGGGCGGCATCGGGACAGTTCCCGCACTGGTGGGCCGTGAAGTCCTCCAGCAGGACATGCTGCACGGGCGTTTCCACGCTGGGAAATTCCGGCGGAGGCCCGTACAGGTCTTCGCGGTACCCGGTCCGCGCCGGCACCACCGGGTCTTCGATGACATCGCACCCTCCCAAGGAAATCAGGGCCAGGCTGCCCCACAGCAAAAAGTGCTTCATGATTTGATACAGCTCGCCGTTTTCACTGCCCCTCCGTCGATCAACCGCACGAGATAAAGCCCCGCGGGCCAATGCGCTGCCGGAACCGCCCAACGCGCTCCGTGTTCCCCGACTGCATCGGGCCTCAGGGCCTCATGGAACAGGCGGCCCTGCGCATCAAACACCTGGACCCGAGGCGCGGTGCCAGCGGGCCCACCAGACCGGACTCCCGATTCGATGAAGAGGTGGGTGTCGTGGGGAGACAGGGGGTTGGGGAAGCACCGCCAGTCGAGGTTGAGGTCCGCTGACCCGACCGACACCACCTGATCCTGCACGTGCAGGCCTTTCGATTTCTCGGAGAAGGCTCCCGTGCCGTTGTGGGCAAAGACTTGGGCCATGGGCCACCCGCCTTCGAGGTGGGTGGTGACCGCGCAAGAACCCGAGAGGCCATCGCCATAGCTGTCCGTCAGGTGGAAGCTGTAACAACCCGTGCTCGGGAGGTTGACCCACCAGGTGTAGGGGGTGTTGGCGACGAGGTCCTGCGGCGAGGAGGCCACGGTCGTGCCCTCGGAATCCCGGAAGAACCAGCCGGTTTCGCCCGGGAAATCGTCGGTCGTCAGCGCGACCTGAAAGAGCGTGGTCGCGGCGGCGGCATTGACATTCATGGTGGCCGTCAGGCTGTTGTTGGTGGCATTTCCATCCGGACTGGTCAGCTCGACGAAGAAGAAGCCGGTGTTGTTGAAGGTGGCGGAGCCCAAATCCACCACCGCCATCTCATACGTCTCCAACGCGCCATTCCATTCCGATGTGGCCAGCGTTCCCGACAAGTTGCTGATTTCTATGGTGCAGCTCGTGAGTGGTTCCGTGCCGAGGTTCATGATTTGGACGGCCAGGGGCGCAGCTTCTCCGGGGCAGGCTTGTGTCGAACCTGCGTACGACATCAGCCAAACATCGACCGGCTGGCTGGCCGGGGCGCAGTTGGCGTTTTGGATGATGGCCTCGTGGGCGCTGAAGGAGGTTTGGCCTGACTCGCGCAGCAAGCCATGGGGGCAAATCGTGTAAATCGTGGGGAAGTAATTGCCCGCGTACGCATCGAAAATCGCCCCGCCGTCGTCGATGATGGGGTAAGGCGTCCCCGCGATCCAGTTGCCCGCCGTCGCGGGCCCGGTGCCTTGCAAGTCTGCGAGGGTCGTGTTGTCATCCCCCTCGATAAAGAAGACCCGCAGCGTGTTGGTCCCGTCCGGCCCGTGCGCTTCGTAGAGCTGCTCCAGAATGCCGGACTGGTGGTAGTTCCAGCACGGGCCGCACCAGGTGGCCGAAAAGTCGATCAGCACGGTGTAACCCGAATCGAGATACGATTGCAGGTGGTGGGACTGGCCGTTGAGGTCCACAGCCGTCCAGTCGGGCGCCGGGCTCCAGTCAGGCAATTGTCCCTCAGCCGTGGAAGCTAGGCCTCCAAGACCCAAGAGCGCTGCCCATGTGCGCAGGTTTTTCATCATCTCGCTAAGATGCGAAATTCTGGAGGGCAGCGCAATGCCATAAAAAAGGGGCCACCCCTGCGGGCAGCCCCTTTCCGAATTCAGTGAAAAATCGATTACTGCTTCGTGACGCGCAAGGTCGTAACGGCGGTTCCGGCTTGGATGGAAACCACGTATACACCGGCTTGCAAAGAAGAGAAGTCGAGGACTTCCCGCTGCTCACCCGCAGGACGTACGCCCAAGTCGCGGTTCAACACCCGAGCGCCGAGCGTGTTGAAGACCTGAACGCTGACGTTCTGGTTCTGCTCCAAGGAGAACTCGATGGTCGCTTGGTTGTTCACCGGGTTGGGGAACACGTAAGCGGACGAAACCACATCCAACTCAGCCACATCCACCGTGATGCCCGTTACGTTCGCGCCTGCAGACTCCAATTCGAAGTCGTAGGTGCCATTGTAGGCGTAGATGGTCGAGAATTGGCCTTGGTTGTTGTCGTAGGAGTAAACATTTACGAAACCGTTGACGGAACCACCGCCCCACTGGCTGCCGAACAAGCCATCGCCGTAAGCGTCGTTGACGGTGAAGCTGTAGCAACCTTCAGCGGGAACGTTCACCCACCAGTTGTACTCGGTGACGTCAGACAGGGTGTTAGCCGCTACTTGCTGAATCACCTGGCCCGCGCTGTTCTTGATGTTCCAAGAGGTCTCTTCGCCCCAGTTGTCGGTCTTGATGTTCACGCGGATCAGGCTCATCGCCTCTTCGGAGGCCACTACTGTCGCAGCCGTGGCAGAAGCCCAGGGCTCACCATTCACGGACACCAAAGAGATGCTGATGTTGCCCGTCGCATTGTACGTGCCCAAGTCCACCGTCGCATTGCCGTTGGTAGCTACAGACCCCGTCCAGTTGACGTCGGGTTGAGCCGTGCCGTTCAGCGTGACTTCGAAGGTCGCAGAGGTAACCGCGGAAGAGCCGTAGTTCGTCAGTGCGACGCTGGCATTCCATCCGCCGTCGCAGGCCGTAGCATCGCCGTTGTAAGCGATGACGGGTGCAGCGCCGGAGATGGAGTTGTCGCATCCGCCGAAGGCAATCGCCAAGTGGTCATCGAAAGAAACCTGGCCAGACTCGGTCAGGATGCCGTCGGGGCAAATGGTGTAAATCGTGGGGAAGTAAGCGCCAGCGTAATCGTCGAAGATGCCGCCGGTGTTGTCCACGATGGGGTAGGTCGTACCCGCGACCCAGTCGCCTTGGGTAGAAGCACCCGTGCCCTGGAGGTCAGCCAACGTGGTCTGGTCATCTCCCTCGAAGAAGAATACCATCAAGTCGTCGGTACCGTTGGGGCCGAATGCATCGTACAAGTCGCGCAGGATGTGCGTGTTGTGGTAGCCCCAGCAGGGTCCACACCACGTGGCAGAGAAGTCGACGATGACCGTCTTTCCCTCGTCCAACAAGGACTGCAGGTGCCACGTGTTGCCGTTCAGGTCGGTGACCGT